>NZ_JBKFGH010000041.1:0-3811 GCF_051233475.1 Neobacillus terrisolis | reverse complement strand
AAACAGTTCATAGGTCCAGGTGATTTATATACAAAACTATTATTAAAGGAAGGAGGGAAAATCGAAGACATTTCACTTAAATAAACAGAAAAGGAGAACAAAGATAAAATTACTCCCCCACCATTGCAGCCGGCCGGCTCAACAGACAAAAGCGCTTCTCAATGACGAGAAGCGCTTTTTTGTGAGACATGGGGAATCAAGGGGACGGTTCTTGTGTATCAAAAACTTTAAACTTTATTACTTCAAGGTGTAAAATTTGTGGTTCTTGGGTTGTGTTACGAGGAAATTATACAAGAGAACCGTCCCCCTGTTCACACCCTCTGTTACACCAGAAGCAAACCATCGAGATCGAGTATTTCTATTTTTTTGTTGGATTTTTGTTTGATGTAGCCTTGTTGTTCAAGTTCTGTTAATTTGCGGCTGATGGTTTCGGGAGTCGTTCCCAAATAGGAATCTAAATCTTTTTTACTCATCGGCAGTACTACTTCATTTAATCGGCCATCAGCATCTAAACATTCTGCTAAAAACAAAGCAATCCGCGTTTCAACTTTCTCCGTGGCAAACCGTGCAGTTTGTTTCTCCGACTGCTCCAACCGGTTTGAGAATTCCGTTAATATTTTTAATGAAATCGACGGGTATTTCAAAAGAAGCTCTTGTAAATCAGAACGATTTATCATACAAACTTGAGTATCTGTCATCGCTTCTGCATAGGATTCGTGAACTTCCTCTTTAAATAAAGCAAGTTCACCGGTAAAATCACCAGTGTTTAAAATACGAATCAGTTGCTCTTTTCCTGATTCAGAAAGGCGGTAAATTTTAATTTTTCCCTTACTTACAATATAAAGGGAGTCTGACTGATCCCCATCATGATATATGATTTGCCCCCTTTGGTACAAAACCGATTGAGCTGTGTTCATAACCTCATTCCTTTGCTCGATTTCTAAATGATTAAAAATCGGAACAAGAGAAACGCACATTTTATCATGATGACATGCATGCTTTTCGTTTATCTTCATTTTTTTCACTCCATTTCATACCTAAATCTCCTGAACCTGTACTGGATGCAGCTTTCTTTCTGTATTTTCCTTCTTTTGATTAAATCCAATTAATCTCATGGCATTTAAGATCACCATTAATACACTCGCTTCGTGAATGAACATGCCAGATGCCAAGTGTACTGTCTTGAAAAGGACCCCGATCAAGAGAATAAAAACGATGGATACGGCGAAAAATGTATTTTGCTTCATATTGCGAATCGTTACTTTCGATAGTGAATAGGCATGTGACAATTGTGTGAGCTTATCAGCCATTAGGACAACGTCAGCCGTTTCCATCGAAACATCTGTACCACCTTCCCCCATTGCGAGCCCAATATCCGCAGTTGCAATCGCAGGGGCATCATTAATTCCATCCCCAGCCATCGCCACAACATATCCTTTCTCTGTTAATGTTTTTACATGCTCTACTTTGTGTTCCGGCAGTAATTCCGCATAAAATTCATCTAATCCAAGTTTATTCGCCACTATTTGCGCCGTGTGTTGATTATCACCTGTCAACATAATGATTTTCTTAATTCCGTTTTGTCTCAATTCCGCTATGGCCGTTAAGGCGTCTTCCCGGATTTGGTCGCCAATCGAGAAAATACCTGCCACTTGATTATCAATTACAGCATAAATAGCAGTGTTTCCTGCCTTTTCACGTTTTATGGCATATTCGGCAGCCTCCAGAGGAATTTTGATGTTTTCGCGTTCGATTAATTTGCGATTCCCAATAATTACGCTCTGACCTTCAACATTCGCACGGATTCCAAGTCCTTTGATAATCTCACCATTTTCAATTTGACCGTTTAGATTTATGTTTCTGCCCATGGCTTCTTTCACAATGGTTTGGCCTAAATGATGTTCAGAAATCGTTTCCGCTTGGGCAACTAATCTTAGTAAGTCATTTTGGTCAGTCTGAGTAAAGGTCTTAATATCGGTTACCTCAGGTTTTCCTTTTGTCAGCGTTCCGGTCTTATCAAATACGAGTGTATCTACTTTAGAAAGCTTTTCTAAAATCTCTCCACCTTTCACAAGAACGCCGTTTTTAGCACCATTTCCAATCCCCGCAACGTTTGAAACTGGAGCTCCAATAACCAAGGCACCTGGACAGGAAATGACTAGAAATGTAATAGCTAAATGGAGATCTCTTGTGAGCGTAAAGACGATAATGGATAAAATAACAACTGCAGGCGTATAAACCGTAGAAAACCTGTCCAGAAACTTCTCCGTTTTCGACTTTGATTCCTGTGCTTCCTCGACTAATTCGATAATTTTAGCGAAAGTGGTATCCTCGCCTACTTTTTCAGCGACAACTTCAATATAACCATTATCTACGATTGTCCCACTGAACACTCTCTCGTCTGTTTTTTTCGACGCTGGAGTGGATTCACCTGTAACCGCAGCTTCAATTAAAAGTGCCTGCCCTGAAAGAATTCTCCCATCAACAGGGACTTTTCCTCCAGAACGGATGATCACCCGGTCCCCTGCCACGACTTCCTCCACGGGAATCGTTAGAGTCATTCCGTTGCGAATGACTGTAGCTTCCCTTGGAGCCATATCGATCAGTTCTTTCAGTGATGAACGTGTTTTTTCTAAAGTCCTTAATTCGAGCAAATCCCCTAATAAAAATAAGAATGTAACAATCGAAGATTCCGTATACTCTTGAATATAAAGTGCCCCGATTACAGCAATACTGACCAATAATTCGATGCTAAATACTTTGATTCTGAGTGCCTGGAAGGCCTTCAATAAAATGGGCACACTGGCGATGAAGGTTGCGATAATGAGCGTAATATTTTTATTGTTGTCATAACCTAATAAACCCGAAAGAAACCCTAAGACAATTAATATTCCGGAAACAAAGGTAATGTGGTTTTTATATTTATGAATGAATAGCATCCTGTTCAACTCCTCCAATATCTCTATACACATATAGTAGGCGTCTTTATTTTTAAAAGAATTGACGGTCGTCAAGTTTTTAATTTTAATTCTGTTAAAACCTGAATGTTGTTTTCCACTCCAATCAAAATCGTGTTCAAAATAAACAAAAAGACTTATAACCAGTTTGCTCCCAATATGCACGCCCGGTTATAAGTCATCTAGCCCGTTATTTAGTTTTGTGAAATTTTAGCTGATAACACGGGGTATCCCAGTTTTTCAAGCATTTCTCCTATTTGATTTACCTGAACTGCCGATTCATTAAATTCTGCTTTGACTTTGCCTGCATTAAATAAAACTTTTGCTGATACGACACCTGTTGTTTTATTTAAGGCCGTTTCGATTTTTTTAATGCAAGATGGGCAGGTTAATGGTTCTAATTGGAATACAGCTTTTGTCATATGTTATTGCCTCCCTTAGTCTATTACATCATAATCTTAAACCAGTTAATGATAGAAAAACTTGATGAGCATCAAGTTTGGAATTTAAAGTGAACATAGGGACGGTTCTAGTGTTTTTTTTCTGTGGTACGCGTAGATGCGGGTATGAACATGGGGACGGTTCTAGTGTATTTTTCCTGCGGTACGCGTGGATGCGGGTATTTTTGAGGTTTCTAAGGCATGTTTAAACGCAAAAGGAGACGGAAGAACCGTCCCCATGAACTTTTTGAGCGGACATAGAGGACCTTATTTTGATAAAATTGCTGTTTTTTTGGACCTAGGCGGACACAGGGGACCTGATATGAACAAAACTGTCAAGGCCCGAGCGTTTTTTACTATTTTTGGGCAACCTTAATACAGAAGCTTGTGCTGCTTCTTTTTGAGGGGTTAACC
>NZ_JBKFGH010000040.1:0-62991 GCF_051233475.1 Neobacillus terrisolis | reverse complement strand
GTCCGCCGCTGACTTCAGGGAGCAAGCTCCCATCAATCCGCTCGACTTGCATGTATTAGGCACGCCGCCAGCGTTCGTCCTGAGCCAGGATCAAACTCTCCGAGAAAGTTGATTTAGCTCATAAAAGTTACGTTGGCTAGTGTGTCTCGACCGAAGTCAATCACACTATAAAATATTATTGTTGACGTTTGTTTGTTTAGTTTTCAAAGAGCAATTTTATAACTTGTCACCGAGAGGCGACTTTCTTAATATATCATACAGCGTTTTTACTGTCAACATATTTTTTAAACCGTCTACCGCAAAGGATTTCGTTTTTCTTTTGTTCGTTTGCAGCGACGTTTATTAATATAACAAGATGCAACTTATTAGTCAACAGTTTTTTGCAAATTATTTAATTGCACTGACATTAGTTTTTTATAAGCTATATATTTGCCTAAATTATTCAGCCCTTTTTTAACTGTTTATATTTGGACGGCATATATTTAAAGCATTCGAATGGTGGGGCAAACCGTTTAAATAGGGAAAATAATATTTTATACCTTTCTTCCATCGCATTTTTGACGGTATGGTCGATTCGTTCATCTTTTAAATCATATAAGATTTCATCCATTTCTCTTTTAATTAAATACCTTATTTCCTGTTCCTCTTTTCTATTGATCATCATACCAAGCATATAAAACACCTCTTGATTAAAATGTAGTTTTTGTAGTGTTTTCCATATTTGGTTTTTTTATTAGCAAAATGATCATATCAATCATTCTAGCGCATAGGATAGGATTGAGTGTATGGGACGAGGTGACGAGGATGAATTTCTTTTTCGTATTAAATGGTAAGTCCATTAAACATTTAGTGTTAATTATGGTCGCAGCTTTCTTTACCGCTTTTTTCATGTACATGGAAAACATCTTTCATCTTGCGGTGTTTACTGCTAAAGATAGCCCGAAAGCCATTTATAAGGGTGAAAAGGATGTTGCTTTAACATTTAACATCGGTTGGGGTGATGAAAAGGCCGAACCTATTATCGACATTTTAAAAAAGGAAAATGTTAAATCGGCAACTTTTTTTCTGTCCGGCTCTTGGGCGGAAAGACACCCTGACCTTGTCGAAAGAATGGTGAAAGAAGGATTTGAAATTGGAATACTTGGTTACTCATACCAAGATTATTCGGAATTAGAGGATTCAAAAATTAGAAAGGATTTAGTACTGGCTCAGGAGGCATTTAAAAAGTTAAATGTTAAAGGGATAGAGTTGGTTCGTGCCCCTACCGGACATTTTGACCAGCGGGCACTTAAAATTGCCTCCCAATATGGCTATAAGTTTGTCCACTGGAGTATTGACTCGAAAGATTGGACCAATCCTGGCGTAAAAGAAATTACCAAGAATGTTTCAAGAGCGAAAAAAGGAGACATTATCCTATTGCACGCATCAGATTCTGCCAAACAAACCGCAAAGGCCCTTCCGGAAGTTATCGATGAGTTAAGGAGAAAGGGTCTTAAATTAGTATCCGTTTCCGAAATGATCGCCAATGGAAATGCTCAATCTTCTGAAATAAATTAAGAAAGGCGCAAGCGCCCGGGTAGCGCACGACAGGACTGGAGCACACCGACTGAGATAAAGGAAACACGAAGAGCGATAGCGATTCGATGTTGACTTATCGTAGGGAGGTGGGCGAAGTTCACTAGGAGCTGGGCGCTGGAGCTAGACACTCATTTACTTAAATACTTTCTCAACTTATAAAAAAAAGGCCTGGGCCCTAAGGAAGCTGATGGTGATTTTCAGCCTCCTTAGGAATTCAGGCTTTTTGAACGTGATTTCTTTGCAAATGTGATGTTTCATTGAGCTTATGAAGAACTAGTAATTGATATGCATTGCAGACAAGTAAGGGAACTAACATTAAATACAACCAGCTTTTTTCGTTTACCCGTAAAACTGGCATCCACTCAATTACAGTAATAACCATCATGAAGAATAAAGCTGGGATAAACGCATCCTTGTTCGTTTGCTTTGCTTTTTGCCATGCAACAATAATCCCGAATAATAAGATAAATAGGGCAACAGCAATATATGGAATATAGCTATCCCCTTCTTTTGCAAAAAATAAATAGCGGAAATAGGCTAAATCAAATAAAACAAATCCAATTAAGACAATCTGAACTCTATTCCAAAGACTAACACTTCGAAAGATTCCCAAGCCAAACCGATGTATTGTTAAATAGGCAAAAAAGCCCATTTGGCTTAACAGACTAAATATTAGCCCCATTCCCATTAACCAAAAAAAGATCGATATAATTTCAACTAAATCGAAATTAGAAAAAAACGGTTTAAATTCCTCCCAACGAACAACAAAACCTACAACCCCAGTTATAAGTGCCCCAAGTAATGAAGTTGAAAAAAACAACTTTACCAAATTACGGCTATTCACAATTTTTCCCCCATTTTTCTTTTTAACAATTCGTTCTCTTGTTTCGAAGAAAATAATATTATTTACTGCCTTGATTGTACCAACCAAATTTTGAAAAATCTAGATATTCACTTGTAAATGCATAAAATTTGTCCTTATTTCTCATTCTATAAGTAAGAAATGCTTTGTGAAGGGAGCTTTTTTTATGTTGAAATGGTCAAAGCTGCTCCTCCCATTTTGCTTTTTGTATATAATATCCGGCTGCTCTGAGGCAGACTTACAAGGTGCACAAATGGATTATGAAGAAACAAAAAAAATGGTTGTCGACATATTAAAAACTGATGATGGGAAAAAAGCAATCCAAGAAGTCATGTCCGACGAAAAACTTAAACAACAATTGGTGATGGATCAAGTAGTCGTAAAGGATACAATTGAACAAACTCTTACATCCGATAAGGGAATGGAGTTTTGGAAAAAGGCCTATTCAGATCCAAAATTTGCTGAAGGTGTGGCCAAAAGCATGCAAAAGGAAAATGCAACCTTAATGAAAAACTTAATGAATGATCCAGATTATCGAAGCAAAATGGTCGAACTGATGAAGGATCCTGAGCTACAAAAGGAAGTTCAAGATACACTGAAAAGCACTGAATATCGTGCCTATATGGAAAAAGTCGTAAGTGAGACTTTTGAAAATCCATTATTTAAGGCAAAAATAGAAGATCTTTTAATGAAGGCAGCTGCTGAGACAAAAACCGGAAAAAAAGAGGAAGCAACTGGTGCATAATTACCTTAGCTTCTTAACAAAGATTTGCTTTTTAAACAAAAAAAAGCCCCCTTTATTTAAGGAGGCTTTTTCTTTGTTTATTTACTAATTTTCAATCGTTTCCATAATCTTTTGGGCAATATCACGATAAATCTTACCTAGCTTATGGTCTTCCTGATAAACGGATGGTGCAAAATCTTCTTCATTCCAATCAGGCTGACCTAATGGAAGTTGACCAAGTACTTTCGTTTGAAGCTCTTCGGCTAATTTTTCTCCTCCGCCTCGACCAAAAATATATTCCTTCTCACCCGTTTTTTCACTCTCGAAATAGGACATATTCTCAATAACCCCAATCACTTCATGATCAGTTTTGATTGCCATTGCCCCTGCACGGGCTGCAACAAAGGCAGCAGTAGGATGTGGAGTAGTAACGATTACTTCCTTACAAGCTGGAAGCATGGAATGAACATCTAAAGCAACATCTCCTGTACCTGGAGGAAGATCCAGCAATAGATAGTCTAACTCACCCCAGTTCACCTCATTGAAGAAGCTGTTTAACATTTTGCCAAGCATTGGTCCACGCCAAATAATTGGAGCATTATCTTCTACAAAGAATCCCATGGAAATAACCTTTACACCAAAACGGTCAACAGGGATGATTTTATCATCTTTAACAGCAGGACGATTCGTGATTCCCATCATGTCTGGTACACTAAATCCATAAATATCTGCATCAACTAAACCGACTTTTTTCCCTAAACGCGCTAATGATACGGCAAGGTTTACTGATACTGTTGATTTTCCAACGCCACCTTTTCCGCTCGCAATAGCAATAAAGGTTGTTTTGCTTGAAGGAGAAAGCAACCCTTCTTCCTCCGGAGCAGCTTCTGCGCGGAATTTCGCCAAAACCTCTTCAGGAAGCTCGCTGAAACGAAGTCCAACTGTATTAGCTCCCTCTTGCTTTAGCAAAGATACAATTTCTGATTGAAGTTGAAGCTGTTCCGCTGTGCCGGTTTTAGCAATCGCCACCTTGACACTAACATGGCCTTTTTCTTCATTAATTTTCACTTCTTGAATGGCTGAAACTTCTTCAAGTGTTTTATGTAAAAAAGGCTCCTTTAATCCATTTAAAAGCTCTACTACTTTTGCCTCTGTTAACATTTCTACACACCTACCTTATGTATTTATATCCAATTCATAATATACCATAATTCACAAAAATAACAGTTATGTGAATCACACCCTATTATGTTATACCAAAAAAATAAAAAGAAGGTGATTCACCTTCTAGTTTGTTTCTTTTAGTTCTTTTTCAACCGTAAAGTAGCGAATTATTCCTTTATAAATAGAGGCGGCTACTTTCTCCTGATATCCTTCCTGTTTCAAATTGTTTCGTTCAGCTGGATTTGATAAAAAGCCGATTTCAACTAATGCTCCAGGCTTCTTTGCGTGTTTTAGTATATAAACATGATGAATCGGCTTGGCTACCCGCTTCGTATTTTCCATATTCTTGCGTAATTCATCTTGGATAAATTTTGCCGCTCTTTCATTTTCATTTTTTCGAGGTGCATAAAACGTTTGTGCTCCACTCCAGCGGGGCGATGGAATTGAATTTAAATGGATACTGACAAATAAATCGGCATCAGAATCGTTAATCATTTTTAACCGTGTTTTTAAATCCTCTACTTTTCTTCGGCTGTAACCCCTTGTATCGTTATCAGCTAAATCACGATCGGTTTCCCGAGTCATTATAACAAGAGCTCCTTGCTCTTGAAGATAATCCCTTATTTTTAAGGACACATCTAAGGCGATGTCCTTTTCAAGAGCTCGCTTATCTCCTGCTCCCCCATCGGGACCTCCATGACCGGGATCAAGCATAATTATTTTACCGCTCAAGGGGAGATTCCATGACTTCCAAGAGTCATCTTCTCTAAAATCATACTGTAATATGAAAAATAAAATGATTAGCCCAAGAGCAAATCCACTAATTTTTAATTTTCGTTTCATACGTTAAGTGTCTCCCTCCTGCCCGTCCCTTTCAATTAACTATATGGGACAAGAGAAAGATTTAGAACGCAAAAACAAGGTACACAAAAGAACTTAAGGTATGCTAATGATTAGTGAAGACGGAGTTTATACCGTCTTTCCCCTTTTTGGAAACCTTCCCTCCACCAGGAATCTACATACTGTTCGCAAATATAAAATAAAGACTCACTTTGAATACCATCATCCCCAAGGCCTTGCCCCCAATAAAGAATAAAATTATATAACGTATCGGACAAATGCTTTAACTCATTTTCACACCGCATTTGAACCTGTTTCATATTTTCACCAAAATATCCAAACCGGCTCATTCGAGCTCCGAGTAAATACCCTTCAATCGCAACATCATAACAGGCCTCCTCCATCCCTGATTTAAGCAAAACACTAGAGGCTATTCTTGATGAACCAAAATATCTTTGAACACTCGTTTTAAGCATTTGAATTGATAAATCGCGAAGCAATGTCCGTTCATATTTTATTTGTTTCTCACGTTTTTTTTCTTTAAATGTTGTTATCAAGGTCATTTTCATTTTACACCCCTTTGAAGGTAGTCTTTATCCTTCTGACAGGTGTAATACCATCTTCGCTAAGCTTTATGTTTCCAATTTTAATGGGAAATAATAGGATTAATAAAGAAAACTCCAGTAAATAGGCTGGAGCTGCCTGAAAGGGGAACGAAACTCCTCTGTCAGAGGGCCAGTTCTTCATTTAAAGGAAAAATCTTTCCCCCCCTTGACTAAGTAAAAATTCAATCAGAGGCTCATTTACTTTTATCTGATTATCTACTTCTACAACGGATTCTATAATAAAAAATAACGCTACTTTTGCAATGACTATTGGTAAGAATTTTTTTTCTTCTAATGTCAGCTCATCATAACTATCCAGATACATTTTCGAATTGATCTTACTGCTCTTATTCGGGGAACGCATGAAAATCCAATATATACAATAAGCCACATCGTAAGCCCGTTTCCCTGGTCGAACATAATCAAAATCCAGAATACACGCAACAGACCCATCCTTATTATAGATATGGTTCCAAGGATGCCAGTCATCATGGATAATCGTATCTTTAAATTCAATTTCATTTGCTTTTTGCCAATGCTTAATTAGAAGAGAATATAGGGATTCAATTTTGGAAAGGGAGGAATTGGATATCGATTCTTTATGTTGATACAAACGGTTTAATCTAATTTTGAGGTTTTCTTCAGTTGGGCAGATTGAGTCTATTGGCAACGGCCCCTGCTTAAATAAGTTTAATGCGGCATGAAATCTGTTCAGCATTCTTGCATTGGACTTAATTTGTTCAGGGACAAATTTAAAGCTAGAACCTTGGATAAACGGGTACACTTGAATCAGTCTGTTATTGATTAAAGAGTAATACTCTCCAGTTTTATTTTTAATAGCATTTTCAACAGGTATAGAGGCCTCCTTCAAACATAAAATGATATCCTCAATATATTTTATTCGTTCCTTTGAAGCAGGATGTGTTACATACCGCAATACATATTTACCTTTTTCCGTTTTGACTAGAATAGGGACATTGGCTCTACCTCCGAGAACACCAATGATACGCTGAATTTCACCTAAATGATGTTGTTGGCAAATCCATTGAATTTCGTCTGTTGTAATTTTGTTGCCATGCCTATCTGTTATGATCTTCGATTCCTTTTTAGACACAGTATCCCCCCAATATTATAAAGGGTAGTGGAAACGATTTTTTATATTTGCATTTTTTCACTCCGATTACATTGATCTAACAAAGCTTTTTCTATCCGATTGACCACTTTTTCTACATCATAATCTACTGCAGTTTGTTTTACGGTTTCTTGACTGGGAAGAAGGATTTCCTTTTGCACAACGCCATTAAGAATACTGGATAAGGCAACTACATCTTGATAAGGATAGAGCCAACCATTAATTCCATTTTGAATCATCTCCGCGGGACCTGATGGACAATCACCTGCAATGACAGGAATTCCATGTGCATGGGCTTCAATGATACAGACGGGAAATCCTTCAAAATCAGAAGGCAGGAGCATAGCTGATGCCTTTTTTATGACCTCCCAAGGCCTGGTTTTCCATCCCTCCCAAGTAATACGATCATCTATACCAAGTTCTTTAGCCAATTTTTTATAACTAGGTCCCTTATCTCCATCACCGATAACTTGTAATGTCCAATCTCCTGAAACATTAGCAAGAGCGTGAAGAACACGATCTAATCTTTTTTGGTGACCCAATCGACCAAGGAAAATAAAATGAGGAATCGTTGGTCTAGAGATGAAATCCGTCTGCATCGAAACAGGATTATAAACAAGATAAGTAGGTCCGTATTCGTCTAATTTTCGAAGTTCAAGCATATTTTCTTTGTTGATCGAAAGATGGGCATCAGCAAAAATAAGGTTCTTTTGATTTTTCAATACTTTAAGAGACAAGTGAATCCAACTAATGATTTTAGGGCGATCGATATAAACCTCTGAGGCTATTCGGGCTGGAATGATATTTTCAATATCCATTGGGACGATAACATCAGGAGCAGGAAGCCTTCGCAACCCCTCTTGCAACATCATGATCCGGCCGTATGTTTCATTCGCATCGACAAAGCGCCATTGTTTGGATTCTACCTCGGCTTCAAGATAAATGACTGGAATTCCAAGTGTCCAATCAGTATACTCTGATTTCTTCATCAGAATAATTTTTACATCATGACCTCTTTTCATTAAATCTTTACAAACCATTGGGACAACCGTTTCCATTCCACCGCGTCCATATAAATAATGATTATAAAAATATATTCGCATAGGATCTCCTCCACTCTACAAAGGCTTTCGTTATCCGCTTAATCCGCTTAATCCGCTCCATCCCTGAATATTGCCTTCAAAGAATGAAACTAAGGGTCCGATCCAAATTCCATCTTCCCTTACATATGACACTAATTTTCCGCTAAGATACGCCACAATAACCAACTGTTCATTCTCGTTTCGTAAGATTGATAACGGTCTTATAATGTTCTTGTTATCAATTAAAACTGGGCCCTCCCATTCATTGGAACGCCGTTTGTTGTCACGGTACCAATACCCTAACCCACCGTTAATAAGTGGTGCAACAACTTCAAAATCGCCCTCTTTGTTTTCAACTAGAATTGGAATCCCCGTCGTATTTGAACCAAACATTGTACTCATGCGCCAACAAATTTCACCTTGTTCATCTCGCCAATAATGGGCCAGTTTTTGATCATGTCTAATGACAGCTTCTAGGTAACCTGATTTGCTTTTAATCATTGTCACAGCTTCAGCATTATCTTCACCGAAGACATATGGCCCGAACCAAGGTAAATTGTCGGCTAGTTTTCTCCAATTTGCCACCCGACCTGATTTTAAAGGAGCTAGCCATTCATTGGGGCCGGAGTGTAAACCATTATCGGACAATAGAGAGGGCACACCTTTAACCTGATCAATATTCGGTATATATCCTGAATTCCCACTATCGTGACCGCTTTGTTGTATTTCTTGAAGCAGCAAGTGATTTAAGAGAATTCTCGCCCCATCATGCTTATTTCTTCTTACAGGGTGGAAAAGATATCTTGGTTCTCCTTCGTTTAAATGATGGATTACCTCATCATACGAAAAAAATGGGCGATATCTAATAAGGCTACCTGCTTCATTTGGATATGATTTGTATTTCAATCCTAGTTGTCTCGCCATATTTACATACACAATTTCTTCCAAGGCGTGGGTCTTAGTCTCAGCTATATTCTTTGTTAACAATGGCAACTGCGGTGAATTTAGCAGCGTTTGAATATAATTTCTGCTAAACACCTGCCCGACATTAAATACTCCATAAAATGACTCAACATTAAATAGCGGCTCCCACTTTTCTTTCTCTTCATTGAAAGTTTTAGCTGGATACCACTTTTTGTGAGCCTTCCTTAATTTAGCCGCCATATAGTCTGTATCTTCCATAGAATCGATAATAAATTCTTCAAAGCCTTTTCTCCCAAATAAACTATCTGAGTCCAAATTAATTAAGTATTGGTATGGAAAGTCAATGTCCTCTAACCATTTCATTACTTCAAGATGGTAAATACTCAGAAAACCGTACTTTAATTCTCTGCTTCTTGGACAAATAGGATATCCTAATCCCTCACAGAGCTCAAGATCATCACCACCATTAAATAACACAATTGAACTATTTGGACAAAAGAATCGTATGTTATTAAGCAACTCCCTGACTAGTTCCTTGTTTTCATGGACCAAGACCGCAAAACAGATCTTCTTTTCTAAACTCAATAGGATCCACCTCACTGTTTCTTGTGCTGTTTGACAGGATTTATTGTGATAAATATACCAACCGTAGAACTCATATAAATTAAGTTTATGTTTAAACAATAAGATGATGATTATCGATAAACCCTTTTTGAGAATTTACCCTCTCGATGTCTTGGGAGGAAAATAAAAAAGACCCCCAACCGGTATAGGTTGAGAGTCTTGAACGAGAAAATATTAACGCTTTGAGAACTGAGGCGCACGACGAGCACCTTTAAGACCGTATTTCTTACGCTCTTTCATACGTGCATCACGAGTTAATAAACCAGCGCGCTTTAATGTTGGACGGAATTCTGGATCAGCTTGAAGTAACGCACGAGCGATACCGTGGCGGATTGCGCCAGCTTGACCAGTGTAACCTCCACCTTTAACATTAACAAGAACATCGTAGCTTCCTAATGTTTCAGTTGCATTTAATGGTTGCTTAACAACTTCACGTAATGCTTCAAATGGAATGTAATCTGTGATTTGACGATCGTTGATCGTGATGGTTCCGTTACCTGGAACTAAACGTACACGTGCAACGGAGCTTTTACGACGACCAGTACCGATATATTGAACTTGTGCCAAGTTAATAACCTCCTCTAAAAATTATCCGCGAAGTGTGTAAACTTCTGGTTTTTGTGCTTGTTGCTGATGCTCAGCGCCAGCATAAACGTGTAATTTCTTGAACATTTGACGACCTAGAGAGTTCTTTGGAAGCATGCCTTTGATAGCAAGCTCGATCATTTTCTCAGGGTAGTTTGTACGCATTTCAAGAGCTGTTCTTTGCTTTAATCCACCTGGGTGGTTTGTGTGACGGTAGTAAATTTTATCAGTTAGCTTTTTACCAGTTAACTCGATCTTAGATGCATTCACGATGATTACATGATCACCAGTGTCAACATGTGGTGTATAAGTTGGTTTATTTTTACCACGTAAAATTGATGCAACTTCACTTGCAAGGCGACCTAAAGTCTGTCCTTCTGCATCAATCACGTACCATTTACGTTCAATATTGTTTGAATTAGCCATAAACGTTGTACGCATGAATTTCCCTCCTAAATAATCTATTTCAGATTGTCCATATATATTTTTACACAAATTGCTCTTCCGGGGCTCATTGTGGGGTTAAAATACATACCATATGATATAATATCTCGTTGTGGGCAAATTGTCAACACCAGGATTAGTTGCCTTACATAAAAAATAATAAAATCTTCCCACTTAAATCTATATCAATAAAGCACTTCCCATAAATAAAGCCCATGTGCCGGGGCGGTTTTCCCCGCCAAGGTTCGGTCTTTCTTGGCTAAAAGGTCAGAAATAGACTGTGGGGATCTCTCCCCTGTACCCACCTCTAACAGCGTTCCAACCAATATCCTCACCATATTATATAAAAACCCATTGCCAACAAAACGAAACACCAGTAGTCCATTTTCTTCGAAAAGCTCGATTTCGTGTATCGTTCGTACTCGATCCTCCACCTCTGTCTTTGCAGAGCAAAAACTGGTGAAATCATGAGTTCCCATTAAAGAACCGATTGCAAGCTCTATATCAGAAAAATTTAATCGATATTTGAATTGATACGCAAAATGTTGTTGAAATGGATCGCGAATAGCCCCTAAATAAAGATAATAGCGATACTCTTTTTTGACCACACTAAATCTTGCATGAAAGTCATTGGAAACTTTCTCCACCCTTATTACAGATATATCATCCGGCAGCAATGTGTTTAAGGCAATCGTCCACTTGTCTTCCGGGATGGCTAATGGTGAGTCGAAATGTATAACCTGGCCCTTCGCATGCACGCCAGCATCGGTCCTTCCAGAGGCAAACACCCGCATTGAAATTCCTTTATGAAGTTTCTCTAGGGCCTTCTCTATTTCACTTTGAACCGTTCTTTTATCTGGCTGAACTTGATAACCAGAAAATAATGTTCCAACGTAGGCAACTTTACATTTATAGCGTTGCATCGTAATACCCCATTACGTTCTAAATAGATATAAAATAGCGGTAATAATACCAAGTACCAATAACATCGAAGTATCAACCTTATCCCATTTTAACAGGCGGTATTTCGTTCTTCCTTCGCCTCCCCTGTATCCTCTAGCCTCCATGGCTACAGCAAGCTCATCTGCCCGTTTAAACGAACTAATAAACAGCGGAATCAGAAGCGGGACAATGGCTCGTACTCTTTCTTTAATAGGACCGCTCGTAAATTCAACCCCCCTCGCAATTTGCGCTTTCATGATTTTATCTGTTTCTTGCATAAGGGTTGGAATAAACCGTAAAGAAATAGACATCATCAAGGCAAGCTCGTGTACGGGAAACTTGATTTTTTTTAATGGTCCTAAAAGAGTCTCGATCCCATCCGTTATTTCAATCGGAGTGGTCGTAAGCGTCAATAATGAGGTCATTAAAATCAACAGAAAAAACCTCATCGAAATAAAAATACCTTGTCTTATGCCATTTTCATAAATTTTGACTGGCCCTAGCTCGTAAAGAAGCTCACCGCCTTTCGTTAAAAAGAGGTGAAGCAGTAGTGTGAATAAAATAAGCCATAATACAGGCTTTAGCCCTCCATATAAAAAGCGAAAGGAGATTTTCGAAAGGGCCACCATACCAATCGTATAGACCGTTAAGATTCCATAAGTAATTGGATTATTGGCAATAAAAACGATACATACATATAAAAACACTAATACAAGCTTTGATCGAGGATCCATCTGATGAACGAGTGATTGTGCCGGTACATAGCGGCCAAAAATCATTTTTTCCATCATTTTGAATTCCCCCTTCCATTAAACAAGGTAATGGCTTCTATTAATTGTTCAATGGTTAAACAAGGCCTGTCCAACTTCGTTTGAAAGGTTTGTTCAAATCTCTGCTGAAACCGAATTACCTCAGGAACATCCAAACCTAGTTCAATTAAACCTTCTGGTTCGGAAAAAATCTCTTCAGCCGTCCCCTGTTTAAATACTTGTCCCTTATGCATAATAAAGATTTGATCGGCATAGCGAGCTGCATCCTCCATACTATGCGTAACCAAAATGGTCGACAGCTTGCGTTCTTGATGAAGCTGATAAAACATCTCCATAATTTCCTTACGCCCGCGTGGGTCTAACCCTGCCGTCGGCTCATCCAATACAATAACGTCAGGCTCCATTGCCAACACACCTGCAATTGCAACTCTGCGCATTTGACCACCAGATAAATCAAACGGAGATTTTTGTAAAATCTCTTCTGTTAAACCTACTTGGCGAATGGCCGTTAATGCTCTTGCCTTTGCTTCAGACTCAGGCACTCCAAAATTGATTGGACCAAAGCAAATATCTTTTTCAACCGTTTCTTCAAATAATTGATGTTCAGGAAATTGAAAGACGATCCCAACCTTTTGCCGAATCGATTTTAAGTTTTTTTCCTTTTTATTTGCTTCTATCGTTCGATTGCCTATAACTACTTTCCCTTTTGAGGGTCGCAGTAGAGCATTAAGGTGTTGAAGAACTGTTGATTTCCCAGAACCAGTATGCCCGATAATCGCAATATAAGAACCTGATGGAATATTCATTGATACATTTTGAATGGCGAGTCTTTCAAAAGGTGTTCCTTGCTGGTAGCGATGCTCTACTTGTTGTAATGAGATGTCCATAATTCTTTCACCAACTCTTCTTCTGATAGAAAGTTTTTTGTAAGTGTCAATCCTTTATTGCGGAGAGCTTTACTCAATTTAACCGGAAATGGAATATCTAATCCTAAGCTTACCAATTCTTCATCTAATTCAAAGATCTCCTCAGGCGATCCTTCCTTATATAATTCACCCTTGTTCATCACAATGATTCGATCTGCTTTCGCAGCCTCTTCTAGATCGTGGGTAATTGAAATAACAGTAATTTTCCGATTGTTCTTTAGCTCTCTTACAATATTTAAAACTTCTTCTCTGCCTCGAGGATCTAACATGGATGTCGCTTCATCTAAAATTATAATAGCGGGTTCAAGAGCTAATACACTTGCGATTGCAACCCTTTGCTTTTGCCCACCTGAAAGATGGTGCGGCTCTTGATCAAGAAATGAAGCCATTTTAACTTTATCCAATGAATCAGGAATCCTCTTTAGCATCGTTTCCCTTGGTATCCCTAAATTTTCTAAACCAAAAGCCACATCATCTTCTACTGTCGTACCAACAAATTGATTATCAGGATTTTGAAAAACCATGCCAATTTTCTTTCTGACATCCCAGACCGTTTCTTCTTTTAACTCATAGTCACAAACGGTTACCTTACCTGCTTGCGGAAATTGTAATCCATTTAAGATTTTTGCTAAGGTGGATTTCCCCGACCCATTGTGACCAACAATGGCCAGCCACTCCCCTTCAAATACCTTAAAGGAAACATTATTTACAGCGAAGTCTCCTTCAGAATCATATCGAAAACAGATATTCTCCAAAACTACAAGCGGTTTACTCATGTTTGTCCTCTCCTAACTAGGCCTCATCTCTGCTATTCTCTATTTTAAAAAAGTTATTGAAAATAAAAAAAGCCTGCACCTCATCCTATACGAAAATACACGTTGTTCTTTTTCGTATTTGCATTCCCTAAACGGAAATCAGGAGGAGGTGCTTGAGCTAAACAAGACATGTATCGAAAAGCGGAGGCGGCTCGCACTGGGGCGACAAGCATAAGACGAGCTGGCCGAAAGGTCGCTTTTTGACCTTTTGGACAGATTGGCTTATGACCTCGAGCCCCTAGCCGCCAAAGCTAGACAAAACAAATATCATGCTTATCATAACGCTCAGTATGGGCTTGGTTCATAAGTGGAATGCTATATGGAATGTCATAGCATTCGCCTCAATTAATGAAAAAGGGCAAAGAACAAGTTTGTATTTAAACTGTCCTCGCCCTTGTTGTTGTAAAAAGGATATTAAACTAGCTCGATGATGACCATTGGTGCTCCGTCTCCACGACGTGGTCCAAGTTTCATAATACGAGTGTAGCCACCTTGGCGCTCTTCATAACGAGGAGCGATATCAGCGAAAAGCTTTTGAAGCGCATCTTGGTTCGTTTCAGCGTTAGCCACTTCATTACGAATGTATGCTGCAGCTTGACGACGAGCATGTAAATCTCCGCGCTTTCCAAGCGTAATCATTTTTTCAACTGTTGAACGAATTTCCTTCGCACGAGTTTCAGTTGTTTCGATACGCTCGTTGATGATTAAGTCTGTAGTTAAGTCTCTTAGCATAGCTTTACGCTGTGCACTTGTACGTCCTAACTTTCTGTATCCCATGAAAGTTTCCCTCCTTTGTTGAAGTCATTTTCTCTTAAAAAAAGGCAACAACAAACTATCTATTTATTGCAGGTTACTAGTTAGTCATCCTTACGTAAGCCTAAACCTAGTTCCTCTAGTTTTGCTTTTACTTCTTCAAGAGATTTTCTTCCTAAATTACGAACCTTCATCATATCTTCTTCCGTTTTATTTGCTAATTCTTGAACGGTATTGATTCCGGCACGTTTTAAGCAATTATACGAACGAACAGAAAGATCTAGTTCTTCAATTGTCATTTCAAGAACCTTTTCTTTTTGATCCTCTTCTTTTTCAACCATAATTTCAGCATTTTGGGCTTCATCAGTTAATCCAACGAAGATATTCAAATGCTCAGTTAAAATTTTGGCACCTAGGGCAATCGCCTCTTTAGGTCCAGTACTACCATCAGTCCAAACATCAAATGTTAACTTATCATAGTTTGTCATTTGACCAACACGAGTATTTTCTACTTGGTAGGAAACACGTGCTACTGGAGTATAGATAGAGTCAATTGGAATAACACCAATTGGTTGGTCTTCTCTTTTATTTTGATCAGCGGGAGTATAACCGCGACCACGTCTAGCAGTTAGACGCATACGAAAATGACCATTTGTACCAAGAGTCGCTATGTGAAGATCTGGATTTAAGATCTCAACATCACTGTCGTGAGTAACATCCGCAGCCGTTACGACACCTTCACCCTTAACATCAATTTCTAGCGTCTTTTCTTCATCTGAATAGATTTTAAGAGCTAGTTTTTTTATATTAAGAATAATGGATGATACATCTTCCACAACACCTTCGATTGTGGAGAATTCATGAAGTACCCCATCGATTTGAATCGATGTGACAGCTGCACCTGGGAGTGAGGATAAAAGGATACGACGTAAGGAGTTACCCAAAGTTGTACCATATCCACGCTCAAGTGGTTCTACGACGAACTTCCCGTATTTGGCATCATCATTGATCTCAACCGTTTCGATTTTTGGTTTTTCTATTTCGATCATCAAATATACCCTCCTTCAAAACGTCGAAACCCCGGCAAAATTATATTTAACCGAAATTCCCCCTGCATACGATCCCGTTTGTGCACAACAACTGGATAATTGATTCTGTATGAACACATAAAATTAGTATCATATCCCATTATAGACCCATGATACAAATTCTATACAGAAAAATTATACGCGGCGACGTTTTGGTGGACGGCATCCGTTATGCGGAACTGGAGTTACGTCTTTGATAGCAGTAACTTCAAGACCAGCAGCTTGAAGAGCACGAATTGCTGCTTCGCGTCCTGCACCAGGTCCTTTAACAGTTACTTCAAGTGATTTCATGCCATGTTCCATTGACACCTTCGCAGCTGTTTCAGCAGCCATTTGTGCTGCGAATGGAGTAGATTTACGAGAACCTTTAAATCCAAGCGCACCTGCACTTGACCAAGAAATTGCATTCCCGTGTGGGTCAGTAATCGTTACAATCGTGTTATTGAAAGTAGAACGAATATGAGCAATACCAGATTCAATATTCTTTTTGACACGGCGTTTGCGTGTATTTGTTTTACGAGCCATTTAAATGAGTACCTCCTTTACTGATTATTTTTTCTTGTTAGCAACGGTCTTACGAGGACCTTTACGAGTACGAGCATTGTTCTTCGTATTTTGTCCGCGAACAGGTAAACCACGACGGTGACGAAGACCACGATATGATCCGATTTCCATTAAACGCTTGATGTTAAGGGAAATTTCACGACGAAGGTCACCTTCAACCTTTAATTTATCAATAACATCACGGATTTTGTTTAATTCTTCTTCTGTAAGATCACGAACACGTGTCTCTTCAGAAACGCCTGCTTCAGCAAGAACCTTTTCAGCAGTTGGTTTTCCAATTCCGTAAATGTAAGTTAATGAGATTACTACACGCTTTTCGCGCGGAATATCTACACCAGCAATACGTGCCATAATTTAGCGCACCTCCTTCAATATTAACCTTGTTTTTGTTTGTGTTTTGGGTTTTCGCAGATAACCATGACTTTACCACGTCTGCGAATAACTTTACACTTTTCACAGATTGGTTTAACAGATGGTCTAACTTTCATTATTCTAACCTCCTTGATAGTACGGAGTGCAATGGACTATTTAAAGCGATACGTGATTCTTCCGCGAGTTAGATCATATGGAGAAAGCTCAACTGTCACTTTATCCCCTGGTAAGATTCGAATGAAATGCATGCGAATTTTACCAGAAACATGAGCCAACACAGAATGACCATTTTCTAATTCTACCTTAAACATGGCATTTGGCAAAGTTTCAACTACTGTACCTTCTACTTCAATTACATCATCTTTCGCCATCAAACTGTCTCCCTTCTTATTTAAATACGTATTCATTCGTAAACTGTATTAGAGACAAGACCGAATTTCCGTTTGTACTCGAATCAGCATGCATACGTGAACCCAGATTTAAGCTTTGGTTAATATCTCGTAGCCTGTTTCAGTGATCGCAACCGTATGCTCAAAGTGAGCACACCGGCGCCCATCAACTGTAACAACTGTCCAGTCATCAGCCAACGTTTTGACATATCGACTTCCAGCATTCACCATCGGTTCAATTGCTAGTACCATGCCAGGCTTTAAACGCGGGCCTTTGTTAGGCGGACCGTAGTGAGGAATTTGCGGATCCTCATGTAAGTCTTGCCCTACTCCGTGTCCAACATACTCGCGCACAATGGAAAAGCCGTTTGCTTCCACATACGTTTGAATCGCATGAGAGATGTTTGATAGGCGTTCACCTGGCTTAGCTTCCTTAAGGCCTAGATAAAGAGACTCTTCCGTAACCTCTAACAGACGTTTCGTGTTCTCATCAATTTCGCCCACTGGATAAGTCCAAGCTGAATCTCCGTGATAACCGTTGTATTTTGCACCAATGTCAATGCTAATTACATCGCCATTGTTTAAAACACGGTCTCCCGGAATTCCGTGAACAAGCTCATCGTTGACAGAAGCACAGATGCTGCCACGAAACCCATTATACCCTTTAAAAGATGGAATTGCACCCTGTTTGCGAATAAACTGCTCTGCAATTACATCCAGTTCTTTCGTTGTAATCCCCGGAAGAATATGCTTCTTCAATTCTTCATGAGTAAGAGCGACAATACGTCCAGCTTCACGCATAATCTCAATTTCGCGCGGGGTTTTACAAATGATCATTATTTTAAGCCCCCAAGCAATTCAGCGATATCAGCAAATACGATTTTAATATCACGCTGACCGTCGATATTGCGTAAATAACCTTTTGTTTCATAGAAATCTAATAAAGGCTGTGCTTGTTGCATGTTTACATCCAAGCGATTTTGAACAGTTTCTGCATTATCATCCGCACGTTGATATAATTCACCGCCGCAACGGTCACAAGTACCCTCAGTCGTTGGTGGATTAAACACTAAATGATAAGTGGCTCCACATGCTTTACAGATACGGCGACCTGTTAAACGCTCCATTAAGATTCCGTGATCGACATCAATATTGATGACATAATCGATTTTTTTGTCTAGTTGAGTAAGAATATCTTCGAGTGCTTCTGCTTGAGGTACAGTTCTAGGGAACCCATCGAGTAGGAATCCTTTCGCACAATCATCTTTGCTAAGACGCTCACGCACGATTCCAATGGTTACTTCATCGGGAACAAGTGCGCCTTGATCCATGAAAGATTTTGCTTGTAAGCCTAGTTCTGTTCCCTCTTTCATCGCTGCACGGAACATATCTCCTGTTGAGATATGAGGAATACCGTATTGTTCGACAATTTGCTCGGCTTGTGTACCTTTACCGGCACCGGGAAGACCCATTAATACTAAATTCAAAGTTATTCCCCCTCAGTCTAGACGGTTTTAGGGACAAGAGCCCTAAAACCACTTTTATTTAATAAAACCTTTATAGTGACGATTCACAAGCTGTGATTCAAGTTGTTTCATCGTGTCAAGTGCAACACCAACAACAATCAGTAAGCTTGTTCCTCCGATTTGTGCAGATTGTGGTAGATCAGCAAACTTTACAAAGAATACTGGCATAATCGCAATAACTGCTAGGAAAAGAGCTCCAACAAGTGTTAAACGATAAAGTACTTTTGTTAAGTATTCCTGTGTGCTTCTTCCCGGACGAATGCCTGGGATGTATCCACCTTGCTTCTTCAAGTTTTCTGCCACTTGTTCAGGGTTAACTTGAATGAACGCATAAAAATAAGTAAAGGCGATAATTAAAGCAACATAGATGATCATACCAACAGGATTTGTATAATCAAACGTCTTTTGGATCCATAACGTTACATCGTTTGGACCAAAGAATGACGCAATCGTTGGTGGAGTAATAATAAACGAAATGGCGAAAATCACTGGAATAACCCCGGCAGCATTAACCTTTAAAGGCATGTGTGTTGCACCGCCAGAAGGACGTCCCTCAACCATTCGTTTGGCATACTGAATAGGAATCTTTCTTAGCGCCTGTTGAATAAAAATTACACCAACAACCACCGCGATAACAGCTAACACAATTAATAATACAGTAATAATCCGTATAAATAATTGTTCACCTGCATCTTCAAATTGTTGAGCATAAATTTGGTTCACAGTTGCTGGGATTCCTGCCACGATACCTGCAAAGATGATAATAGAAATACCATTACCAACACCCTTTGCAGTGATTTGTTCTCCTAACCACATTAAAAAGGATGTTCCTGCAGTTAGTACTACAGCAATCAGTAAATAAGTAGTTATGCCTGGATCTTCAATCAACTGCCCTGAGGCTAAATTGTTAAATCCATAAGACATACCAAGTGCTTGGATAAATCCAAGTATAATTGTAAAGTATCTAGTGAATTGAGCTAACTTACGTCGGCCCACTTCACCTTGTTTAGACCATTCAGTGAATTTTGGCACAACATCCATTTGGAGCAACTGAATAATAATCGACGCAGTGATGTAAGGCATAATCCCCATTGCAAAAATAGAGAAATTCTTCAATGCACCGCCACCAAAAATATTCAGGACACCAAAAACGCCTAATTCATCTTGTGCTCTTAATAGATCTGCATTTACGTTTGGGACTGGAATAAACGTCCCAAGACGAAATACAATCAGCATTAAAAGGGTGAATACAATTTTTTCTCTAATATCACCCACGCGCATAAAATTGGAGATTGAACGGAACATTAGATCACCTCAGTAGTTCCACCAGCAGCTTCGATCGCTTCCTTAGCAGCAGAGGAGAATTTATGTGCTTTGACAGTAAGCTTTTTCTCTACACTTCCGTTAGCAAGAATCTTAATTCCTGCTTTTTCACTGCTAACTACACCCGTTTCAAGTAAAAGTTCTGGAGTAACCTCCGTTCCTTCTTCAAAACGGTTTAAAACATCAAGGTTTACAATTGCATATTCCTTACGGTTGATATTCGTAAAGCCGCGTTTTGGTAAACGACGGAATAAAGGTGTTTGACCACCCTCAAATCCTAAACGAACTCCACCACCGGAACGAGCGTTTTGACCTTTATGACCTTTACCAGCAGTTTTCCCTTGGCCAGAACCAATCCCGCGTCCTAAGCGTTTGCGCTCTTTACGAGAACCTTCTGCAGGTTTTAATTCATGAAGTTTCATATGGGCACCTCCTTATAGGTAAAAAGAATCAAATTATTGTTCTTTTACAGTAATAAGGTGAGCAACCTTTTTGATCATACCGCGGATAGCGGGATTATCTTGCTGCTCAACCGTTTGGTTAACCTTACGTAAACCAAGAGCTTTAACTGTTTCGCGTTGGTCTTGTGGACGACCAATAAGACTGCGAGTGAGGGTAATTTCTATTGTTTTCGCCATTTGATTTCCCTCCCTTATCCTAACAGTTCTTCTACTGATTTTCCGCGTAATTTCGCTACGTCCTCAGCACGTTTTAATTGTTTTAAACCGTCCAATGTTGCACGTACCATATTAATTGGAGTGTTTGTTCCTAATGATTTAGATAGGATATCAGCCACACCAGCTAATTCTAGCACCGCACGAACTGGACCACCAGCGATAACCCCTGTACCTTCAGAAGCAGGTTTTAAAAGGATTTCACCAGCACCAAAATGTCCGATTACTTGATGTGGAATTGTAGTACCCACCATTGGTACTTCAATCAGGTTTTTCTTAGCATCTTCAATGGCTTTACGAATCGCATCTGGTACTTCTTGTGCTTTACCAGTTCCGAAACCGACATTACCGTTTTTATCTCCAACAACAACAAGTGCAGAGAAACGGAAACGACGTCCACCTTTAACAACTTTCGCAACACGGTTAACCGTAACTACGCGTTCTTCAAGTTCAAGTTTGTTTGGATCAATACGACGCATCTGTTTTTGTCCCTCCTTTGTCTATTAAAATTCTAAGCCGTTTTCACGTGCAGCATCAGCTAATGCTTTTACGCGTCCATGATAGAGGTATCCGCCACGGTCGAATACAATAGAAGTAATACCTTTTTCAACAGCACGTTTCGCAACTAATTCTCCGACCTTTTGTGCTGCTTCAAGGTTACCAGTTGATTCTAGACCGAAGTCTTTATCTAAAGTAGAAGCACTCGCTAAAGTAACTCCATTAACATCATCAATTAATTGAGCATAAATGTGTTGGTTTGAACGGAACACATTTAAACGAGGACGAGCCGCTGTACCGCTAAGTTTCGCACGAACACGAGCGTGTCTCTTTTTGCGAGTAGCGTTTTTATCAAGCTTCGTAATCATTTACGTCACTCCTTTCATTTGCTTAAAAGCAGCATTACTTACCAGTTTTACCTTCTTTACGACGCACAAATTCACCTTCGTAACGAATTCCTTTGCCTTTATATGGCTCTGGCGGGCGAACTCCGCGAATGTTTGCTGCTAAAGCGCCGACACGTTCTTTATCTGCACCTTTAACAGAAATTTTTGTATTAGCCGGTACTTCGATTTCAAGACCTTCTTCAGGCTCGATTTCAACCGGGTGTGAGTAACCAACGTTAAGGATTAGTTTTTTACCTTGCTTTTGAGCACGGTATCCAACCCCGATCAATTCAAGGTTTCTTTCGAATCCTTTTGAAACTCCTTCAACCATGTTAGCAATCACAGCGCGTGTTGTTCCGTGCAATGCGCGGTGTTCCTTTACATCAGATGGACGAGTAATGTTGATTACGTTCTCTTCAATATTAATTGTAATATCAGGATTAAACGTACGAGATAATTCCCCTTTAGGTCCTTTTACTGTCACATGACCGTTATTAACGGTAACAGTAACCCCAGCTGGAATTTCGATTGGTTTTTTACCTACGCGAGACATTTGGTGCACCTCCATTCATTAAAAAACTGTATTACCAAATATAAGCTAGAACTTCTCCGCCGATTTGCTTAGAACGAGCTTCTTTATCAGTTACAACACCAGTAGAAGTCGATACAAGCGCGATCCCTAAACCGTTTAAAACGCGAGGAACTTCATTTGATTTTGCATAAACACGAAGTCCAGGTTTACTGATTCTTTTAAGACCAGTAATTACGCGCTCGTTGTTAGAGCCGTATTTCAAGAAAATGCGGATGATACCTTGTTTGTTATCTTCGATATATTCAACATCACGAACGAAACCTTCACGCTTTAAAATTTCAGCGATTTCTTTCTTGATATTAGAAGCAGGAACTTCTAATTTTTCGTGACGAACCATATTCGCATTACGAATGCGAGTAAGCATATCTGCAATTGGATCTGTCATGACCATTTGATTTACCTCCTTCCCAGACTTTGGGTTTTACCAGCTAGCTTTTTTAACACCAGGAATTTGTCCTTTGTATGCTAATTCACGGAAACAAATACGGCAAAGCTTAAATTTACGATATACAGAGTGTGGACGGCCGCAACGTTCGCAGCGTGTGTACTCTTGTACTTTGTGTTTAGGCGTGCGCTTTTGTTTCGCTATCATTGATTTTTTAGCCACGTTTTCGCCTCCCTCATTTAGAGATTACTTTTGGAATGGCATTCCGAACTGAGTTAAAAGCTCACGAGCTTCTTCATCAGTGTTTGCCGTCGTAACGATAACGATATCCATACCACGTACTTTACTTACTTTATCGTAATCAATTTCAGGGAAGATAAGCTGTTCTTTTACACCTAATGTGTAGTTCCCACGGCCATCAAATGCCTTTTTAGAGATACCGCGGAAGTCACGAACACGCGGAAGAGAAACAGATACTAATTTATCAAGAAATTCGTACATGCGCTCTCCACGAAGAGTAACTTTTGCCCCGATTGGCATTCCCTCACGAAGACGGAAACCAGCGATTGATTTCTTAGCACGAGTAACAACTGGTTTTTGACCAGTGATCTGACCCAGTTCCTCAACTGCACTATCAAGTGCTTTTGCGTTTTGAACAGCGTCACCAACACCCATGTTGATAACGATTTTATCAAGTTTTGGTACTTGCATTACGGATTTATAGTTAAACTTGCTCATTAGAGCAGGAGTAATATCGTTTACAAACTTTTCTTTTAGGCGGTTCATTATGTGTACCTCCCTTCTTTTTTTGACTATTTATCTAGAACTTCACCTGATTTTACTGCTACGCGTACCTTTTTACCGTCAACCGTTTTATTACCTACACGAGTTGGTACTCCTGATTTAGGGTCGATAGGCATAACGTTTGATACATGAATAGGTGCCTCTTGGCTAATGATTCCGCCTTGCGGGTTAACTTGAGAAGGTTTAGAGTGTTTTTTCACAATGTTAACACCTTCAACAAGGACACGGCTTTGCTTTGGATAAGCAGCCAGTATTACGCCCGTTTTGCCTTTATCCTTACCAGAGATGACCATAACTTTGTCACCTTTTTTTACATGCATCTGTCGCACCTCCTTAAAGGCCAATTAGTTTTAAATTATAATACTTCTGGAGCTAAAGAAACAATTTTCATAAAGTTGTTGTCACGTAATTCACGAGCAACCGGTCCGAAGATACGTGTTCCGCGTGGGCTCTTATCATCCTTGATGATTACACATGCGTTTTCATCAAAACGAATGTAAGAACCGTCACTACGACGAGCACCGCTCTTTGTACGAACGACAACTGCTTTAACTACGTCACCTTTTTTAACAACGCCACCTGGTGTTGCTTGTTTCACTGTACAAACAATAATATCACCAATGTTTGCTGTCTTACGGCCAGAACCGCCAAGAACTTTAATAGTAAGTACTTCACGAGCACCAGAGTTGTCAGCAACTTTTAAGCGAGTTTCCTGTTGGATCATGCGTGTAACCTCCCTTCGGAATAAACCTTAATCCGAACCATTAAATAATAACTGCTTTTTCTACTACTTCAACAAGACGGAAGCGCTTTGTTGCAGATAGTGGACGAGTTTCCATGATACGAACGATGTCGCCAACCTTTGCAACATTTTGCTCATCATGTGCTTTGAACTTTTTAGAGTATTTCACGCGTTTACCATAAAGAGGATGCTTTTTGTATGTTTCGACAAGTACTGTAACGGTTTTATCCATTTTGTCAGAAACAACGCGTCCAATGTAAACTTTGCGTTGATTGCGTTCACTCATCAGGGCGAACCTCCTCTCAATTATCGATTGTTAACGCCGATTTCTCTTTCACGAATCACAGTTTTCATGCGAGCAATCGCTTTGCGAACTTCACGAATGCGAGCTGTGTTTTCAAGTTGTCCAGTCGCTAATTGAAAGCGAAGGTTGAAAAGCTCTTCTTTTAATGATTTTACTTTTTGTTCTATTTCGGCAGTGGTTAAGTCACGAATATCATTAGCTTTCATTAGATTCACCACCAATTTCTTCTCGTTTTACAAACTTACATTTTACCGGAAGTTTGTGTGATGCAAGGCGTAATGCTTCACGTGCGATTTCTTCAGAAACGCCAGCGATTTCAAACATAACTTTGCCTGGCTTTACAACTGCTACCCATCCTTCAGGAGCACCTTTACCGGAACCCATCCGTACTTCAAGAGGCTTGGCAGTATATGGCTTGTGCGGGAAAATTTTAATCCAAACTTTACCGCCACGTTTCATGTAACGAGTCATCGCGATACGGGCAGCTTCGATTTGGCGGTTAGTGATCCAAGAAGCTTCTGTAGCTTGAAGGCCGAATTCACCAAAAGCTACTTCGGTACCACCTTTAGCATTACCACGCATTTTTCCGCGATGTTCACGACGATACTTAACGCGTTTTGGCAATAACATATTATTTGCCTCCTTCCTCAGTTTTCTTCTTAGTAGGAAGGACTTCTCCACGATAGATCCATACTTTTACACCAAGCTTACCGTAAGTAGTATCAGCTTCTGCCGTAGCATAGTCGATATCGGCACGAAGAGTATGAAGTGGAACTGTACCTTCACTGTAATGTTCCGAACGAGCGATGTCAGCACCGCCTAAACGACCGGATACCATTGTTTTAATTCCTTTTGCACCAGCACGCATTGCACGTTGAATCGCTTGCTTCTGTGCACGACGGAATGATACGCGGTTTTCTAATTGACGAGCAATATTTTCAGCAACTAATTTTGCATCAAGATCTGCTCTTTTGATTTCAAGAATATTGATGTGAACACGCTTGCCAGTAAGTGAGTTAAGTGCTTTACGAAGTGCTTCGACTTCAGTACCACCTTTACCGATAACCATACCAGGCTTAGCAGTGTGGATTGTAATATTTAAGCGATTTGCAGCACGTTCAATTTCAACTTTAGAAACTGAAGCATCCTTTAAACGCTTCGTGATATATTCACGAACTTTAAGGTCTTCGTGCAAAAGATCAGCGTAGTCTTTGCCTGCGTACCATTTGGATTCCCAATCACGGATGATTCCGACACGCAAACCGACTGGATTTACTTTTTGACCCACAGATTATCCCTCCTTCTTTTCAGTTAGCACGATTGTAATGTGGCTTGTACGTTTATTAATTTGGCTAGCGCGGCCTTGTGCACGTGGACGGAAACGTTTTAAAGTTGGTCCTTCGTTAACATAAGCTTGCTCAACTACTAGGCTATTAACATCCATTTCGTAGTTGTGCTCAGCGTTTGCCATAGCAGATTTCAATACTTTCTCTACGACCGGAGAAGCAGCTTTAGGAGTTAACTTTAAAATCGCCACTGCCTCACCAACTTGCTTACCTCGAATTAAATCTACGACTAAACGAGCTTTACGAGGAGCAATACGAACTGTTCTTGCAACAGCTTTAGCTTGCATCAGAATGCCCTCCTCTCATTAACGTCTTGTTTTCTTATCATCACTAGCATGCCCTTTGTAAGTACGTGTTGGAGCGAATTCTCCAAGCTTGTGCCCTACCATGTCTTCAGTAACATAAACAGGAACATGTTTACGACCATCATAAACTGCGATTGTGTGTCCGATGAATTGCGGGAAGATCGTAGAACGACGAGACCAAGTTTTTACAACTTGCTTGCTCTCAGTTTCATTTAACTTTTCGATCTTTTGAATTAAATGCTCATCAACAAAAGGTCCTTTTTTCAAGCTGCGACCCATAGCTGAACCTCCCTTCGTGATCGTTCTACGGTTCGTTTCTGGAACCGTAGCTCAATCCCGTTATTTTTTACGACGACGTACGATAAATTTATCTGATTTGTTTTTCTTCTTACGAGTTTTGAATCCAAGAGTTGGTTTACCCCATGGAGTCATTGGTGACTTACGTCCGATTGGTGAACGTCCTTCACCACCACCGTGTGGGTGATCGTTAGGGTTCATAACTGATCCACGAACTGTTGGGCGTTTGCCTAACCAACGTGAACGACCAGCTTTACCAATGTTGATTAATTCGTGTTGTTCGTTACCAACTTGACCGATAGATGCGCGGCAAGTAGCAAGAATCATACGAACTTCACCAGAGTTCAAACGAACTAGTACGTATTTACCTTCTTTACCAAGTACCTGTGCGCTTGTTCCTGCTGAACGAACTAATTGTCCGCCTTTACCAGGTTTTAACTCGATATTGTGGATAACTGTACCTACTGGAATATTTGTTAAAGGAAGTGCGTTTCCTACTTTAATGTCAGCCTCAGGACCAGACATAACTTCCATACCTACTTCTAGGTTTTTAGGAGCTAGGATATAACGCTTTTCTCCATCTACATAATTAATTAAAGCGATGTTTGCAGAACGGTTTGGATCGTATTCGATTGTAGCAACGCGTCCTGGAATGCCATCTTTGTCACGTTTAAAATCGATTAAACGGTATTGACGCTTATGGCCACCACCTTGATGACGAACTGTTAACTTACCTTGGTTATTACGGCCGCCTTTTCTCTTTAATGGAGCAAGTAGAGATTTTTCGGGGGTGCTAGTAGTGATTTCTGCGAAATCAGATACTGTCATACCGCGACGACCATTAGAGGTAGGTTTGTACTTTTTAATCGCCATGCTTTTTCCCTCCTCTTCTAGTTAAAAGAATAATTATACTTCAAAGAATTCGATTTCTTTACTTTCTTGAGTTAAAGTAACAATCGCTTTACGGCGTTTATTTGTATAACCACCGAACTTACCCATGCGCTTGAATTTACCTTTGTAGTTCATGATGTTAACTTTCTCAACTTTGACACCAAAAATTTCTTGGATAGCGTCTTTTACTTGAGTTTTATTAGCTCTAACATCCACTTCAAAAGTGTACTTTTTCTCAGCCATTGCTTCACTTGAAGCTTCAGTAATAACGGGGCGCTTAATGATATCGCGTGCATCCATTATGCAAGCACCTCCTCTACTTTTTCAACCGCTTGCTTCGTCATGATTAATTTATCATGATTTAAAACATCCAAAACATTAATGCCGCTTGCAGTTACAACAGTAACTCCAGGGATGTTACGAGCAGATAATGCTACATTTTCATCCAAATCAGCAGTAACAATTAAAGCTTTCGAAGTTACAGAAAGTCCTTTAAGAACTGCTGTAAATTCTTTTGTTTTTGGAGTTTCGAAAGCTAGGTTTTCTAATACAAGAATGTTTTCAGCTAAAACTTTTGAAGAAAGTGCAGATTTAATCGCTAAACGACGTACCTTCTTCGGTAATTTATAGCTGTAGCTGCGTGGAACAGGACCAAATACTGTACCACCTCCGCGCCATTGTGGTGAACGGATCGATCCTTGACGTGCACGACCTGTTCCTTTTTGACGCCATGGCTTACGGCCACCGCCTGCTACTTCAGAACGAATTTTAGTTTTATGAGTTCCTTGACGTAAAGAAGCTCTTTGCATGATAACAGCTTCAAATAATACATGATTATTTGGCTCAATACCAAACACTGAATCGTTAAGTTCGATTTCTCCAACTTGTGATCCGTTTTGGCTAAATAACGCTACTTTCGGCATTGTATTTCCTCCTTTCTGCGTGAATTACTATGCTTTTACCGCACTTTTAATTTTAAGTAATGCCTTTTTAGGTCCAGGTACGTTACCTTTGATTAAAAGTAAGTTACGCTCAGTATCTACTTTCACGATTTGTAAGTTTTGCACAGTTACTTGCTCTCCGCCCATACGACCAGCTAATTTCTTGCCTTTAAATACACGGTTTGGAGCAACAGGTCCCATTGAACCTGGACGACGATGGTAACGAGAACCGTGAGCCATAGGCCCGCGAGATTGTCCGTGGCGTTTGATAACACCTTGGAAACCTTTCCCTTTAGAAACACCTGTTACATCAACGATTTCGCCTTCTGCGAAAATATCAACTTTGACTTCCTGACCAACTTCATACTCACCTAAGTTTACGCCACGGAATTCACGAACGAAGCGCTTAGGAGCAGTATTTGCTTTGGCAACATGGCCTTTTTCTGGTTTGTTTGCAAGCTTTTCACGTTTATCTTCAAAACCTAATTGAATTGATTCATAGCCATCAGTTTCAACAGATTTCTTTTGAAGTACTACGTTACCTGCCGCTTGAACAACAGTAACCGGAATAAGATCGCCGTTTTCAGCAAACACTTGAGTCATACCGATTTTTCTTCCTAAGATTCCTTTGGTCATTATAGTCACACCTCCTAATTTTTTCTTTATTTATTCATTATAATTTGATTTCGATGTCAACGCCTGACGGTAAATCTAGACGCATTAATGAGTCAACCGTTTGTGGTGTTGGGTTAATGATATCGATTAAACGCTTATGAGTACGCATCTCGAATTGTTCACGAGAATCTTTGTACTTGTGCACCGCACGTAGGATTGTGTAAACAGATTTTTCTGTTGGAAGCGGAATCGGACCAGATACAGCAGCACCAGAACGTTTAGCTGTTTCAACAATCTTTTCTGCTGATTGATCAAGAATTCTGTGATCATAAGCCTTTAAACGAATACGAATTTTTTGTTTTGCCATTATTTTCCCTCCTTTTCGCCTATTTTAGCATAGACATTCTCCGCGAAAATTTCCCACACACTCGCCATGGCAAAGCGGCCGGGTGTGTCAGCAACCTTCCGCATCATCGCAGTCAAAGACCAACATTGTCTATTATACAGAAAACACAAAGAGAACGCAAGATAATTCTTTTGCTTCTTTATATTTCGCACACTTTTATTATTATAACGACAGCTAATAGTAAATGCAAGCAGGATATATATATGGAAGTAATTTCATTAGATTTTGTGTTTCAATAAATGGCTGTGTTAATCTTGACTGTTGGTTTCCGCTTCAATCAACATTGAGCTTTAACACCGCCAAATAAAAAAAGCAGATGGATCGTCATCCATCTGCTTCTATTATATCTAATTACTATTCGATAACTTTAACAACTGAACCTGAACCTACTGTACGGCCACCTTCACGGATAGAGAACTTAGTTCCTTCTTCTACCGCTACTGGAGCAATAAGTTCAACAGTCATTTCGATGTTGTCGCCAGGCATAACCATTTCTACGCCTTCTGGAAGATTACAAATACCAGTAATATCAGAAGTACGGAAATAGAATTGTGGACGATAGTTTGTGAAGAATGGAGTATGACGTCCACCTTCTTCTTTTGATAATACGTAAACTTGAGCAGTAAACTTAGTGTGTGGAGTGATTGAACCTGGCTTTGCTAATACTTGGCCACGTTCGATTTCTTCACGAGCAACCCCACGAAGAAGAGCTCCGATGTTGTCTCCAGCTTCTGCATAGTCAAGAAGCTTACGGAACATTTCTACACCAGTTACAGTAGTAGATTTTGGTTCTTCAGTGAAACCTACGATTTGAACTACGTCACCAACTTTAACTACTCCACGCTCAACACGTCCAGTAGCAACAGTTCCACGACCAGTGATTGAGAATACATCCTCAACTGGCATCATGAATGGCTTTTCAGTGTCACGAGCTGGTGTTGGAACATACTCATCAACAGCGTTCATAAGTTCGATGATTTTTTCTTCCCATTCTGGCTCGCCTTCAAGAGCTTTAAGAGCAGAACCTTTGATAACTGGGATATCATCGCCTGGGAAATCGTATTCAGAAAGAAGATCACGGATTTCCATTTCTACTAATTCTAATAATTCTTCGTCGTCTACCATGTCACACTTGTTCATGAATACAACAAGGTATGATACACCTACTTGACGAGAAAGAAGAATGTGTTCACGAGTTTGTGGCATTGGGCCGTCAGCAGCAGATACTACTAGGATACCGCCGTCCATTTGAGCAGCACCAGTGATCATGTTTTTAACATAGTCAGCGTGTCCTGGGCAGTCAACGTGTGCATAGTGACGAGCATCAGTTTCATATTCAACGTGTGCTGTAGAGATTGTGATACCACGTTCTCTTTCTTCTGGAGCACCATCGATTTGATCGTATGCGCGTGCTTCAGCTTTACCTTGCTTTGCTAGTACAGAAGTGATTGCAGCTGTTAAAGTAGTTTTACCATGGTCAACGTGTCCGATTGTACCAATGTTAACGTGTGGCTTTGAACGGTCGAATTTAGCTTTTGCCATTAGGAATTCCTCCTTTGATTTTAAAAGAAATAGTTAAGTATATATGGGTTTATGAAGATAGATAATATCTATCTTCATAAAATCCAAAGCTTACAATAGTATTTATACTTGATTAAAGTGGTAAAATCAATTACTCACCTTTATTTTTTTTGATGATCTCTTCAGAGATTGATTTTGGTACTTCTTCGTAATGATCGAAGTGCATTGAGAATACACCGCGTCCTTGCGTGCTTGAACGTAAAGTTGTAGCGTATCCAAACATTTCAGAAAGTGGTACCATCGCACGAACTACTTGTGCGTTTCCACGAGCTTCCATACCCTCTACACGTCCACGACGAGCAGTGATTTGGCCCATGATATCTCCAAGATAATCTTCAGGAATTACAACTTCAACTCTCATAACAGGCTCTAGGATTACTGGGCTACATTTTGAAGCAGCGTTTTTAAGTGCCATCGATGCAGCAATTTTAAACGCCATTTCACTTGAGTCAACATCATGGTAAGAACCATCAAATAGTCTTGCTTTAATGTCAACTAATGGATAACCAGCAAGTACCCCTCTATCAAGGGCATCTTCAAGTCCTGCTTGAACAGCTGGGATATATTCACGAGGAACAACCCCACCGACGATACCATTTTCAAATTCGAAGCCTTTACCCTCTTCGTTTGGAGAGAATTCGATCCATACGTGACCGTATTGACCGCGTCCACCAGACTGACGGGCAAACTTTCCTTCAACTTGTGCAGATGCACGGAAAGTCTCACGGTAGGCAACCTGAGGTGCACCTACGTTTGCTTCTACTTTGAATTCACGGCGCATACGATCAACGATGATATCAAGGTGAAGTTCACCCATACCAGCGATGATAACTTGTCCAGTTTCCTGGTTTGTGTGTGCACGGAATGTTGGATCCTCTTCTTGAAGTTTTTGTAATGCAGTAGTCATTTTATCTTGGTCAGCTTTAGATTTAGGTTCAACTGACAACTCGATAACTGGCTCAGGGAACTGCATAGACTCTAGGATAACTGGAGCTTTATCATCACATAAAGTATCACCAGTTGTTGTATCCTTTAAACCTACTGCAGCAGCGATATCCCCTGCATACACTTCAGAAATCTCTTGACGGCTGTTAGCATGCATTTGCAGGATACGACCGATACGCTCACGCTTACCTTTTGTAGAGTTCTGAACGTAAGATCCAGAGCTTAATGTACCAGAGTACACACGGAAGAATGTTAACTTCCCTACATAAGGGTCTGTCATAACTTTAAATGCAAGTGCAGAGAAAGGCTCTTCATCGCTAGAATGACGCTCTACTTCTTCTTCTGTATCAGGAAGATGACCTTTAATAGAAGGAACATCTAACGGAGATGGAAGATAGTCAATAACAGCATCAAGCATTAATTGAACACCTTTGTTTTTAAATGCTGAACCACAGATAACTGGGTAGAACTCAACATTTGTTGTACCTTTACGGATACCAGCTTTTAATTCTTCAACGCTGATTTCTTCACCGCCAAGGTATTTTTCCATTAATTCTTCATCAAGTTCAGCTACTGCTTCAACCAATTTTTCACGGTATTCTTCAGCTTGAGCTTGAAATTCTTCAGGAATTTCACGAACCTCGATATCAGTACCTAGGTCGTTACTGTAGAAATGAGCTTTCATTTCTACTAAGTCGATAATCGCTTCGAATTGATCTTCCGCACCGATTGGTAATTGGATTGGATGAGCATTCGCTTGAAGACGATCATGTAGAGTTTTTACAGAATAAAGGAAGTCCGCACCGATCTTATCCATTTTATTTACGAATACTACACGGGGAACTCCATAAGTAGTTGCTTGGCGCCAAACAGTTTCTGTTTGTGGCTCAACTCCAGATTGGGCATCAAGAACAGCAACAGCTCCATCTAGTACACGAAGGGAACGTTCAACCTCTACAGTGAAGTCTACGTGTCCTGGCGTGTCGATAATGTTTACACGATGGTTTTTCCATTGTGCAGTTGTTGCAGCAGAAGTGATTGTGATACCACGTTCTTGTTCTTGCTCCATCCAGTCCATCTGTGATGCACCTTCATGAGTTTCACCAATCTTGTGAATACGCCCAGTATAATAAAGGACGCGCTCAGTAGTCGTTGTTTTACCGGCATCGATATGAGCCATGATTCCAATATTACGAGTTTTTTCCAAGGAGAACTCTCTAGCCATTTGGTCTTTCTCCTTCCTTGTATGAGTGTATTGTATTTAAAGTTTATTTTACCAGCGGTAGTGTGCAAACGCTTTGTTTGCTTCCGCCATTTTGTGTGTATCTTCACGTTTTTTAACAGAAGCTCCAGTTGCATTTGCTGCATCTAGAATTTCGTTAGCTAAACGCTGTTCCATTGTCTTTTCACCGCGAAGACGTGAATAGTTTACTAACCAACGAAGACCAAGAGTAGTACGACGATCAGGACGTACCTCCACTGGAACTTGGTAGTTAGCACCACCTACACGACGTGCTCTTACTTCTAATACTGGCATGATGTTTTTAAGTGCTTGATCAAACACTTCCATCGGCTCTTTGCCAGTACGTTCACGAATAATATCAAATGCTGAGTAAAGAATTTCTTGAGACTTACCTCTTTTACCGTCGATCATCATTTTGTTGATCAAACGAGTAACAAGCTTTGAATTATAAATCGGATCTGGTAATACGTCTCTTTTTGCTACAGGACCTTTACGTGGCATGTTTTTTCCTCCTTTCAACGAAGCTTTTATTTAATAAGATTATTTTTTTGGAGCTTTTGGTCTCTTAGTTCCGTACTTAGAACGACCTTGCATACGGTTGTTAACACCAGCTGTATCTAACGCTCCACGAACGATGTGGTAACGTACCCCCGGTAAGTCTTTTACACGTCCGCCACGGATAAGCACAACACTGTGCTCTTGTAGGTTGTGTCCGATACCAGGAATGTAAGCAGTTACCTCGATACCATTTGTTAAGCGAACACGAGCATATTTACGTAATGCAGAGTTCGGTTTCTTTGGAGTCATTGTACCAACACGTGTACATACACCACGTTTTTGCGGTGAAGAAACGTTAGTTTGTGACTTTTTGAAACTGTTGTAACCTTTATTAAGTGCTGGTGATTTTGACTTTTCCTCTTTTGATTGACGAGGTTTACGCACTAATTGATTAATAGTAGGCATGTTTTTTCCTCCCTTCATTTCTTCTTGTAAGCCCACACATCCAGGTGGTTCATTTTTTTGCAAAAACAAAGTTTTTGCAGATATATTCTACAAAAACAGTTTTTAACGAGTAATGGCCACAGCGGCAGCTCCAACATCTATCTTACATGCTTTTCCAAGCTTTTTCATGGAATCCACATAAGTAATCTGTACGTCTAGTTCCTTTGCTGTCTGTACAACCTTTGATACTACCCTAAGGTCAGCATCAGTTGCTACAACCAGTTCGGTGACTGTACCAGATTTTAGAGCCTTAACTGCTTGTTTTGTTCCTATAATGATATGATCAGCCTGCAATACTTTTTCATAAGACATCGTTCATATCCTCCAAAGTATCAGGTAAATAGGAGCACCTTTGATATATTAACACCTACACAATTTATTGTCAACATCTTTAAAATTTTTTTATTATAAAATGCGGTACTTACGGTTTAAACACCAAAGTACCGCATTCTTTATAAAAAATTATTACTCAACTGTTACCGGATCAACTTCAGACTCTTCTTGAAGAACTGGCTCTGCTCGACGGTAACGTTGCATACCGGTTCCAGCCGGAACTAGCTTACCGATAATAACGTTCTCTTTTAAACCGAGCAATTCATCACGTTTACCTTTAATCGCTGCATCTGTAAGAACTCTTGTAGTTTCTTGGAACGATGCTGCTGATAGGAATGAATCTGTTTCAAGTGATGCTTTTGTAATACCTAGCAAGACTGGGCGTCCTGTTGCAGGTAATTTGCCTGCTAACAAAGCCTTTTCATTAGCGTCTGTGAACTGATGTATATCAAGGAGAGCTCCAGGTAATACGTCAGTTTCTCCAGAATCGATGACACGAACTTTTCGAAGCATTTGACGTACCATTACTTCGATATGTTTGTCGCCAATTTCAACCCCTTGCATCCGGTATACCTTTTGAACCTCACGTAGCAAGTATTCTTGAACAGAGGTCATATCGGTAACGCGCAATAGTTCCTTCGGATCGATTGACCCTTCTGTTAACTCTTGACCACGTCCGACTTTGGTATTAATCGCCACTTTTAAGCGAGCTGTATATGGAGCTGTGTACGTACGGCTTTCAACATCGCCTTGTACAACGATTTCATGTTGACGGTCACGACCTTCGTTAATGCCAACAACGACCCCTTCGATTTCAGAAATGACGGATTGACCTTTTGGATTACGCGCTTCAAATAACTCTTGAATACGCGGTAAACCTTGAGTAATATCGTCTCCGGCAACCCCACCGGTATGGAATGTACGCATCGTTAACTGCGTTCCAGGCTCACCAATTGATTGAGCGGCGATAATACCAACGGCTTCACCAACCTCAACTTCTTGACCAGTTGCCAGGTTACGACCATAACATTTCTTACATACACCGTGGCGGGTGTTACATGTAAAGGCAGAACGGATCCAAACCTCTTCAACGCCTGCTTCAACAACCTCAACCGAGAGATCTTCAGTAATTAATCCATTTTCAGGAACAATTACATTATTTGTTTCAGGGTGTCTAATCGCTTTTCTTGCATAACGGCCGATTAAACGTTCATCTAAAGCTTCAATGACTTCTGTGCCATCTTTTAAGGCTCTAATTAACAGTCCTCTGTCTGTACCACAATCATCTTCACGTACAATAACATCCTGTGCTACATCAACAAGACGACGAGTTAAGTAACCTGAGTCAGCTGTTTTAAGGGCTGTATCCGCCAACCCTTTCCGTGCTCCGTGTGTTGAAATAAAGTACTCTAATACTGTTAATCCTTCACGGAAACTAGATTTGATTGGTAATTCGATAATCCGTCCAGCCGGGTTGGCCATTAGTCCGCGCATACCCGCTAACTGTGTAAAGTTAGATGCGTTACCACGAGCTCCTGAATCACTCATCATGAAAATTGGATTTGTCTTTTCCAATGATTTCATCAGTTTAGCTTGAATATTATCCTTCGCGGCGCTCCAGATGGAAATGACACGGTCATAACGTTCATCTTCAGTAATCAAACCACGTCTGAACTGCTTCATTACGTTATCAACCTTAGCTTGTGCCTCGTGAATAATTTCTTGCTTTTCACCCAAGACGACAATATCTGCTACCCCAACTGTAATACCTGCTTTAGTTGAATGTCTAAATCCAAGGTCCTTCATACGGTCTAGCATTTTTGACGTTTCAGTGATTTTAAAACGTTTAAACACTTCCGCAATGATGTTTCCAAGAATTTTCTTCTTAAATGGATCCACTAATGGCATCTCTTTAATAACCGCTTTTACATCAGTTCCTGGTTCAACGAAGTATCTTTCTGGTGTTTTCTCTTCTAGATTGAACTTCGTTGGTTCATTAATATATGGGAAAGACTCTGGCAAAATCTCATTGAAGATTAGTTTACCAACAGTTGAAATTAATAACTTTGAGTTTTGTTCTTCCGTAAACGTTACATTTCCTAACGAACCAGCATGAACAGCAACTCTTGTATGCAAGTGAACATACCCGTTTTGGTATGCAATTAATGCTTCGTTACGGTCCTTAAAGACCATACCTTCACCAACTGCACCTTCACGTTCCATCGTTAAATAATAGTTACCTAATACCATGTCCTGGGAAGGTGTAACAACCGGTTTACCATCCTTCGGATTCAAGATATTTTGAGCAGCAAGCATTAACAAACGTGCTTCAGCTTGCGCCTCAGAAGATAACGGTACGTGTACAGCCATTTGGTCTCCGTCGAAGTCTGCATTATAAGCAGTACAAACAAGCGGATGAAGACGAATCGCGCGACCTTCAACCAATGTAGGTTCAAAAGCTTGAATCCCTAAACGGTGAAGAGTCGGGGCACGGTTAAGTAATACCGGATGCTCTCTGATAACCTCTTCAAGCACATCCCAAACCTCTGGCTGCACACGCTCAATTTTACGTTTTGCAGATTTGATATTATGAGCAAGTCCTTTTTCGACTAGTTCCTTCATAACAAATGGTTTAAATAACTCAAGTGCCATTTCCTTTGGTAGCCCGCATTGATACATTTTCAAGTTTGGTCCTACGACAATAACGGAACGACCTGAATAGTCAACACGCTTACCTAACAAGTTTTGACGGAAACGTCCTTGCTTCCCTTTTAACATATGGGAAAGTGATTTTAATGGGCGATTTCCCGGACCTGTAACAGGACGGCCGCGACGACCATTGTCAATCAATGCGTCAACCGCTTCTTGAAGCATCCGTTTTTCGTTTTGAACGATAATGCTTGGTGCACCAAGATCTAATAACCGCTTTAATCGATTATTACGGTTGATAACACGACGATATAGGTCATTTAGGTCAGAAGTAGCAAACCGGCCTCCATCCAATTGAACCATTGGACGTAATTCTGGCGGAATAACCGGAAGAACATCAAGAATCATCCATGAAGGCTCATTTCCAGAACCACGGAATGCTTCAAGTACTTCTAAACGTTTAATAGCGCGCGTCCGGCGTTGCCCTTGAGCGGTCTTTAATTCTTCTTTTAAAACATCCACTTCTTTTTCTAAATCAATATCGACTAACAGCTTTTTAATCGCTTCAGCACCCATAGACGCTTGGAATTTATTACCGTATTTTTCACGGTATGTACGATATTCTTTTTCTGAAAGAAGCTGTTTCTTTTCGAGCGCTGTATCTCCAGATTCAGTAACAACGTAAGACGCAAAGTAAATAACCTCTTCAAGCGCACGTGGTGACATGTCAAGAACAAGCCCCATACGACTTGGAATCCCTTTAAAGTACCAAATATGAGATACTGGTGCTGCTAATTCGATGTGCCCCATACGCTCACGGCGAACCTTTGCACGTGTAACCTCAACGCCACAACGATCACAAACAACACCTTTATAGCGGACACGCTTGTACTTACCGCAATGACATTCCCAGTCTTTTTGCGGACCAAAAATTCGTTCACAAAACAAACCGTCTTTTTCCGGTTTTAGTGTACGATAGTTAATCGTTTCTGGTTTCTTTACCTCACCAAATGACCACGAACGGATTTTATCCGGTGAAGCGAGACCAATTTTCATATACTCAAAATTATTTACATCTAGCAAGGGGCCTACCTCCCTTTCGATCTTCAGGTTTTACCCTTATTGCGATTGTTATCGGATGGCACAAAATCATGACCGATTCTTGTATCGGCATTTTTTAAAAAGTGGAGCTCAGCGAAGATGAACGTCTTCACTGAGCTGTTAATCTATTTATTCTTTCGTTCCAACAGGCTCTGTTTCAACACTATCCAATTCAGGTGCAATCGTTAAAGTCTCTGCTTGTTGAATTTCTTCCTCATCTTCTAGGTCACGCATTTCAATTTCCTGTTCGTCACCTGAAAGAATCTTAACATCCATTCCCAAGCTTTGAAGTTCTTTAATTAATACCTTAAACGACTCTGGCACACCAGGTTCAGGTACATTTTCACCTTTTACAATGGCCTCATATGTCTTAACACGACCAACCACGTCATCGGATTTTACAGTTAAAATTTCTTGTAATGTATAAGCTGCACCGTAAGCTTCAAGTGCCCATACTTCCATCTCACCAAAACGCTGTCCACCAAATTGGGCTTTACCACCCAGTGGCTGCTGAGTAACGAGTGAGTATGGTCCTGTTGAACGCGCATGTAGCTTATCATCTACCATGTGGGCAAGTTTAATCATATACATAACCCCGACGGAAACACGATTATCAAAAGCTTCCCCGGAACGGCCATCATAAAGCACCGTTTTAGCATCACGAGCCATACCCGCTTCTTCGATGGTTGCCCATACGTCTTCCTCACGCGCTCCATCGAATACTGGAGAAGCAACGTGAATTCCAAGACTTCTGGCAGCCATACCTAGATGTAATTCTAACACCTGTCCGATATTCATCCGTGATGGTACCCCTAATGGGTTCAACATGATATCAACTGGTGTACCATCTGGGAGATACGGCATATCTTCCTCAGGAAGAATACGCGAAATAACCCCTTTGTTACCATGGCGTCCCGCCATTTTATCCCCTTCGGAAATTTTCCGTTTTTGGACAATATAAACGCGAACAAGTTGGTTTACACCTGGTGGAAGTTCGTCACCGTCTTCACGATTAAACACCTTCACATCCAGAACAATTCCGCCACCACCGTGTGGTACACGAAGTGATGTATCCCTAACTTCACGGGCTTTTTCACCAAAAATAGCATGTAATAAACGTTCTTCAGCAGTTAGCTCAGTAACCCCCTTAGGAGTAACTTTACCGACGAGAAGATCTCCGTCTTTTACTTCAGCTCCGATCCGGATAATTCCACGCTCATCCAAGTTGCGAAGTGCATCTTCACCAACGTTAGGAATATCACGGGTAATCTCTTCAGGCCCTAATTTTGTATCACGAGACTCTGATTCATATTCTTCAATATGAATCGATGTATAAACATCGTCTTTTACAAGACGTTCACTCATAATAATCGCATCTTCATAGTTGTATCCATCCCATGTCATGAAGGCAACAAGAACATTACGTCCTAATGCTAATTCACCTTTTTCCATAGAAGGACCGTCGGCAAGGATTTCACCTTTCACAACACGATCTCCAACACTGACAATTGGGCGTTGATTGTAGCATGTTCCTTGGTTAGAACGAATGAATTTCAACATCCGATACTTGTCAAGATTGCCTTTCGTTTCTTGACCATCTACCTCTGAAATGCGACGAACCCATACTTCACGAGCCTCAACATGTTCAACGATACCAGGATGCTTACAAATAACAGCAGCTCCCGAGTCTTTCGCGGAAACATACTCCATACCAGTTCCTACTCTTGGAGCTTCAGGCTGCATAAGTGGAACAGCTTGACGTTGCATGTTCGCACCCATCAAAGCACGGTTAGAGTCGTCATTTTCCAAGAACGGAATACATGCTGTTGCAGCAGAAACAACCTGTTTAGGCGATACATCCATGTAATCGATACGATCGCGGTTAACAACCGTATTTTCACCACGGAAACGCGCCACAATATCTTCATCTAAGAAAGATCCATCTTCACCAAGGCGAGCGTTCGCTTGGGCAACAACATAATTATCTTCCTCATCTGCAGTTAAGTAATCGATTCGATTGGTTACTTTTCCAGTATCAGGATCAACGCGACGATACGGAGTTTCGATAAACCCAAAACGATTTACTTTTGCAAATGTAGAAAGCGAGTTAATTAATCCAATGTTCGGTCCCTCTGGAGTCTCAATCGGACACATCCGGCCATAGTGAGAGTAGTGAACGTCACGAACTTCGAAGCCCGCACGTTCCCGAGTTAAACCACCAGGTCCTAAAGCAGATAGACGACGCTTATGTGTCAATTCAGCTAATGGATTGGTTTGATCCATGAACTGTGATAACTGAGAGCTTCCGAAGAACTCCTTGATTGAAGCAATAACCGGTCTAATATTAATTAATTGTTGCGGAGTAATCGTTGCCGTGTCTTGAATGGACATTCTTTCACGAACAACACGCTCCATACGAGATAAACCGATTCGGAACTGATTTTGCAGTAATTCTCCAACAGAACGCAAGCGACGGTTACCTAAATGATCGATATCATCGGTATTACCTACACCATGTAACAAGTTGAAGAAATAGCTGATCGAAGCAATGATATCAGCAGGTGTAATGTTTTTGATGGCTTCTTCAATATTTGAATTACCAATTACATTGATCACCTTTTCTCCATCTTCATTTGGAGCATAGATTTTGATAGATTGAAGGACGATATCTTCTTCAACTACTCCACCAACTGGATTGAAAGATTTAAATCCAATATTTTGCTCCAGATTCGGAAGGATTCGATCTAGTGTACGGCGATCTAGTGTCGTACCTTTTTCTGCAATAATTTCTCCTGTTTCAGGATCCACTAAAGTTTCGGCAAGACGCTGACCGAAAAGTCTATTTTTAATATGAAGCTTTTTATTAATCTTATAGCGTCCCACATTCGCTAAATCATAACGCTTTGGATCAAAGAAACGAGATACTAATAAACTCTTCGCATTTTCCACAGTTGGTGGTTCACCTGGACGAAGACGCTCATAGATTTCTAAAAGTGCTTTTTCAGTACTTTCAGTGTTGTCTTTTTCCAAAGTATTTCGGATATATTCATTATCTCCGACTAAATCAATGATTTCAGAATCAGATCCGAAACCAAGGGAACGCAAAAGAACCGTAACGGGCAGTTTCCGCGTACGATCAATCCTTACATACACTACATCCTTGGCGTCAGTCTCATACTCAAGCCAAGCACCACGGTTAGGGATTACCGTTGCCGTAAACCCTTTCTTCCCGTTCTTATCCACTTTTCCACTAAAATACACACTCGGAGAACGCACTAACTGTGAAACAATAACACGTTCAGCTCCGTTAATTACAAATGTTCCTGTTTCAGTCATTAGTGGGAAGTCACCCATAAAGACATCTTGGTCTTTTACTTCACCTGTTTCTTTGTTTACTAGACGGACCTTTACACGTAATGGTGCAGAATATGTCACGTCTCGTTCTTTTGACTCCTCAACAGAATACTTAGGATCACCTAGGCTGTAATCAATGAATTCTAGCGATAGGTTACCAGTAAAGTCTTCGATTGGAGAAATATCCTGAAACATTTCTCGCAAACCCTCATCGAGAAACCATTGATATGAAGAGGTTTGGATTTCAATGAGATTTGGTAACTCTAAAACTTCACTGATTCTTGCATAACTTCTTCGTTGGCGGTGTCGTCCATACTGAACTAGTTGACCTGTCAACTGATTCACCCCTCAAATCAAGCGTTATAATTGCATCTATTGTCATCGAGAAAAGCGGAAGCGCCTTGCTCAGGGGCGACAAGCATAAGACAAGCCGGCCGGAAGGTTGCTTTTTAACCTTCTGGACGGATTGGCTGTAGACCCGCGAGCCCCTAGGCGCTGAAGCTGGACATTTATCCAACTCTGATTTCTCATTAGACAAAAAGAAAAAGGGTTTTTCTGTCAAAAACCACATTTTCACATGACGAACTATTATTTTGTTAGCTTATCCGTCAATAGCCAAATTTATACAATAAATGATGAATTTAGCAACTTTACGGAAACTAATCTATTGGCATTTTATAATATTAACACAGCCCTCTTGACGAGTCAATGTTTTTTTGCTTTAAAAATAAAATAGCCTTTTTGCTTATCCACTGTTTCCACTTCATCAAAAAGCTCTTCTAATTTAGTTAAAGCAGAAGGAGCTCCTTGCTTTTTTTGTATTACCACCCAAAGCGAACCACCTGGTTGAAGATGATGAAAGCTTTGCTCAAAAATATCATGAACGATATGTTTCCCAGCACGAATTGGCGGGTTTGTTAAGATATCCGAAAAACCCGTTTCTTCAACCCCTGACAACCGATCACTAGGATAGATCATAACGTTTCCAACATGATTGAGACTCGCATTTTCCTTAGCAAGAGCAAGCGCTCTTTCATTTACATCAACCATATGTATCGTTGCATCCGGCAAACTCTTGGCAATCGAAATTCCTATCGGCCCATAGCCGCAACCTACGTCGAGGATCTTCCCGTTTTCAGCGGTCGGCTTGAACGATTCAATTAATAAACGCGAACCGAAATCAACTTCTTTCTTTGAAAAAACTCCGTTATCGGTTTTAAAGCGAAAAGTTTGCTGCCTCAAACTGAAATCCCAAAATTTCGGATCACTTTGAACATGTTGTGTGCGGGAATAATAATGATTAGTCAACTAATCACCTCCATTGGAGAGAGTTAATAACAGAAGGCTTAGAGGTTTAAAAATTCCTTTTTCGAAACGTATTATATGTTAAAAAAATATAAAAAGCAAAAAGCTCGCTTATGCAGCGAGCTTTTCAAAAGTTGAATTACTTAACTTCAACGTTAGCGCCAACTTCTTCAAGTTTAGCTTTGATGTCTTCAGCTTCTTCTTTAGAAACGCCTTCTTTAACTGGCTTTGGAGTGTTATCAACAAGTTCTTTTGCTTCTTTAAGTCCAAGACCTGTGATTTCACGTACAACTTTGATAACTTTGATTTTTTGGTCGCCTGCAGAAGCAAGTACCACATCAAATTCAGTTTGCTCTTCAACAGCAGCAGCACCAGCACCAGCTACCATTGCTACAGGAGCAGCAGCAGTTACGCCGAATTCTTCTTCAATTGCTTTTACTAAGTCGTTTAATTCTAAAACAGTCATATTTTTAACTGCTTCAATGATTTGTTCTTTAGTCATGATTATTTTCCTCCTTAGAGTTTTGTTTTATTTAGTAGTAAAACGATATTTCTAACTTACGCGCCTTGTTCTTCTTTTTGATCTGCAACAGCTTTTGCAGCAAGAGCAAGATTGCGAATTGGTGCTTGAAGAACGCTGAGTAGCATAGATAGTAAGCCTTCGCGAGATGGTAGTTCTGCAAGAGCTTTAATATCATCAGCAGTCGCAACAGTTCCTTCAATTACACCTGCTTTAATTTCAAGAGCTTCGTGTTTTTTCGCGAAGTCATTAAGAACTTTAGCAGGAGCAACTACATCTTCTGTACTAAACGCAATTGCGTTAGGACCAGTAAGAGCTGAATTTAATCCAGAAAGCTCAACAGCATCAGCGGCACGACGAGTCATTGAGTTTTTGTAAACTTTGAACTCGACACCTGCTTCACGAAGTTGCTTACGAAGTTCAGTAACTTCTGCAACATTCAAGCCACGGTAGTCAACTACAACTGTTGACACGCTTGCTTTTAACTTATCAGCAATTTCATCTACGATTTGTTTCTTTGTTTCAATAGCGCTGCTCATCCTTACACCTCCTGTAGTTTTACTACATTCATACCGGACAATAAAAATCCTCCACACCGAACAGACATGGAGGATTGTATACAATAGCAGTTTTTAACAGTAAATCTATCGTATGACCTCGGTAGGAAATTAAGCCTTAAGCGGCACCTACTGTCTGCGGTACAAATGTTTTATTTAATTTAACAACAAATCACATTATAGTAAATGCGAGTTCGTTTGTCAATTCCATTATTTTACTGCAACAGATGATGGATCAACTTTCACGCCAGGCCCCATTGTTGAAGTAACAGTAACGTTCTTCATGTAAGTTCCTTTAGCAGCTGCAGGCTTAACTTTTAACATTGTTTCAAATACAGTGTTAAAGTTTTCAATTAACTTTTGGTCTTCGAAAGATTGTTTACCGATTGGAACGTGGATGTTTCCAGCTTTATCAACACGGTATTCAACTTTACCAGCCTTAATTTCATTGATTGCTTTAGTCACATCAAATGTAACAGTACCAGTTTTAGGGTTTGGCATTAAACCTTTAGGTCCTAATGTACGACCAAGTTTACCAACTTCACCCATCATGTCTGGAGTTGCAACGATTACATCAAAATCAAACCAACCTTGTTGGATTTTGTTGATGTATTCAGAATCACCTACATAATCTGCACCAGCAGCTTCCGCTTCCTTCGCCTTTTCACCTTTTGCGAAAACAAGGACGCGTTGAACTTTACCTGTTCCGTTTGGAAGCACTACTGCACCACGGATTTGTTGGTCTGCTTTCTTAGGGTCAACCCCTAAACGGAAAGCTACTTCAAGAGTTGCATCAAACTTTACAGTGCTTGTCTTTTTTGCAAGCTCAATTGCTTCAGCAATTGGGTATGCTTTAGAACTATCTACAAGCTTAGCAGCTTCTAAATACTTCTTACCTTTTTTAGCCATTATTATTTCCTCCTTGAATGTGGTTTTAGCGGAAAAACCTCCCACGAAAAAGGTTGCGAGTGAAATTTTTCAACTGCGCAACCCCCCATACACACTAACAGTAAACATCGATTAGTCTTCGATAACGATTCCCATGCTGCGAGCAGTACCTTCAACCATACGCATAGCTGCTTCAACACTAGCTGCGTTAAGGTCAGGCATTTTCTGTTCAGCAATCTCGCGTACTGTTGCACGTTTAACTGTCGCTACTTTATTACGGTTAGGCTGGCCAGAACCAGACTGAATTCCAGCTGCTACTTTTAAAAGAACTGCAGCAGGAGGAGTTTTCGTAATAAATGTAAAAGAACGGTCTTCAAATACCGTAATTTCAACTGGGATGATTAAACCAGCTTGATCAGCCGTACGAGCGTTGAACTCCTTACAGAATCCCATGATATTAACACCGGCTTGACCTAATGCAGGACCAACTGGTGGCGCTGGGTTTGCTTTACCTGCAGGAATTTGTAATTTGACAACTTTAATTACTTTTTTAGCCACGAGACACACCTCCTTAAAGTCCGTGATGTGGTAATAGGGAAATATCCCTCCCACTCATAGAAAAGTCTTTATATAAACATAAAGAACTTGACAATTGTCTATCCCGATTCCGAGACATATTGACCTATGAAATTTTATCACTATTCCGTGACAATTTCAAGTTCTTTCAATCTATAATTTTTCAATTTGAGTAAAATCAAGCTCTACCGGGGTATCCCGACCGAACATATTGACCAAAACTTTAAGTTTGGATTTATCTTTTTCTATCTCTTCGATAGAACCAGTAAAGTTAGCAAAAGGACCTTCCTTAACCCGTACTGTTTCCCCTAACTCAAAGTTGATATCAATTCGTTTCTCTTCTACACCCATACGCTTCAAGATAACAGCAACTTCTTCAGGAAGCAGCGGTGTCGGTTTTGATCCGGATCCAGCTGAACCTACAAATCCTGTTACTCCAGGTGTATTGCGGACAACATACCAAGAATCATCCGTCATCACTATTTCTACCAGAACATAGCCTGGAAACACCTTTCGTTTTACCACTTTTTTCTTGCCATTTTTGATATCTGTTTCTTCTTCTTCAGGCACAATCACACGAAAAATCTTGTCTGCCATTCCCATAGACTCGACACGTTTCTCCAGATTCGCCTTTACTTTATTCTCGTATCCAGAGTAAGTATGAACAACATACCAGTTCTTTTCCATTCAAGAGGACTAATTCGTCCGTCCCTCCCCATCAATAAATTTCACTAAAACACGACCTATTTTTTCACAATGAAAAAACCCGTTAACCGGGCTTTTAACATGTTTCTGCATTATTTTCCATTATACCATGGAATGCTGAGCGTTATTCAAGAATTAAACGAATCAATTCAGAAATACCGTAATCAAGGGCCGCAAAAAACAGGGCAAAAAATGTAACGGTTGATAAAACCGTTATCGTATAACGAGTTAATTCTTTACGTTTTGGCCAACTTACCTTTTTTGTTTCACGAACTACTTCACGGAAGAACTGAGTTATGCGCTGCATGTAGTAACCTCCAACTGACGATGATCTATTATAAGATTGTTATCATTTAGTTTCCCGATGAATCGTATGGATCCCACAAGTGTTGCAATATTTCTTTAGTTCAAGTCTTGCTTGTGTTTCTTTTTTACTAACCGTTGTGTAATTTCGTGAACCACAGCTTACACAAGCCAAAATCACTTTTTTTTGCATAAAAAACACCTTCTAAGCAATCATTGCCCTTTTATGTCTTTAAAAATGTACCATGGTAAGGTATTGGTGTCAATAAGTGACAAAAATTTCTCATAAATGTTCCCATTATATTTTATACATTCTGTTAAATCGAGAACTCACGGACCTCTAAATACCGTTCCAGCTTCCGTTTAACGCGCTGTAGTGCATTATCAATGGATTTAACATGGCGATTTAGTTCTTCAGATATTTCCTGATAGGATTGACCGTCTAAATATAGAGCAAGAACTTTTCGTTCAAGATCACTTAATAGCTCTTTCATCTTGACTTCAATATTGTCAAATTCCTCTTGATTAATGATTAATTCCTCCGGGTCCATCACTTTCGCTCCCGAAAGAACATCCATTAGCGTTCGATCGGACTCCTCATCATATATAGGCTTGTCCAAAGAAACGTAAGAATTTAACGGAATATGCTTTTGTCTGGTGGCGGTTTTAATCGCAGTAATAATTTGTCTGGTAATGCAAAGCTCTGCGAATGCTTTAAAAGAAGTCAACTTGTCTTCACGGTAATCGCGAATAGCTTTATATAAGCCAATCATACCTTCTTGGACAATATCCTCTTTATCTGCACCGATCAGAAAATAGGATCTTGCTTTTGCTCTTACAAAATTTCGATATTTATGAATTAGGTAGTCCAGTGCATCACTTTCTCCTTTATGCACTAAGTCCACCAATTCCTCATCTTCAAGCTGTAAATATCGTTCGTTGATCCTTGTCCTGAAGTCCGTACTCATGCAAATCCCCCCGACCACACATGCATAGATAGAAATATTATACAGCAGGTTTTTTTTGACAGTCAACCATTCCTCAACGTTCACGGCGCCATTTTTCGAAAATTTCAGCTATTTCGTCACTAAGCGGAATTTTTGTTACAGGTTTTTTTGCTTGAATTTTTTTAACATTTTTCTCGATTTTTTGTTCGATTAACTTCATTTCATTTAACAATTCTCTGGCAGATTTTCTTAAAGCACCTTGCCCAAAAATAACCCATTGCTCTGTGAAATCAGAGGTGGCAACATGGACTTGAGTTTGACGATTGCTTAAGCTAATGGCCATCTTCTCGATTCTCTCATCAGCTGATTCATTTTCTTTCGTAAAAATGACTTCCACCTTATAGTTGTTGTATTTTTTTTCAATTCCTTGAACATAGTGGGCATCAAACACAACAATAACTCGGTAACCAGTATACGCTTGGTATTCAGCCATTTTTTCTACTAAAGAATCCCGAGCTGCGCTTAAATCTTTATTTTTCAAGGAAATTAGTTCGGGCCATGCACCGATAATGTTGTAACCATCTACAATCAAGATGTCCATAGCTAGTCACCTAGAGGGTGTCTTTTACGGTAAACCTCGTACATAAGAAGTGCTGCTGCAACAGATGCATTTAACGATGTCACATGCCCTGCCATCGGTAAATTGATCAGGAAGTCACACTTATCTCGTACAAGCCGACCCATTCCTTTCCCTTCACTACCAATTACTAAACCAAGGGGCATGGTTCCATCAAAGGATCGGTAATCTTCACTCCCCTTTGCATCTGTACCGGCGATCCAAATGCCTCTTTCTTTTAATTCATCAATTGTCCGAGCCATATTTGTTACTCGTACAACAGGAATATATTCAATTGCACCAGTAGAGGCTTTAGCTACCGTAGAAGTTAATCCTACTGCTCTCCGTTTTGGAATGATGATTCCATGGGCGCCAACTGCATCTGCTGTTCTCATAATCGACCCCAAATTATGCGGGTCCTCAATTTCATCAAGCAATAAAAAGAAAGGAGGTTCATTACTTTTTGCTGCAGCCGCAAACAAATCATCTAGTTCTGCATATTGATAAGCTGCTACTGCAGCCACAACTCCTTGATGATTCCCTTCCACCATTTGATCAATCTTTTTCTTTGGGACAAATTGGACCAACACATTTGATTCTTTTGCCAGTTTTGTCACCTGTTGCATTTGACCACCTTGAGAGCCTTCGGCAATAAAAATCTTATTTATATCTCGCTCGGCCTTTAACGCTTCAATGACAGGATTTTTGCCAATAATGTAATCTGAATTCATCATGAATGGCCTCCTTTCTTAATTTCAACTAGATGAATTGCTTTCTGAATTAGTTCCTCGAGCCTGGTTTCTTCTTTAGCTAAGTGCAAATAGCCAATTAAGGCTTCAAACGCTGTTGAATATCGGTATGTTTGAACATCTGTATTTTTAGGGACACTGCCCGATTTAGCATTTCGTCCCCTTTTTAGTACCGCGAATTCTTCTTCACTCAGGCAGCCCTCATCAATAAATTGATGCACGATGGCTGCCTGAGCCTTTGCTGAAACGTAGTTCGTTGCTTCTCGATGCAACTGATTGGGTCTTACCTTCCCTGTTTGAATGAGATGATAACGGATATATGTTTCAAAGACAGCATCTCCCATATAGGCAAGGGCTAAACTATTTAGTTGTTTTTCATCAATTAGACTTTCATAGTGAAGCATTGGTTAGCCTCTTTTCCATCTTGTCCCTTGAGGGGTGTCTTCTAAAATAATATTCATTTCTTTTAATTGATCGCGAATTTGATCAGATAATTGGAAATTCCGATCCTTTCTCGCCTGGATCCGCTGCTCAATTAATGCTTCAATTTCTTCATCAAGCAATTCCTGATTTTCCAGGGAAAGCCCTAATACAGCAAATAATTGTTCGAACTCGTTCATAAAAGCATCGATGACTTCAGTAGCTGTATTTTTTTCCAACAAATAGTAATTTGCTTGTTTTGATAGTTCGAATAGAATGGAGATACCGTTTGCTGTATTAATATCGTCATCCATTTCACGGATGAAATCAGCATGAAGTGCATTAATCTTATTAAGCCATTCTTGATTTTGATCTGTTAAATTCGTGCTTGCCGCCTTGCGATGCTTTAAATTTTGATAGGAAGTTTTCAATCTCTCTAAAGCGGATTTGGTATTTTCCAAAAGCTCATCACTGTAGTTAATTGGGTTGCGATAATGGACAGATAGCATGAAGAACCGTACTACTTCAGGATCATGCATTTTAATAATGTCGTGAACAAGTACAAAATTACCAAGTGATTTTGACATTTTTTCATTATCTATATTGATATAGCCGTTATGCATCCAATAGCGAGCAAATGGTTGACCAGTCAACGCTTCAGATTGGGCAATTTCATTTTCATGGTGAGGGAACGCTAAATCCTGACCACCAGCATGTATATCAATCGTATCACCCAAGTATTTTTTTGCCATCGCAGAGCACTCAATATGCCAGCCAGGACGACCTAATCCCCATGGACTTTCCCAAGCGATCTCTCCTTCTTTTGCTGCTTTCCAAAGAGCAAAGTCCAGAGCATCTTGTTTCTTTTCCCCTATTTCGATTCTAGCTCCCAACTTAAGCTCATCGATGGATTGATGTGATAATTTACCGTAACCATCAAACTTTCTTGTTCGGAAATAAACATCCCCTGATGATTCATATGCAAAGTCTTTTTCAATTAAAGTTGCAATAAATTCAATAATAAGATCCATGCTTTCGGTTACGCGAGGATGAACATCCGCTCTTTTGCAGCCTAGTGCAGACACATCTTCAAAGTAAGCCTCAATAAACCGATTAGCAATCGTTGGTACATCTTCTCCTAATTGTTTTGCAGCTTTGATTAACTTGTCATCTACATCCGTAAAGTTAGAAATATAGCTTACGTCATAGCCTCTAAATTCCAAGTATCTTCGCACCGTATCAAAAACAATTGCCGGGCGTGCATTACCGATATGAATATAGTTATAAACTGTAGGACCGCAAACATACATTTTGACTTTCCCTGGTTCTAGGGGAACGAATTCTTCTTTTTTCCTAGACATCGTGTTATATATTTGAATGGTCATATGTTAATGACTCCTTTCCTTTTGCAACTCGTCAACTATCCTCTTCATTCGCTCAATTTCCTCGCCTAATTCTTTAAAGCGATCCGCAATTGGATCCGGTAAATCTCCGTGTTTAAGATCCTTCTGAATTTTCACGCCATCCCTGATTACTACTCTTGCTTTCATGCCAACAACAGTAGAATTATCGGGAACGTCATTAAGGACAACCGCCCCTGCTCCTATTTTTGCGTTTTCTCCTATTGTAATCGAGCCAAGAACCTTTGCCCCAGTGGCAATTAATGCGTTATCCTTTACGGTCGGATGACGCTTCCCCTTTTCTTTCCCGGTACCACCTAACGTGACCCCTTGATATACAGTTACATTATCCCCAATTTCACATGTTTCGCCAATGACAATTCCCATTCCGTGGTCAATAAAAAATCTTCTGCCGATTGTAGCACCCGGATGAATTTCAATGCCAGTGAAAAATCGGCTAACCTGCGAAATCACTCGGGCAATAAAATAAAGTTTACGCTTATAAAAGCCGTGTGCAAGGCGATGTGCCCAGATAGCGTGCAGTCCAGAGTAAGTTAAAACGACTTCTAAATAACTTCTAGCCGCTGGATCTTGTTCAAAAATGACTTCAATATCCTCTTTTAACGCTTTAAACATTAGATTCTCTCCCTTTGGTTAAAATAAACTGCACCCTTGTTCGAAAAAACGGAAGCTGGCTTTCGCCTTTCTGCGATAACAATTCTGAATAAATAAAAAAGGCGTCTCTGTCAAATGACAGAGACGCCTTAAAGCGCGGTTCCACTCTGTTTAGACCCGATAAATTCCCACAAACTCCACTTAACGTTTGCAAAAATATTTAAGTCTCAACTTAACCTGATAACGGAGGGGTCCGCCCAATTCTACTAGCATAATATTCCTTTCGAATCGGGGCTCAGAGGGGCATTTCAAAAAACAAGCGGTTTAAACCACTTTCAGCCGATGGTGGTTCTCTCTGAAAAACATTGCCTTTTTACTCGTCCTCTTCAACACTTTCAAACATATATTATCTATACTATATTATATTTTTGACACAATGTAACTAACAAAAAAGACTATTTCCCAAGAATATTATTAAATCTTTTCACAATTTTCTCTTTACCAATTAAAGCGATTGCCTTAGGTAAATCTGGACCATGTGTTTGGCCTGTAGCAGCAACACGAATAGGCATAAACAATTTTTTGCCTTTATGGCCCGTTCCCTTTTGCACCGCTTTGATCGACGCATTAATTTCAGGTGCAGTAAATTCTGGCAATTGATCAATCTCATTCAAAAACGCCTGAAGTACCTCTGGGACCTGTTCCTCTGAGATAACCGTCTTCGCTTCCTCATCAAACATCACTTCTTCCTTAAAGAACAATGATGAAAGCTCAACGATTTCTGCTCCATAGCTCATTTGATCTTGATAAAGACCGATAAGATTTCGAACCCACTCGCTCTCCTGCTCACTCATTTCAGGGTTCACAAGCCCTGCTTTAATAAGATGCGGTAAAGCCAACTCCACTGCTACATCAAGATCAACCTTTTTCATGTACTGATTGTTCATCCAAGTTAACTTTTGTTTATCAAACAATGCAGGAGATTTTGATAGTCGCTTCGCATCAAAGATTGAAATTAACTCGTCTTTTGAGAATATCTCTTCTTCTCCTGCCGGTGACCAACCAAGTAAGGCAATAAAGTTAAATAAGGCTTCAGGGATATACCCTAATTGTTCATATTGCTCAATAAATTGAATAATCGTTTCATCACGCTTACTCAATTTCTTACGGCTTTCATTCACAATTAAGGTCATATGACCGAAACTTGGCGGCTCCCATCCTAATGCTTCATAAATCATTAACTGTTTTGGAGTATTAGAAATATGATCATCTCCACGAAGAACATGAGATATCTTCATTAAATGATCATCTACTGCTACTGCAAAATTATAAGTTGGCATTCCATCCTTTTTTACGATAACGTAATCGCCCATTCCCTCTGATTCAAAAGAAACGCTGCCTTTTACCATATCATCGAAGGTATATGTTTTATCTTGTGGGACAAGAAAACGAACGCTTGGCTTTCTGCCTTCTGCTTCTAATTTTAGCCGGTCCTCTTCAGTTAAATGACGGCACTTCCCGGAATAAGCAGGTGTTTCACCTTTTTCAGTCTGCTCTTCTCTTTCTGCCTCAAGTTCTGCTTCCGTACAATAGCATTTGTATGCTAACCCTTTATCAAGGAGCTCCTTAACATACTCGTTGTAAATTTCAATACGCTCTGACTGGCGATATGGCCCATATTCACCACCGACATCAATACTTTCATCCCAGTCCATTCCGAGCCATTTCAAATATTTTAATTGGCTTTGTTCTCCGCCTTCAATATTTCTCTTTTGATCAGTATCTTCAATCCGAATGATGAATTTGCCTCCTAAATTTCGGGCAAATAAGTAATTAAACAAAGCTGTACGGGCATTCCCAATATGTAAGTGTCCTGTTGGACTGGGCGCATAACGTACGCGTATATCATTTACCATGGTTGTTCCTCCTGTATCGTTCCTATTTCTGCTTATTTTAGCATCATGAGTTTGTCTTATAAAGTGAAACTTCTTTTATTTAGAAACACCGTTTGCGGATTCATACCCTAAGTTATCCAATCTTTTGCAATAAAACGACGGCTTGGGCAGCAATACCTTCTTCCCGACCAGTAAAACCAAGTTTTTCAGTGGTTGTTGCTTTAACATTAATTTGATTAGGTTCTGATTGTAAAATTTCTGCGATTCTTTGTTTCATCGCATCGATATGTGGGGCCATTTTCGGCTTTTGGGCGATAATGGTACAATCAGCGTTTACCAATTGATAACCTGATTGCTTTACGATTCCATAAACATGCTCTAATAGTTTTGCTGAATCAGCATCTTTGAAGGCAGGATCCGTATCAGGAAAATGTTTACCAATATCACCAGCTCCAATCGCCCCAAGACAAGCGTCCGCTATCGTATGTAATAACACATCTGCGTCAGAATGCCCTAGGAGTCCTTTTTCATATGGAATCGTAATTCCTCCAATAATCAAAGGCCGACCTTCAGCAAATTGATGAACATCAAAACCTTGTCCAATTCGAAACATAAATTATTTCTCCTTTATCTCGCGTTTTCGTATGATCGCTTCAGCAAAATATAAATCTTCTGGTGTAGTTAATTTAATATTGTCATAACTACTTTCCACAATATAAATATTATAAGGAATTCTTTCAACTAAACTAGCTTCATCCGTTCCTAGAAAGCCATCCTTTTGCGCAAGATGATGAGCCTCCAGTAAGATGGAAATACGAAAAGCTTGTGGGGTTTGGACAGCCCACAAGCTGGAACGTTCAATGGTTTCGATAATCTTATTATCCTGTACCTTCTTCATTGTATCTTTAACAGGTACTGCCACTACAGCTGCCCCATCCTGTTCGGCAGCCGCCACAACTTGATGGATTGTCTCTTGTTGGATAAACGGTCTCGCTCCATCATGAACAAGGACGATTCCATCAGTACTTACTGTTTGAAGAGCATTGTAAACACTATCTTGCCGTTCCTTTCCACCTATCGTTAAGGAGAGAACTTTCTTTATTTTATATTTTTTAATTAATTTCTTAAACTCCTGCTCATCGTTCGGTTGAATGGCTAATACAATGCCTTCACATTCCTCATCATCTTCAAAAACCAATAAGGTATGAATCAGAACAGGGATCCCATTTAAAGGTAGGAGCAATTTATTTTTCCCCGCTCCCATTCTTTTTCCGAGGCCTGCTGCCGGGATAACAACCTGATAACCCATAATGTATCTCCTCTAATTTATAATGCTTTTTCTAGTAATTTTGGTTTTGCAAAAATCATCCGCCCTGCTGATGTTTGTAATACACTTGTTACAAGAACGTCGATTCGCTTCCCAATATAATCTCTGCCGTCCTCAACAACGATCATTGTGCCATCATCAAGATAAGCAACACCTTGATTATGCTCTTTGCCATCTTTTATGACTTGGACATTCATTTCTTCTCCCGGTAACACAACAGGTTTTACAGCATTAGCCAAATCATTAATATTAAGGACCGATACATTTTGAAGCTCACAAACTTTATTTAAATTAAAATCATTCGTAACGACAACACCATTGGTTAACTTGGCCAGTTTCACCAATTTGCTGTCGACTTCTTGAATTTCTTCAAAATCTCCTTCATAAATCTCGACTTTAATAGCCAATTCCTTCTGAATTCGATTTAGGATATCAAGACCTCGACGACCACGGTTTCGTTTCAACACATCAGATGAATCTGCAATATGTTGTAATTCCTCTAGAACAAATTGGGGAATTACGATTGTCCCCTCTAGAAATCCGGTTTGACAAATATCTGCAATTCTTCCATCAATAATCACACTTGTATCCAGTATTTTAAGGGCCTTGTGGACCGTCTTTTCAGAATCCTCTTCCCCAGACTTCTTCTTACGATTGGAGAATAAATTGGATAGTTCATCCCGCTTTTTGAACCCGACCTGAAAACCTAAGTATCCAAACAATAGGGTTAATAATATCGGTGCAACTGTATTAATAATCGGAACTTGAATAGCATTTAAGGCAAACCCAATTAAAAATGCAACAATTAACCCAAAAACTAATCCTACACTTCCAAAAATAATATCCGTTATCGGAGCCTTGACAAGAGATTCCTCTACCCATTTCATAAATTCAGTAAAATAATCTACTGCCCAAAAAGTAATAAGATAAAAAATAAGTGCACCTGAAATAGCGGATACATATGGATTATTGATTAGAGGAATGTTGTCAAAATTTACTAATTTCAATAAATCAGGGATTAAAAATATTCCTAATGTCCCCCCGATAATTAGAAAACAAGCTTGAATAATGCGTTTTAACATTCCTTCACCTCCTATCTATTCATTATAAACAAAATGGAAAAATTGAAACCTAGTTTCCTTAGTTTTTTATATCAATGTAAAGATAATGAAACAAACTGATATAAATACGTAAAGACAAGTTAAAAGGTTTCGTTATTTTGGAAATTAAATCAGGAATCTCTTTTAAGGTTATCATGGTAAAAAAAGGGCGTCAAACATCTGTAAGAAATTACCACAAAAACCTATGCTCTTCTTATATGATATCAGGAAGTAGTCTAGATTCAAAAATGATTTACCCTATCTGCCGAACGTGGCATAAAGAGCTTGTTGAACAGTGGAAACACCAATTAATTCAATTCCTTTTGGCCCTTTCCACCCTCCCAAATTATTTTCAGGTAAAATAACTCGTTCAAATCCCAATTTTGCTGCTTCTTGTACCCGTTGATCAATTCTCGATACTCTTCTTACTTCTCCCGTTAAGCCAACTTCCCCAATAATACAATCGGTTGCCCTTGTCGGTTGGTCACGAAAACTCGATGCAATACTAACTGCGATCGCTAAATCTATCGCTGGTTCATCCAGTTTAACACCGCCAGCAACCTTTAAGTAAGCATCTTGGTTTTGTAAAAGCATCCCAACTCTTTTTTCCAAAACAGCCATTAGCAATGAGACGCGATTGTGATCGATCCCTGTCGCCATTCTTCTTGGATTGCCAAAGCTTGTTGGAGAAATGAGCGCCTGAATTTCAACCAGAACGGGACGCGTTCCCTCCATCGAAGCCACAACGGTTGAACCCGCTGCTCCTTGCGAACGTTCTTCTAAAAAGATTTCTGATGGATTTTCTACCTCTTCTAAACCCATTTCCTTCATTTCAAAAATACCCATTTCATTCGTTGAACCAAAGCGGTTCTTTACTGCACGTAATATGCGGTAAGTATGGTGTCGTTCACCTTCAAAATAAAGGACCGTATCAACCATATGTTCAAGTAGCCTTGGTCCGGCAATGGAACCCTCTTTTGTTACATGCCCGACGATAAAAACAGCGATTCCTTTTGTTTTTCCGATTCTCATTAATTCAGCGGTACATTCCCGAACTTGTGATACACTTCCTGGTGCCGACGTTACATCGGGATGAAAAACCGTTTGAATTGAGTCTATGATAACAAAGCTTGGCGTTATGTTATCAATTGTTCGGTTTATTTCATCTAAGTTGGTTTCCGAGTAAACGAGTAAATTCTCTGAAGAGATTCCTAGTCGCTCTGCACGCAGCTTTGTTTGCCGCAATGATTCTTCTCCGGAAATATACAATACGGAATGACCCTGGCTTGCCAGCTGAGAGGAAACCTGTAACAGTAAGGTGGATTTCCCTATCCCAGGATCGCCACCAATTAGAACTAAAGATCCTTGAACAATACCTCCACCCAAAACTCTATTTAATTCATTTAAATTCGTATGTATCCTAACTTCATTTCCCGTTTCAATTGAAGTAATCGGAGTGGGCTTTGAATTTCCAGCTAAACCCTGGGAGTGAGCAAAAGCACCTCTTTTTCCTGCACCTACTACTTCAGTTTCCTCAACCATTTTATTCCATGCGCCACATCCTGGACATTTTCCCATCCATTTCGGGGATTCATACCCACATTCTTGGCACATAAACTTCGTTTTTCTTTTTGCCATGGTATCGTCCTCTCTTGAAAATCATACTAATCTTATTATAACGGAAATGGCAAAATGGCACCTAAATGAAATCCCACGGAAGAATAAAGGTAACAGGAACACACTTTCGATGTTGAAAAAAAGAGGGTCACGATTTTTCCCGTGTACCCTCTTTGTTGTTAACATTAAGGTTTTGGTATTCCGGTATGTTGGGCAGTTCTAACAATAAGCTCCCCGTTTTCAACATCAATAACAATCTGTTGACCGGTAAGAACCGTGCCTTTTAACAATTCTTCAGACAATCTATCCTCAATATGCTTTTGAATTGCTCTACGCAACGGACGAGCACCGTATTCAGGATCATAGCCTTCATCCGAAATTCTATCTTTTGCAGCTTCAGTTAATTCTAATTCGATATGCTGCTCTTTTAGTCGTTTCACTAATTGTTCAGACATCAACGTTACAATTTGTTTTAATTGTGCTCTCTCAAGGGCATGGAATACGATAATTTCATCGATTCTGTTCAGGAATTCCGGACGGAATGCTTTTTTCAATTCCTCCATAACTTTCCCTTTCATATCCTTGTAGTCTTGAGCACCATCTTGGATGTTAAAGCCTACGTATTTATTACGTTTTAACGCTTGTGCACCCACGTTCGATGTCATAATCAAGATTGTATTACGGAAATCTACGGTTCTTCCCTTAGAATCTGTTAGACGGCCATCTTCAAGTACTTGTAATAAAATATTAAATACATCAGGATGAGCCTTTTCAATTTCATCTAATAAGATAACAGAATATGGTTTTCTACGAACCTTTTCTGTCAATTGTCCACCTTCCTCATAGCCTACATACCCAGGAGGTGATCCTACTAATCTTGATGTTGAGTGCTTTTCCATGTATTCTGACATATCAATGCGAATCATTGCATCCTCATCACCAAACATCGCCTCAGCTAGTGCGCGCGCAAGCTCTGTTTTACCAACACCTGTTGGACCAAGGAAGATGAAAGAGCCAATTGGACGTTTTGGATCCTTTAATCCCGCTCTGGCACGTCTGACAGCTTTCGAAACAGCAATTACTGCTTCCTCTTGCCCAATTACACGAGAATGAAGAATTTCTTCGAGACGTAATAATTTTTCTGTCTCAGTTTGCGCAAGTTTTGATACCGGAATACCAGTCCAGTTTGCAACTACTGTGGCAATATCCTCAACCGTTACTTCGCTATTTTCTTGACCTTGCTTTTCTTTCCATGTTTTCTTTGTTTCCTCTAATTGTTCACGAAGGCGTTGCTCCGAGTCTCGTAACGATGCTGCTTTTTCAAACTCCTGGCTTTGAACAGCTGCATCCTTCTCCTTACGAACCTCTTCTAACTTAACCTCTAATTCTTTTAAATTAGGTGGGGTTGTATAAGAACGAAGACGTACCTTTGAACCAGCCTCATCGATTAAGTCTATTGCTTTATCCGGTAAGAACCGATCGGAAATATATCGGTCTGATAGGGTAACCGCAGCCTCAATCGCCTCATCTGAAATCGAAACACGATGGTGTGCCTCATATCGATCTCTTAATCCTTTTAAAATTTGAATTGACTCTTCAGCAGTAGGTTCATCAACTCGAATTGGCTGGAAGCGACGTTCGAGCGCAGCATCTTTTTCGATATATTTTCGATATTCATCTAAAGTAGTTGCTCCAATACACTGCAATTCTCCTCGAGCCAAGGATGGTTTTAAGATATTTGATGCATCAATCGCACCTTCTGCTCCACCGGCACCGATAAGTGTATGCAGCTCATCAATAAAGAGAATAATATTTCCAGCTTGGCGAATCTCGTCCATAACCTTTTTAAGGCGATCTTCAAATTCACCTCTGTACTTAGTTCCGGCAACAACAGTTCCCATATCAAGTGTCATTACTCGTTTATCACGAAGAATCTCTGGCACCTCATTGTGAACAATTTGTTGAGCCAGTCCTTCAGCAATGGCGGTTTTACCAACGCCAGGTTCTCCGATTAATACTGGATTATTCTTAGTTCGTCTACTTAGAACTTCGATAACCCGTTGAATTTCCTTGCTACGACCAATGACAGGATCAAGGCTGCCTTCACGGGCAATCGCAGTTAAGTCGCGAGCAAGACTATCTAAGGTAGGTGTATTTGCATTTGCTGCAGCACCACCTTGTCCTCCTCCTGCTTCATTGCTGCCCAATAATTGCAGTACTTGTTGACGAGCTTTATTGAGACTTACACCAAGGTTATTTAATACACGGGCGGCAACGCCTTCCCCCTCGCGAATTAAACCAAGTAAAATATGCTCTGTTCCAACATAGGAATGTCCCAATTTACGGGCTTCATCCATAGACAACTCTATTACTTTTTTAGCCCGCGGAGTATAGTGAATCGTTTGGGATGCCTCTTGACCACGACCGATAAGGTTTTCTACTTCCTTTTGAATCTTTTCTGCCCCAAGCCCGAGTGCATACAGCGCTTTAGCAGCAATCCCTTCTCCTTCTCTCACAAGTCCCAATAATATATGTTCAGTTCCAATATTATTATGACTTAATCGTATAGCTTCCTCTTGCGCTAGGGCCAACACCTTCTGTGCTCTTTCTGTAAAGCGTCCAAACATCATGTCTCTTCCTCCTAACTCTTCATTGTATCTAATTTTAATCTTTCTCTTATTAAAGCAGCCCGCCGAATATCTCTTTCATTAGGTCTTAAGGGGCCTCCGGCATACTGCTGTAAGAAACCTGGTTGAGTTAAAATCATTAATTCATTTAATATTGTATTAGGGATATTTTTTATAAAACCCATATCGATTCCTAGCCTAACATCGGACAAGCAGCGTGCGGCTTCCTTTGATTCTAAAATCCTGCTATTCTCCAAAACACCAAGCGAACGAAATACCCTATCTTCTAATTCTATGTTTAAAGTTTTTACTAATGCGTCCCGGGCATTTCTTTCCTGGGAAATCAATTGTTTTACTACGCTTTTTAAATCCTCGACAATTTCTTCCTCAGATTTTCCAAGAGTAATTTGATTAGAAATTTGAAAGATATTACCTAATGCTTCGCTACCTTCACCATAAATTCCTCTTACGACTAATCCTAATTGATTGATTGCCGGAATAATTCTATTTATCTGTTGCGTTAAGATGAGACCTGGTAAATGCATCATAACCGAAGCCCTTAAGCCAGTTCCGACATTAGTAGGACAACTGGTTAAATAGCCATATTGCTCATCAAAAGCGTAGGTAACATTTGCTTCAATCCAATCATCTACAACATTTGCTATTGAAAGTGCCTCTGTAAGCTGCAGTCCTGGAAATAGACATTGGATTCTAATATGATCTTCTTCATTAATCATGATGCTAATCTCTTCATTTTCCGATAGTAAACATGCTCCATGGGAAGCATCATTAGCTAATTGAGGACTGATTAAATGCTTTTCAACTAAAACTTGTTTCTGTAGAGGCTGTAATTGATCCATTTTTAATAATTCATATTGGCCAAGCTCTGTTAATGGACTTTGTACAGTTATTTCTTCAATAGTAGAGATGACTGAATTCGCTTCATCATTGGAAAAAAGAATAGGAAAAGTAAACTCATTAAAATTTCGTGCTAGCCGGATTCGTGAACTCATAACTATATCAGAATCTGGACCTTCAGCACTCATCCATGAGCTGACAGCTTGATTCATAAATCTTTCTAATCCCAAGCTACTCCCCTCCCTCATGACTTTCAATCATTTTGCTTTCTAATGAGCGTATTTCATCTCTAACTTGGGCGGCTTTCTCAAATTCCTCATCTGCTATTAACTGTTTTATCTTTTCCTTTAAGTCTGCAACTGTTTTACGAATTTGAATGCCTCCACCAATTCTTTTTGGGATTTTCCCGCGGTGATCTGTATTACCACTATGAACCTTTTTTAATAGAGGGATAAGCTGTTCTTGAAATGCTTCGTAGCAATTTGCACACCCAAATCTCCCTATTTTGACGAATTGTGGAAAGGTCATTGAACATTGCTTACACTGAACAATTTCTTGAGGTTTAAATGCATCTTGGGGAGATGGAGTAAACTTCGGCTCTATGTTTAATAGGCCTGCAATTAAATTATTTATTGAAAAGCCAGGTGCTCCATTCAGTAAAAACATCTCACCCTTTTCATGAGCACATTTTTCACATAAGTGAAATTCGGTTTTTTCGCCGTTTATGATTTTAGTAAAGTGGAGCGTCGCTGGTCTTTGATTACATTCTGGGCAAATCATTTTTTCACCTCTCCAGCTCACTTTATTTATATTTTAAAGTTGTTAACATTGCCTTTACCATTCTTGCTCGTAATTCATCCCGATAAGGAAGATCAATATACAACACGGAACGATCAATTACGCTTAACATAATTTTTGCTTCACGATTAGTAATAATATCCTCTTCTACTAATCGATAGATTAAATCTTCTGCACTGCTTTGAGAAATATTAGACTTTATCAGAGATATCAAATGATCAATTAAATGGACATGATCATTCGTTTGAACCTTAATGATTCGAATATATCCGCCGCCACCCCGTTTACTTTCAACAAGATAACCTCTTTCTACTGTAAAACGAGTATTGATTACATAATTAATTTGGGAAGGAACACATTGAAATTTGTCGGCAATTTCGTTTCTTTTAATCTCAACAATTTCTTCTTCACTCAACTCCAATACCGTCTTTAAATAATCTTCAATTATGTCGGAGATATTCCTCATCAAACCTCCCCCAATCTTCTGACTTTGACTATATTTGACTTTGATTATACATGATTCACCTATGTTTGTGCAATTAATTGAACCACTAATCTATTCTTACCATTTTACCTTTTCTCAAACAAAGGCTAAGAGGAATGTCTTAGTTTTTTATTACCGTTCACGAAACAATAAGCTGAGCCCTTACATATTATTCAACATAAATCATTTTTCTCGTCATCCCGCCATCAACTACCAGATTTGTTCCTGTTACAAAATTATTTTCCTCACTTGATAAAAAGAGACAAGCCCGTGCAATATCATCCGGCCTTCCAACTCGTTTTGATAAATGCTGCTGATGATCTACATCTCGTAATAATGAATAATCTCCTTTTTCAATCCACCCCGGAGAAATCGAATTTACGGTGATCTTATCATTACTAAATGATGCGGCTAATGCATGGGTAATAGCGACAATTCCACCCTTAGAGGCAGCATAAGCTTCCGAGTTAGGTTCCGACATAAATGCACGTGTGGAAGCGATATTGATAATAGCACCACCAAGTTTGTTCTTTCGAATATACTTTGCCGCCTCCCTCGAAGCAATGAAAACACTTCTTAAGTTCGTATTGATGATATCATCCCATTCATTTATTGTTAGTTCGTAAGTATTTTTAAACGCTCCTCCTTTACCGGCATTATTAATTAAAATATGTATTTCCCCATAAGTGCTTTTCGCTTTTTCTATTAAATGAATGAGATCTTCTTCTTTTCTTACATCTGTTTGTATAAAAAGACTATCGCCACCAAGTTTTTTAATTTGATGTTCTAGTTCTCTCCCTCTTATTTCATCCATATCTGCTAGAACTACTTTTGCACCTTCAACAGCATAAAGGGAAGCAATTCCTCGACCAATACCATTGGCAGCACCTGTTACAATCACCACTTTATTAGTGAAACTCATCAGGATTACCCCTTTCATTATTAATTTTTAAATTGGAGTTTGATTTTCGTTGGTGGAGGTAGGAAACTCTTTTCTGTTACATCTAGAATATACTACTTAAAAAATGTTGATTCGAGGATTTTGTTATATTTTTGGAATGCTTTCCTAAAAGATAGTTAGTGAAATGAACAGAAGGAGTTGATAGAAGTGTTACGTTTAAGATGGAGAAAAACAAAAAAACAGCCTTATCAGCTGTTTTTTTGTTTGCCCGGCAACGTCCTACTCTCACAGGGGGAGAGCCCCCAACTACCATCGGCGCTGAGAAGCTTAACTTCCGTGTTCGGTATGGGAACGGGT
>NZ_JBKFGH010000004.1:0-369371 GCF_051233475.1 Neobacillus terrisolis | reverse complement strand
GCATTCGGATTCTCATAGACCCAATGTTGAAATTCATCCACCGCAACTCCATATGGCAAGAACAGCAACGCACCACTTAAGTGAGCAAATTGATATTTCTCAGTATCTTCCTTAAAAAATTCAACCATCCATGGCCATGTAAAGAACTCCATACTCATAGAATGAATTTCACATGCTTCATATGTTGGCCAGTAATATTCCGGAATGTCAAAGTGCCTGCTTAAATATACTTGGAAGGCATGCCCTGCTTCATGTGTCAACACATCAATATCGCCGGACGTCCCATTGAAGTTAGAAAAAATAAACGGGGCTTTGTAATTCTCGATAAAAGTACAATATCCTCCGCCAGCTTTTCCTTTTTTGGCAACTAAGTCCATCAAGTTATTTTCAGTCATAAACGAGAAAAACTCGCCTGTTTCAGTTGATAACTCATTATACATTTTTTGACCGCTTTGAATAATCCATTCAGGACTTCCCTTTGGTGTTGCATTACCTGAATGATAAATTATTGGTTCATCATAGTATTTTAGCTTTTCAACACCAATTCGTTTACTTTGTCGGTCTTTTAATTTTGTTGCTAAAGGGACAATAAATTCTTTCACTTGATTTCGAAAGTTAGCGACCATGTCCGGATTATAATCGGTTCTACTCATTCGATAATACCCGAGTTCAACAAAACTGGAGTAGCCTAAAGCCTTTGCAATTTCAGTTCTTACTTTTACTAATTCATCATAAATTTGATCCAATTTGGCTTCATTTTCTGCAAAAAAGCCAAATCGAGCTTCATTTGCTTTAATTCTCATGTTCTGATCCGGGGATTGAGCAAATGGTTCTAGTTGCGGCAATGTCCGCTCGCTGCCCTCAAACATAATTTTAGCGGAGGCGATAAGCTTTGTATATTCTGATGACAGTTTATTCTCTTGTTGCAGAAGAGGGACAATCTTGGGAGAGAATGTTTTCAGTTGTGCTTCAGCAAGCGCAAATAACTGTTCTCCCCATTTTTCTTCTAACTGATTTCGATATTTAGAGTTTACAAGTGCTTGATAGTATCTGAATGTTAACCCTTCAATTTCAGGTTCGATTTCATCTATATAATCCTGCTCATCCTTATAATACTCATCATTTGTATCGATTGAATGGCGAATATAGCATAAATTAAACATTGTGTCGATTCCATCACGGATTTCATTGATCCTTTTTATCGAGTCAATTTGCTCTTGAATCGTTTCAGCTCGTTCAAATCGTTCCAGTTCTTGTTCGAATTGTGGTTTGATTTTGTTTAAATCGGGGCGAGTATATGTATATTCTTCAAATTTCATGTTTCCTCAACCTCCTTAAGTATTATTAAACAGAAAGGCTCTGTTAAATATGGCTGTTGATTTCCGCTGCAGGTGCTTAGCGACCCAGCGGGGGAGTCCGGGAGCCTGTCTAGCTGCAGCGGCTAGGGGCTCGGGGTCATAAGCCAATCCGTCAAGAAGGTCAAAGAACGACCTTCATGCCGGATTGGCTTATGCCTGTCGCCCCTGGACAAGCCGCTTCCGCTTTTCCTTCTCCTCGGCGCCATAGCGCCTGTGGGGTCTCCCGTGACACCTTCTCCCGCAGGAGTCTCGCACCTTCCGCTCCAATCAACAGAATGCTCAAAATCAACATTGCTCTTTAACACAGCCAAACAGAAAAAGCAGTCAGAATATGACCGCTCTTTAATATTTCCCTACTGATAGGCCTAATTTTTTCAGTAATTCGATAGCCGTTTTCTGCTCTTCATCTGAGAGGACTGTCATCAAATCATTTATTTTCTGTTCATGTTCTGGGAAAATATTGTCAATAAATTGTTTTCCCTCTTCGGTAATTTGGGCATAGGTGACCCTTCGATCATTTGGGCAGGCCACTCTTTTTAATAGTCCTTTTTGTTCCAGTTTATCTACAACATAAGTAATACTTCCGCTTGCAAGCAAAATCTTCCCGCCAATTTGCTGTAAAGGTTGATCTCCTTTATGATAGAGAAGCTCTAATACTGCAAATTCAGTGGGATTTAACCCATTTGCTGCAATAAATTTATTTACTTGTTCATTAATCGCTTTATAAGAACGAGATAACACAATAAATAATTTTAATGATTGATTAATTTGCTCAGAACTCATATGGTATCCATTCCTTTATAATGAAAGATAAGAATCTTGAATTCAAAATAAGTATATTAAAATTGGATAAGTGTGTCAATTGTCGGTTGGTGAAACCAGAAAAAGAGGCACTAAGGAAGTGTTAGTGCCCTAAATTGTGGTCAACAAAGGTAAACAGGGTACTAAAGAAGGTGTTAGTGCCCTAAATCATGGTAGCCATCGGAAAACAGGGCACTAAAGGATGCGTTAGTGCCCTAAATTGTGGTGAACAAAAGAAAACAGGGTACTAAAAGCGGTGTTAGTGCCCTAAACATTGAATATGTAGGGCTGCCTATAAACAAAATCATTCTAATTAATAAAGATATTCTGTATGATACATAGTATAGGAAAAAATTCACTTTTTTATATTTTTTTGGGGAGAAGGTCAAAAAAATGAGTCAACAGGCGTTATCTATGAGCAATAATAGTAATAATCAAGCAGCAACCACCTATAAAATCTTATTCCTCCTTGGCTTATGCCATTTATTAAACGATTCACTGCAAGCCGTCGTTCCGGCTATGTTCCCTATTTTAGAAAAATCAATGGGGCTTTCTTATACACAATTAGGAATGATTGCTTTTTCATTAAATATCGTTGCTTCGCTTTTACAGCCCGTTATCGGGATGATCTCCGACAAAAAACCAAGACCCTATACGCTACCTATCGCCCTTTCAATAACGATGATTGGGGTTACTGGTCTTGCATTTGCTCCTCGGTTTGAATTCATTATATTATCGGTAGCATTAATTGGGTTGGGCTCTTCTATTTTTCATCCTGAAGGCTCACGAGTGGCCTTCCTGGCTTCCGGACCTCGCAGGGGGTTAGGACAATCCATTTACCAAGTCGGCGGAAATACCGGGCAAGCATTGGCCCCACTTATTACAGCAGCTATCCTCGTTCCACTTGGTCAAAGGGGAGCGTCCTGGTTTATTCTCGTGGCCGCTACTGCGGTCGCATTACTTTACTATATCTCTAGATGGTATACCGCTAAACTTCAAGCAGATCAGCTAGTTCGCAAAAATCAAAAGACTGCACCCTCCGATTCGGCGCAAACATATCCAAGAGCCGTTTGGGCAGCCCTTATCTTAATCTTATTTTTAATTTTTGCAAGATCATGGTATATCTCAGGAATTACAAACTTTTATGCGTTTTATGGGATTGAAAAGTATACCCTTTCGATAAAAGAAGCTCAGGTTTATATATTTGCGTTTTTATTGACCGGGGCAATTGGAACTTTTTTTGGAGGACCGTTAGCAGACCGTTTTGGGAAAAAGAATATCATTTTTATATCATTAATTGGATCAGCTCCACTGACCATTTTAATCCCGTTCGTTCCAAGCTATGTTGCCTTTGGTCTCTTGACTGTCACCGGCTTTTTATTAATGTCTAGCTTTTCTGTGACGGTTGTTTATGCTCAAGAGCTCTTTCCTGGAAAAATAGGAACGATGGCTGGTTTAACCGTTGGGTTAGCGTTTGGAATGGGGGCAATCGGGTCAATGGGTCTTGGCTTTTTAGCAGATTTAATTGGTTTAGAAAAGACCATCATCTTAGTCGGGCTTTTACCACTGCTTGGCGTCGTCGCCAGCTTCCTGCCATCAGATCAAAAGTTGAAAGAAATTTATGCTTTGAATAAATAAAGGATGGGGAATCCCCATCCTTTTATATTTCGTTTATTTGTTTGTAAAGCTCTGCTTTCTCTTCAGTTGTTAACATTCTTTCAGCCATTGGAAACAGAACATTTTCCTCTTTAGCAAAATGATCGACAAGGGTGAGATAAGCATTTTTAATTAAATCACTATACTCCCTCATCATTTCCACACTTAAATCATCAGACCCACTTGTTTTTTCGAAGAATCTTCCGATTAAAGACTTAGCCTGGTCGTGTTCATATTCCATTACCGCAATTGGCCCCATGCCAACGCCAATGTATTTTTCCATCATTCTAAATAAAACCTGTTCTTCTCTTTCTGAATGTGGCTCAAGTTCAGTCATAAATACTTTCACCGCAGATTTTAATTGTCCAAAATGACTTTCAGGATGATCATTGGTTTCAATTTTTGAACATAAATCAAAAAGTCCATGTAGTTTTTCTAACAGAGGAATATGCTCCCCTTTTAATTGAGCAAGCCCCTCACTTAATGAAACTGGTTCATTCCCCATCATTGAACTGAAACAACCTTCCATCGTCTTTGCCCCTTCCATATATCCTATTTCCTATGTTCCAAGTATAATCTTGAAGCAAACTAAGTGTTGTGATAGATGTCACTTAGTCTGACTTATCCTTTGTGGGAAGGGCAATATTTTATACATGAAGTGAGGGTTTTTGAATAGTGAGAAGTTTTCAGAAAAAATTTATTGTGATTTATTAAAGTTCTTCCTTTTCATTCATATACTAATAGTATCAATAGATTGGGAGGGAACAGCTTGCATTTTAATACTTATCGAGAGTTTTACCCAAAGTCGTTAATTTCGATGGGAGAAAAAGACCGCACCGCTATAAATGATCCTGAATCAAAATTAACTCATTGGCTTGTTTCACTCGAAGGATTCCCGAGACTTGATGAAGAGTTTTATTTATGGGAGGTAACAATCTATCCCGCGGACAGTGAGGGAACATTTAATTGGAATACACCGTTATATAGATCGAGCCGTTATGAGAGTTTTGATGAGGCTTACGAAGCAGCCTTAAAGCTAGAAAATGCCTGTCAAAATCCTAAAGTGTCAATGATAGATTTTATAGAAAAATAAACAAATATTGATCAACTAGCTTTACTTTCCTTCTTTTTCTCCTTGATTGTGAAACTCCATACATACTATTTCTGCTCAACACTTTATCCCCCTCTAACGATAAACTTCTCACTTAAAATATTCCTTAATTTATATAAAAAAGCACTATTGAAAAAATCAATAGCGCACAAAAGTGAATACGATCCATATGATTATGCCAATCGAAAAATAATCCCGTGTCCGCCCTTTGGATACTCCCATTTTATATTTTGATAAGGACAGCCTATTCTACAGCTCCCACATTCATGGCAGCCCTCATAGCCAACATGCATTCTGATTTCTTCCCATTTGTACACCTCTGCCGGACAGAATACCGTACAATATTTCTCAGGACATTTTGTTAAACATGTGTCATGGTCGAGAACCGTTAAATGGGATTTAGTATCTGCCTTAAATCGGACCAAATACTGCTTTTCTTCTATTGTTTTCGTCGACATTATTTCACCGCCTTCCAAGCACGATAAATGTCTTGCATAACTTTAAATCTGCCCCGTTCTTTCGTTAACCCACGCATAATTTCTTTTTGTTTATCCCGTTTCGGCGTTCCATCGACTGTAAAGAATTTACTGGCAGCTTGATTCATCATTGGAAGATACTCTTTAAAATATTGCGGATAGTTTTCAAAGGTATGGGTCGCGTCTTTATATTTTTTCAGATCCTTTATGATAAAGCTTTCGTATAATGCGTCCTTGTAGCTGCTTAGTCCCACCTCGCTGAAATCATTCTCCTGCTTGGCCCTAACAATAGCTTCTGCTGCCATTTTCCCCGATGACATGGCCATATTTGATCCTTCGCGATGGATTGCGTTAACAAATTGAGCAGCATCCCCCACTACTAAAACACCGTTCCCAATTACACGAGGTACGGAATGATATCCTCCCTCCGGGATTAAGTGCGCTAAATACTCTGCCGATTCTCCACCGTCTAAATACGGTTTTACCATTGGATGATTTTTCAAGTAATCCAGCAAATCATATGGCTTTAGCTTTGCTTTGATCATACTTGATAGGGTGGTTCCAACACCAATATTTAAGCTTTCCTTATTCGTATAAAGAAAAGCCGTCCCTAAATTTCCTTTTGTGGAGTCCCCAAAAATTTCGATTGTACAACCTTGATTATCCTCAAGGTTAAAACGTTCGTTGATTCTATCCTTAGGAAGATTAATTACCTCCATGACAGTAAGGGCTACTTCATCTGGACGAAATTCTTTATGAAAGCCCAGCTGTTTTCCAAGCAAAGAATTGACACCATCAGCCAAGACAACCACATCGGCATAAACGTCTCCATCAGGTCTGTCCGTCCTTACCCCTACTACCTTGCCATTCTCCACGATACATTCTGTAACAACCGTTTCACAAATAAGTAGAGACCCGGCATTTACAGCCTGTGCAGCAAACCATTGATCAAATTGAGCCCGTAAGACCGTGAAATTATTGTATGGCTCCTCGGCCCACTCAAGACCCTTATAACCAAAGGAAAGAACGGATTCCTTATCCATCATCCAAAATCTTTGTTCGATAACCGGTCTTTCTAAAGGGGCCTCCTTCCAAAACTCAGGGATGATTTCCTCCATTTGTTTTCGATACAAAACTCCTCCCATGACATTTTTGCTGCCAGGATATTCTCCCCGCTCAATTTGTAATACCTTTAAGCCATGTTTTGCACAAGTGTAGGCACACGAAGTTCCAGCAGGTCCTGCTCCAACCACAATCACATCAAATTTTTCCGACATAGCTTACTTCACCACCTGTTTCTATCCGTATTTGCTTAAATTGCTCGATTAATTTTGGGACAATCTCTAGTGCATCCCCAACAATCCCAAAGGTGGCCACGTCAAAGATCGGTGCATTTGGGTCTTTATTAATGGCAATAATGAGCTCGGAATTTTTCATCCCAACAATGTGCTGAATCGCTCCTGATATTCCAATAGCGAAATAGATTTTCGGTGTAACCGTCTCGCCTGTCTGGCCCACTTGCTGCTCATGCGGCAGCCAGCCTGCCTCCACTACATCCCTGCTTCCTGCAACAGTTCCTCCTAATCTTTCAGCCAATTCATGAATTAATTCAAAATTTTTGCTGTCCCCTAACCCTTTTCCCCCTGCAACAATAATATCAGCTTCAGCAAGCTTTACTTTTTTTGTGATATCCTTCACAATTTTAATTACTTTTGTTCTCATTTCACTCTCTGATAGTTCAATCTTTTCCTCGATAATCTTCCCTTTTCGCCCATTGTCAGGCTCTAATGCTTTCATTACTTTTGGACGGACCGTTGCCATTTGCGGTCGGTGCTTCTTACAAAGAATGGTTGCCATAATGTTTCCGCCGAAAGCAGGCCTGCTAGCCTCTAACAGTCGTTTTTCAACATCTACATCAAGCATCGTTGTATCTGCCGTCAGTCCAGTTGACAAATCAGTAGCTACCGCACTTGCAAGGTCTTTACCATTTGCTGTCGCGCCGTATAAAAAGATTTCTGGTTTATATTTTTCAGCGAGCATAATGACGCCCTTCATATACGATTCCGTTCGGTAATCCTTCAAAACGGGATCATCAATCACATATACTTGATCAGCTCCGTATGAAATCGCCTTAGCCGCCAAGCTTTTTATCTCCATTCCTAACAATATCCCACTGAGCGGAACCGACAGCTTATCTGCTAGTTTTCTGCCTGCACCCAACAGCTCAAGAGATACTCCCTCGATATCTCCATTATTTTGTTCAATAAAGACCCATACTCCTTCATGTTCATTCATGGTTCCAATCCCCCTTCCCAAATGTCTTTGTTATTTTGTACTAGGCAAGCCTTGAAGCAAATGTTTCTGCTCCATTAAGATGGACATTAATTTTTCCACCTGTTCATCTGCACTTCCCTCAATCTTTTTCCCACCTTCTGGTCGAGGTGGAGTAAACATTTTTCCAACGATAGTTGGTGAACCTTTTAACCCTAATTGGGTTTTATCAACTTCGCGAAGATCATTAACGGACCAAATGACCGGCTCGTAGCGTGCTGCATTAAGCATATTTGGTAAGGGGGAGTATTCTAGCTCGTTTATTTCTTTTTCAACTGTAAGCAGACATGGAAGAAACGTTTGAATAACCTCGTAGCCATTCGTTACTTTTCTCTTTACAAAAACCTTTTTTTCTTCTCTATTAACCTCTGTAACCTCTATGACATTTGTTACGGGTGGAATGTCCATCCTTCGTGCGATGCCCGGTCCAACCTGTCCCGTATCGCCATCAATGGCATGCTTTCCACATATCACCAAGTCTACGGGAGTATCCTCCGATATACGTTCAATCGCCTTTGATAAAGCATAGCTGGTGGCTAGCGTGTCTGCTCCTGCAAATGCTCGATCAGAAATTAAAAAGCCTCTGTCTGCGCCAATTTCGATACTTTTTTTAATAACAGCGGTTGCCTGGGGTGGTCCCATCGATAATATAGAAATTGTTCCGCCCACTTGTCTTTTAATTCGAACCGCTTCTTGTACAGCGTGTGCGTCGTATGGATTTAAAATAGCGGGTGCACTCCGGCGGTCAAGCGTATTGGTTTTCGGGTTTATTTTGATGATTTTTGTATCCGGCACCTGCTTTACACAAACAAGAATATGCATGTAGGGAAGTACCTCCTCTTTAAATATGGGTGAAAGCGGTTGCTTGTATCTATTAAACCGTTTTACTACGATATATGTTTTTAAATAGAATCATAGTACCAACTTTTTTGGATTCTTTGATTAATAAGGAAATTGGTTCATATATATGAGAAGAGTATGGTTGGGTCATCTTGTAAAACACGAGGGGAAAAGAAATAAAAATTGTACGTGGATACCGAAATCATATACAATATTAACAAGTTAAAAATAAAAAGATAGAATATTTATTGGTAGGGGGGAAAAATGATACAAGTTGCAATTGGAAGTTTACTCTCTGCCCTTTCAACTGGCCTCGGGGCATTAATCATTTTATTTATGAATCGGTCAATGACCCACCGGTGGCGCGATGTCCTCTTGGCACTCACGGCCGGAATTATGATGGCAGCCTCAACAATGGGACTGATCCCTGAAGCATTAAATAATGGAGGATTTAGTTCATTAGCCATTGGCATTTTTCTTGGCGTCTTAACGTTAACAGTTTTAGAGAAGAATATACCACATATGGATTTACATCATTCTAGTCATAATATCCATTTTGATGAAAAAGCTATGCTCATTCTTGCCGCAATTACTTTGCATAATATTCCTGAAGGATTATCTGTTGGAGTTAGCTATGCGTCTAATTCTCAAGAAACGGGAAATTTAATTGCCTTTGCGATCGGCTTTCAAAATGCACCGGAAGGATTATTAGTTGCACTTTTTTTAGTAAATCAAAATATAAATAAGTTTAAAGCTTTTATCCTAGCAACCTTAACGGGAGTAATAGAAATATTCACTTCCTTCTTTGGCTACTATTTAACATCCTATGTAAAAAATCTCGTTCCTTATGGTCTTTCCTTTGCAGCAGGCGCCATGCTGTTCATTATTTATAAAGAATTAATCCCAGAAAGCCATGGCGACGGAAATGAACGAACATCAACGTATGCGTTTATTATTGGGTTATTGTTTATGATCTTTTTAATCGAAATATTTTAATCATTTATCATTGGCAAAATCAAGAGTCAGACTTTTTCGTCCTAAGTCTGACTCTTGATTTTTACTACATACCATTGGGATTAGCCTAGTTTTACAGGCATAACTTCTCCCGTATAAACTCAAATTGAGCGTAAAGAACCGTAATCGAGAAAATTTCAAAATGTCGTCCAGAATAAGAAATCAGATTTTCAAACTTCGGCCAGTACATTTGGCATGATTGCCATCATCGACCAAAGTACTGTCTTGTTTCCCCCCTGCCTTTTTAAGCTTTTAAGGGCCTCCTTTTGATATTGAAAGATTAATTGGTCTAGTTCTTGACTCCTTCTAATCGTTTCTTCACTCGTCAGGTTTAGGCCATTTTTCTCTGCAGTTACATAGAGCTTTGATTTTCTTTCGTTAATTTCTTCTAATAAGTTCTTATTTTCCTGGTACAACTCCTGTTTCCCCCTAATCCAATCCCTAATCGATTCAATTAAAATATCTGTGGATACTGATGAATTATCACAAGAATTTAATCAAAAGTAAATAGAATCGCAAAACTAGACAATTTTCTCATGCGATATATTTATCGACAGTTTAAGTCGTGTTTATAAATCGAAATTCGACAAAAAACGGGATTCCCAATTTTACATTGCAAAGAAAAAGCATCGTTCACATTGACGATGCTTTTTTTACGTATGATTGGTTATTTAGAGTGAAATTTACTGCAAAGATCCTTCGAAACGAAGCAGTTTTTCTTTTAAATCAATCCTTGTCCCTGCATAGCCAGTAAGCGATTGATTTTTGCCAATCACGCGATGGCAAGGAATAATAATGGGGTAGCGGTTCGCCTTATTTGCTTGACCAATTGCGCGAACTGCCTTCGGATTATTGATTGACTGAGCGATTTCAAGATAGCTTCTTGTCTCGCCAAATGGGATGTTGCATAATTGCTCCCAGACTGCCATTTGAAAGCTCGTTCCTTGCGGTGAAAGAGGCAAATCAAATTCCTTCCTAGTCCCAGCAAAATACTCTTGAAATTGCTTTCTAGTTCTAAGCAAAACGGGATGATTGGGTTGATAAATAATTTGATCGAGATCCTCATTGTTGTGAAAATCCTCTTCACCAAGGTGAATAACAGACAGCTCATCTCCTTCTGCTATTAGGTACAATTCATCAATGATTGTATCTAATTTTGAATAAAATCGCATGGAAATCACCCTTTCCTGTTCATTGTATCGCTTTTTTTACGTAATGGAACAGACGTTAATCTAAAAAGAGACCCAACTCGATAAAGAGCCGGGTCCAAAATATATATAAATTATAATAGTGGGTTCTCATGCTTGGCTTTTAATCTTTGCCATCTCTTTTCAATTTCATGTTCAAATTCTTCTAGCATTGGCTTGTTTTCTTCTTTCAACATATGCTTCGCTTTACCCATATATTTTAACCAATCAGAAACTGGAATTTGTTTTTTCTTCTCTTCGGGATTATAGGTAATCGTTGTTACGCCCTCTTCAATCTCATAGAGCGGGAAGAAATTCGAGTTAACTGCCGCTTCAACAATTGTTGTGCCGTAGCGGTCATCAGATTTCCAGTTTAATGGACAAGTGATTAATAGTTTTCCATAAACGGTACCGACATTTTGTGCGTACCATTGCGCTTTAGCCGCCTTCTTTATTAAATCCTGTGGGAAGGCTTCTGTACCAGTAAATACATAAGGAATATTTGTTGCCGCCATAATTTGCGCTGTGTCTTTATGGTGGAACGTTTTTCCTTGTTGCGTTTTACCGATAGAAGACGTGCTCGTCATATGTCCGATTGGTGTTGAGTAGGACATTTGCGAACCTGTATTCATGTAGCCTTCATTATCATATTCAAGCATAATTAGCTTATGATTACGAAGGGCAGTACCAATGGCTGAACCCATTCCGATATCCATACCGCCATCACCGGTTACCATAACAAAGGTTGCATCCTCTGATACTTCAATCTCACCACGGCGTTTTAACTCCAAGAATGCCTCAACAGTACCAGATAGTGTTGCAGCACCGTTTTGGAACAAGTTATGCATTGTCGTTTGTTTATGAGATGTATACGGATAAGCTGTTGTAACAACATAAGCACAGCCTGTTTGGAATAAGACGACGACATCTCCTTCAATTCCTTTAAAGAAGAGTTCTAGTCCACCAAAAATACCGCAGCCTGGACAAGCTCCATGACCAGAGGCAATTCGCTTCGGTTTTGTTGTAAGTGCACGAAGCGGCGGAATTTTCACCTTTAATTTTTGGGTTGCTTCATCTTTAGTAACTTGAATCAAGCCAGATTTATAAACGTCTCCGTGCAGAGGCTCAATGACAGGTTTTTGCACTTTTTCAGGATTCCCCGGTACATGACCATAGTAATCAAATGGCTTTTCGGCATAGCCTTTTTCCATTGCTTCAATCGCCATGTTAAAGAAGTTTTCTGCATCATCAGCGTAAAAGTCTAAACCACCAAGACCGAATACACGGCTTAGGACGATTGTTTTATTTTCTTTATCATCTTGAAGTGCTGATTTCACTTCATGGGTTAAGTTCGGACCATTCGCACCATAAGAATCGGCACGTTCACCAACGAGCACTGCTTTTACATTCTTTAACGCTTCACGAATTTCTTTTGCCGGGAATGGACGAATGATATTCGGGCTGATAACACCAGCTTTAATTCCTTGTTGTCTTAGCTTATCGACAACATCCTTAGCTGATTCAGCAGCAGAATTTAAAAGGAAAAGTGCAACGTCCGCATCTTCCATTTTATATAAATCTAAAACATCATAAGTGCGGCCGGAAAGCTTAGCATATTCAGCAGCTACCTCTTGGTAAACCTCACCAGCACGTTGGATTGCTTCTGAAAGCTGGTAGTGATTGTTTATTAAATCATCACCATTCATATGAGCCCCGATAGTCACAGGTTTCTTCGGATCTCTCGCAAAGTTATAATCTGTTGGACACTCTCCAACAAAAGCTTGAACAACTTTACGGTTCTTGAAGTACTCCACTTTTCTCTTTTGGTGGGATGTAAAGAAACCATCATAAGCCACAATAACTGGCAATCTAACACTAGAATGCTCTGCAATTTTTAACGCCATAATGTTCATGTCATATACAGCTTGTGGTGTTCTTGCTGTTAAAATAACCCAGCCTGTATTTAACGCATAGTATAAATCCGAATGATCCCCACGGATATCAAGCGGTCCGCTGACTGAACGTGTAACCAAGTTCATTACCATTGGGAAACGAGTACCAGATTGAACTGGCAATTGTTCAATCATATATAATAAGCCGTTTGCACTAGTTGCATTAAACACACGAGCACCAGTAGCAGAAGCACCATAACAAATACCAGCAGAACCATGCTCACCATCAGCTGGAATAAGCTTGATGTCATGTTCGCCACGAGCTTTCATCATATCAAGATATTGTGCAACCTCGGTAGATGGTGTAATTGGGAAATATCCCATAATGTGATAATTTATTTGCGCTGCAGCCATAGCAGCCATTTCATTACCTGATTCGAAAGTAGTAACCTGTTCTGTTGAAAGACCTTTTTGTACATTTTCTTCAAGTAGTGCCATTATCTTATCCCCCCTGTTACATAAGGAAAGTTATGTTTCACACGGTTTTCTTCCGCATAGCCGATTGTTTCGCGTAAATCGCTTAGCGCTGTAGTTGGACATGCTTCTACGCACTTTAAGCAGCCCTTACAATATTGATAATCGATTCCTTTTAAGAACATTTGCTTGCGGCCGCGCTTGTCTTCTCCTTCTTCCCAAACAAAGCAATAATCCGGACAAACAGTATCACAAGCTGCGCAATGGATACAGTCATCTGCCTGATATTTTGGTAAGAAACCTTGGCGGGAGCCACTTAAATCTTTCAAAATACTATTTGCTTGAGAAATCATCACTCCGCCAATTTCCTGAGTCATATATCCTAAAAGCGGTGCTGAACGTTTAAATTGCTTCCCTTCAACACCCTCCGGCGTTTCATACGTTTTAAACTCAACCTCATTGTAACCGCGATCAAAAGTACGTATATTTGGTTCTACCAAATGCGGATATTTCTTTTCAAACGTTTTTCGAATAACATTACGCATGGCATCTGGATCTAAGAAATCACATATTTTGAACAATGCCCCAAGCATTGCTGTATTAACTTTCGTTTTTTCCTCAACGGCAATTGTAAGTGCATCAACGATGGCCAAAGTCCCATGATCAAGTTTTAATTCTGTGCGAATATCATCAAAATCACGAGTTGAGTTGACTAATACAATACCTTCTGGTGTTAACCCACTGACAACGTCAACGGTTTTATATAATGCCTCATGAAAAACACCAATAACATGAGGTTGTTCAATCGGGCTATGATCTCTAATTTGAACATCAGAATCACAAAAACGAATAAAGCTTTTTACAGGAGAGCCCTTTTTTTCTGAACCATATGAAGAAAAGTTGGAACCATTTAACCCAAGACCCAATACCCCTGCTTCGGCTAACATCTTTCCTGCTAAGTTTGCTCCTAGCCCCCCAATGGACTCTAAGCGGATCTCAAAAAAACCAAGGTCATTTTTTTTCGGTAAGACTGACATGTTCTCCCTCCCAATTTCTCCACTTATTTGTAGAAATATTTTCACAAATAAGTAATTTCTATTTTTATTTTATTCTAGAATTCATGAAAAATCTGTGACAAAAATCAAACATCTTTATGAAAATAATAACACAGTTTTATATTTTATTGCAAAAAACGTTATTTATTACGGATAAAATGTTAATAACCATTTATATAACAGAATGAATATTGTAATACAACAGATTGAAAAATGCATCTGTCCACTAGATTAGCTGATTGCTTTTTTCATTTATTTACCAGAATTAGTTGATATGATTAAAAAGAGTGCCTCGTTCTTTTCCAAGCACGACGGACGATGGTCTTTGAAAGTGGGTGTTCAGTATGAATATATTGTTGGCGGAAGATGATGAAAGACTCGGGAAATTGATTCATCACATGCTAAAAAAGGAAATGCACCAAGTTGATTGGGTCAAAAACGGACAAGATGCCTACGACTATGGAAGCTTGTCACAATATGACGTTTTACTGTTAGACTGGATGATGCCGGGAAAAAGCGGAATTGAAGTCTGTAAACAACTAAGAAAAAAAGGATACAAAGGGGGGATTATCTTTATTACAGCGAAGGATGCTCTTGAAGATATGGTCCTTGGTTTGGATTCGGGTGCGGATGATTATATTATCAAACCTTTTCAGTTCGAGGAGCTTTTAGCACGTTTGCGGGCTGTTTCACGGAGAAAAGAAAAGCAAATTGAAGAGATTTTACAGGTTGGCCAACTAAAATTAAATTTAACAACACACACGGCTACCAAAAATCAGCAACCAATCGATCTCTCCAGAAAAGAATATCACCTGCTGGAATTATTATTAAGAAATAAAAATCAAGTGATGTCTCGAACGATTTTATTTGAAAAAATATGGGGCTTTGACACTTTCGTATCTGAAAATGCATTAGATACCCTGGTCAAATTGTTGCGAAAAAAAATTGATACCCCCAGGACCCCTTCAATCATTCAAACAGTGCGTGGGATTGGATATATGGTGAGGGATTGTGATGTTTAATGATGTGAAACGGAAGCTTACTCTCCTGTATACTACTTCTTTATTATTTTTCTTGATTTTGTTTATTACTTCTCTTTATATCTTTATTTCCCATCAAATTGAATGGAAAAATGAGGATGAGCTGAGGAGTTTTTATAGTCGAGAAAATCACGAAATCATTGAGGATTTTTTTGAACAAGATGATCATGGGTTACATTTTGATCCACAAAAAAAAATATTTTTCTATGTTTTTTCTGATTCAGGAGAATTATTATTTGGGGATGAGGTGCTGGAAGGCTTATCCACAAAGATAATTGAACTAAATCAAAAAAAAACAATGACCGATACGAAATCAATCATTGACCAATGGAATGATTCCCATTATATGCTGATAAAAGAAACTTTTGAGTTTGAAAATAACAAAAGCGGTATTGTGTACATTGGAATGGATATTACAAGCGAAAAGCATCTTATCCAAAACCTTACTTGGATCCTTATCGGGTTTACAATCCTGTTTAGCATCCTTTTCGGAATTCTTGGTTATTATTTTGCCGGACAAGCAATAAAACCAATACGAAAAGCATTTGATTCACAACGGAAATTTGTTTCAGATGCTTCTCATGAGTTAAGAACCCCTCTTAGTATTTTTTATAGTTCAATTGATTTACTGATACGAGAAGAAAAGGAACATTTAAGCCCATTTGGTCAAGAAGTTCTTCAAGATGTTAAATCGGAGACAGAGCTTATGAATAAACTAGTAAGTGATTTGTTATTTTTAGCAAGGAGCGATAATCAGCAATTAAAAATTGATAAGAAAAACATCAATCTTTCCATGCTGCTCCATACTCTTGAAGAAAAAATATCGCGGATGGCACCAGAGCAGGTTTCATTTAAAGGTGAAATCGAAGATAATATTTATATTTTTGGTGATGAAGCACGTATTCAACAATTAGTTTACATTCTCATAGACAATGCTTTCCGTTATACTTCAAAAGGCGTTGTTTCCGTATCGTTAATAAAAAAGACGAACTCAATTGAATTAAATGTTGAGGATACTGGAATTGGAATCAGCCAGGATGACCTCCCTCATATTTTTGACCGCTTTTACCGGGGAGATACTTCGAGAGTGAGAGATGGATCGGGTTTAGGGCTATCGATCGCAAAATCCATCGTGACTGCACATAATGGACAAATTCATGTAAAAAGCCAGCTTGGGAAAGGAACAATATTTACGATTGTTTTCAAACTGAAGTAACAAAGGCATAAACCCACCAAAAAAACGGATTATGACGTTTTTTTGGTGGCATTTTTAATTGAATTACTGTTAACGATTTCCGCGCCTTTTAAAATTCCAAGTACGATAATAATTGAAATGGAGCCAAAATAAATGAATTGAGCCCACTTTTCTGATGAATCCGTTCCAAGCAAGATTCCATGCACGGTCATTAATAACCAAGCTGGAACAGCCAACAGATGTATCTTTTTCCATACAGACCGCCCTAATTTTTTCATCAAGAAGTCTGATGAGCCAATTATTAGAAAAAATAAGTAAAAGGATATAGTACCAAGCCCAGAATAGAAGGCTTCATGTTCAGAACTAAACGGCACTAAGATGCTAAAAATCGGGTAATGGACGTATTGATCCCAATATAACATCATCATATGATACAAAATTCCAAGCAAGCCAATCCATCCGCTTGTTTGATGGATTTGCAGAAATTCTCCTTTCCTTCTTTTTAGTGATGGAAAGGCTTGTAAAAAACCAAATGCCAATGAGGCGGTTAATAAAAAGTAGCTTAAAAACCCAGAAAGGCGAATTAAGTTCCACGTTGAAAAATATTCGTTAAACAACGATAACTCCCTCCTTAACTAATGATTACATCACCATTACGATTCACAAGAACATATTTATAGTTCAGATTTAGTTTAGTTAGCTGTTGTTCTAGAGCAGCTCCGGTTTCCATAAAACAAAGCTTAGCTCCCACTTCAGCATCTAAACAATTAGACGTAATAACGGTTGCTTGAATAATTTCAGATTCTACTGGTACGCCGGTTTTCCCATTCAAGATATGATGTTTCTTTTGGTCCCCTTGCCGCCAGCTCCGGTAAATAATATTTGAGGTTGCAATACTCCCATTTTTCAAGGTTATTTGTTTTATTTCCTTGTTATGATGAAAGGGATCATTGATACCGATTTTCCATTCCTTATCACCGTTCGACCACACTGATATGTCCCCACCACCATCCACAATGCCATACTTTACATTAGCAAACCTTTTTAACCATCCCATTGCCCATTCAACGGCATAACCCTTACCAATTCCCCCAAGATCAACTTGTCCTTCCGCTACTCTTGTCACCGAAAAATCGTTTGGATGAAATACAAATGAACTTGATTTCACTAATAAAGTCTTTGTGCCCCTTTCTAATTCAGCTGCTTCAAATGGAAACGACCGATCATAGCCATGGTATTGAAGCAAATCCTTTAAATAAGGTGAAAATAAACCACCCGTTTTATTACGGTAGTCCTCCGCCTTCTGTAATACGTCAAACAATGGTGGGGTTATCGAAATCCTTTGACCAATTATTAAGTTGTTAAGTTTTGACAATTCATTTTCCTCTTGAAATCTTGACCATTCTCGGTCGACATACTTAAACCAATGAATGATTTGCTCCTTCCAATTGGAAATGGAACTATTTGAAACGGATAAGAAGAAATTTGTATTCATCGCCTCAAATGCAAGTTCATTATCCCGACTATGATCTTCTTGTAGAACGATCACTTTGACCTGCTCCCGTCGCTTGGCTTACATCATTAATCGAAAAGTTTGACCAATCTAGTTGAACCAATTCTTTTTCTTTATCATTCATAGAAGCATATACCTCAGAATTTATCTTTAATGAATCTGTATTATTGGTTCCTACGTTTGGATCATTCCCACCAATTTGACTCAGTACAAACGCTGAAAATGCTGTACTGGCAATTCCAACAACCCATTTTGATTTTGTAGAAATTTTCATATTCACTCACCTCATCTTGTTTTTTTAAATACTTTCTAAAATTAGTGACTGTTGAGTCTCATCCCAGGTTACTCTGTACCCTAATGCATTCGTAATGACACTTATTGGTAAGTACAATGATTTTTCAATATACTGGGCCTGTATCGGCATTGGAGTCTTATTTTTATTTTCATAGGCAGCATTGGAACCTGCTCTAACAATTAGTTCTGTTTGTTTATTTGAAATAACTAAAATTTGACTTTTTGGAAAAAAGGTCGATTTCACATTTAATAGTTTTGCTACTTGTTCACCTGAAACGAAGAGCTGTCCTTCCTGAGGTACAACATGAATATTGCTTGAAACATCATTCACTTTTATGATGACTTCGCCAGGCTGACTGATAGGTAAATCGCTATCTTGTGAGGCGATAGCTTCTCTGATCCAAATATTCCAGTACCCTGTTTGGGATTGTGTGGTTTGCTGGGTATCATATCCATCACCGTATTCATCACCCTCCTCATATAATTCATCGTCATCTTCATCATCATCTTTATAGCCATCAAATTCGTGATTCTCTTCATACTCCTCATGCTCTTCATAGAAACTTCGGGTTCCTTCTTCTTCTTCACCATGCCCATGTTCAGCCATAACTGCAATCCCTGCGGAAAATAACGTGATCATGACCGTTGCAAAAAAAACGAGCAATTTTTTCATTATCTTGTTCATTTCATTCCCACCTTAATTTTCATTATGGTGACATTTTATACACCAACTCTGGAAAAAAACTGAAAAAATGGACACTATATAAAAAAAGCTACCCAGGGAATCGTCATGAGACGAATCCTGAATAGCTTTTTTATGTTTTTGGCTGTGTTAAATTTGTCTGTTGATTTCCGCTCCAGGTGCTCCAATCAACAGAGTGTTCTAAATCAACATTGTTCTTTAACACAGCCAGTTTTTAAATATCTTCAACAACAATGTAAGTGGCTTTAACTGGTCCATGGACCCCAACAACAAGGTTTAATTCAATATCGGCTGAGTTACTTGGCCCAGAAATAAAGTTGATGCATGAAGCAACTTGCTCCCCATTTTTCACTTTTTCACGGAGAATTCTTGTCGCTTGTGTCATCCGAGGCACAATGCCGCTTTTTGGAACAATCATAATGGAATTGACTGGCAAAAAGCTCACGTTTCGGCCTTTCCCCTTATCAGCAAGCAAAACAACCGTCCCAGATTCAGCAAGAGTAATGTCACTAACTGTGATTCCAACATTGGCTTTTTCGGCGAACTCGATGTTCGCCTTTCCTTTAGCCGGATCCCATAATTGAATTTCAACATTTTCGTTTGGCCATTCCTGCTTCATTAATTCATCAAGTCCATATTCTGAAAAGCGTTCATCATTCCATGCTGAAATTGGTCCACCGCCAAAATTTTTCACGGTTTCCTTAAGTGTTGCAGGAAGATCACTTTTATTTGTCAGTAAAACAGTTGTATGAATGTTTTTACATTGTTCTTTTAGTATGTCTACTAATTGGTCTTGTGTTGCTCCTTTTAGTACATTGTCCTGTGGGTTATGTTTATATTTTGGAACCTCAACAACGGAAAGTACTTTATCTCGGCCAAGGCGTTTTGAGATAGTTTGTAAGAACGCATCACGGTTAAGAATAGTCCCTTGCATTATGCGTTCCCTCCTTTTTCCCTATTTTTAAACCAATCACGGAATCTTTCTTTATTTGGTGCAGGAAAATCGCGCATCTCTGTCCATGCCTTTAACGGACCCGGGCCTTTGTTAATCTTTTCGCCAACAGTAAACGGATTCATTGCTGCTGGTGCGAATTTTGTTCCAAATTTATATAATGACGGAGTGGAAGCCCCAAATCCGAATGCTTTCATCAATACTTTTTCAGAAAATGGTGCTCGTCCTTCTTTTTCGACGATCACAGTACGATGCTTATGCAAAAGCTCATGAAGCGGGATTTTCACCGGACAAACATCCGTACATGCCCCACAAAGAGTAGTCATATATGGCAGCTCTTTAAAATCATCATAACCGCCGATAAGTGGTGTTAAAACGGCTCCAATTGGCCCAGAATAAATAGAGTTGTATGAATGCCCCCCTACCTGACGGTACACTGGGCAAACATTGATACAGGCAGCACAACGAATACATTGCAATACCGATTGGAACTCACCACCAAGGATATCAGAACGACCATTATCTACAATAACTAAATGGAACTCCTCCGGTCCATCTATTTCGCCCTCACGACGAGGACCTGTTTGAACCGTAATGTAACTAGTCAACTTTTGTCCAACTGAACTCCGGGTTAATAAACCTACTAAAACATCCAATTCTTCAAAAGTTGGAACAAGACGCTCCATGCCCATAACTGTAATTTGCGTTTTTGGAAGTGCTGTAACTAAATCAGCATTTCCTTCATTGGTAACTAAACTAATCGAACCAGTTTCGGCCACAGCAAAGTTACAACCTGTAATCCCGACATCTGCTGTTAAATATTCTTCGCGCAGCATTTTGCGTGCATGTGCTGCGAGCTCTTCAGGTTTTTCTGTACCTGTATAGCCTAATCTCTCAGTAAAAACATCCCGAATTTGTTCTTTGTTTTTATGCAGAGCAGGGACAACGATATGAGATGGTGGATCATGATCATCCACTTGAAGGATATATTCGCCCAAGTCCGTTTCCACTACTGAACAGCCTGCATTTTCTAATGTTTTATTTAAATTGATTTCCTCAGTCACCATCGATTTTGCTTTAACAACTTTTTTTGCATTTTTACTTACGACTACATCTCGAATATAGTCATTTGCTTCTTTAGCTGTTTGTGCAAAAAAGACATGTCCACCTCGTTTTGCAACATTTTCACTTAGTTGAAGTAAATAATAATCCAAGTTTTCCAGAACATGCTGACGCATTTCTTCGCCAAGTGCTCTCCAGTCTTCCCAATTACCCAGTGTTTCCGCTGCATTCGAGCGGCGAACCCCAATCGTATCCTGAGCTTTAGAAACGGCACCACGCATAAATGAATCATTGATTCCTTTGTCGAGACGATCTTTCAGCTTATCCTCGCCAATTTTCATTGCCATGTTTTTGCCCCCTCTTACAATAAAGTCTAAGCTTAAGACATTGTTCAATAGTCCTTGCTTAAAAATATCCTTACTAACGCATATTTAAAACTTCGGCAATATGGAGAACCTTAATCGGTTTTTCTTTACGGTCAATTCTTCCTCGAATATTTAATAAGCAGCCTTCATCCGATCCGATTAGGTATTCTGCTCCAGTTTCTTCAACATGCCTTACTTTTTCGTCCACCATTTGTTCCGAGATATGCTGCATTTTTACAGCAAAGGTACCACCAAATCCACAGCAATGTTCTTTGCCTGGAAGCTCCGTAAATTTAAGACCTTTAACGTTTTCCAATAGAACGATTGGCGGGCGCTTCACACCTAAAAGTCTAGTCATGTGACAGGATGTGTGATATGTAACGGTTGCATCAAATTTTGCGCCAACATCCTCAATTCCTAATACTTCAACAATAAATTGCGTTAACTCATATGTCTTAGCTGCAAGCTTTTTCGCTCTTGGCTCCCATACCGGATCGCCTTTAAACACATGAGGGTATTCCGTAAACATATAAGCACAGGAACCTGACGGAGAAACAACTACCTCAGCGTTTTCAAAGGTTTCAATCATCTTTTTCATCGCTTCTTTTGATTCTTGTACGTACCCGCTGTTATAAGCTGGCTGACCACAACAGACTTGTGATTCTGGAAAATCGATTTCACACCCCAAATGTTCCAGAAGTTCCACTGTAGCTTTTCCAACATTACTACGGAAAAGGTCGACTAAGCATGTTGCAAAAAGGGTTACCTTCATCTTTTTTTCTCCTCCAAACCGGAATGTCGTCTCATCCTCAAACCAAGTCAACCGGTCATCAGATGACTATAATAACAAAAATAACATTTACACTTATATTACTATATAAATATAAGTTTTTGAAAGTGTTTTCAATAATATTTATTATAATGGTCGGAAATTTTAAAAAACGACCATCTGTAGGTCGTTTTTCAAAACAAGGCTTTGTTAAACTTGACTGTTGATTTCCGCTCCAGGCGCTTGCTTTCCGCGGGGCGGGCGGTGAGCCTCCTCGGAGCTAAAGCTCCTGTGGGGTCTCACCTGTCCCGCTGCTCCCGCAGGAGTCAAGCGCCTTCCGCTCCAATCAACATTGTAGAAAAAATCAACATTGGGCTTTAACTCAGCCTAAAACAATAAAAGAGCTATTTGATTATTAGTTCAAATTGATCGGTACAGTTTTCAATAATCGGTTCTAAATTATCTAAATGTGTGAGCATCGCTTTCCGAGCTTTGTCCTCATTCCGCTCCTGAATCGCCTCGAAAATCCTCTTGTGCTCCTCATATAATTGCTCCATCGTTGTCTGATTGGAGTAAAACACTAAGCGGCGTGTTTCCTTCATTGCATCAACAATCATCCCAGAAACATGCTCCATCAAACTTACTAATAAGGGGTTCCCAGAAGCTTGGGCGATAGCCATATGAAATTGCAAATCCGCCTTTTCGCCTAGCTCTTCATCTCCAAGTGTATTACTCATTTCAATTAGTGCATTTGATATTAGCAACAAGTCCTCCTCGGTGGCTTTATTGGCGGCAGCAGATGCAGTACCGGCTTCAATAATTCGTCTAACCTCAAGGAGGTTTCTTACATCCCATTTGTTCATAAGGATCGCCGTCGATAATGGGGAGGAAATTTGATTTGGTTCAAATTCGCAAACATAAGTCCCTTCCCCCTGTTTCATATGAACTAATCCCATCGCCTTTAAGGCCGTTAATGCTTCTCTGACACTCGCTCGGCCAACCTGAAATTTTTCAGCCAGCTGTTGAACAGAATCCAATTTGTCTCCTGGCTTTAATCTTCCGCCACGGATCATTTCTAATAACGCTTCGGTGACCTCTTCATATATTTTTAATGATTTAATTGGTTTATATTGCAAAAAAACCCCTGCTCCCTGTCATATTTAATTTAATAAACTATTACTCCACCTCCTTAAAACCTATTATAACGGACAAAAAATAGCTATCTAAAATTTTATTAAGAAAATTTTTAATAAAAATATTGTTTTTTCGACATAATATATCTATAATTCGACTTACATAGTCATATTTTTTCTTATCGTGACTATTAAAATTTTTTAAACAGTATTGAAAGCGTTTACTAGATAAGTTGGAAGGAGTGAAATAGTTCAATAGTGTTATATGGGGATAAATAATAAAAATAAAATAAAAATCGAAATACTTGGGGGAGTATTATGACATTCACACAAAATTTTACAGCTGTAGGAGATAGTCTCCTTTGGTCAGCAGTAGTAGCACTTATTCCAATTTTGTATTTTTTCTGGGCTCTAGCTATTAAGAGAATGAAAGGCTATATTGCTGGATTAACAACCTTGCTTGTTGCTTTACTTGTTGCAATATTCTTCTACAAAATGCCAGCTGGTATGGCCGTAATGTCTGCTTCACAAGGTGCCGTTTACGGAATCTTACCGATCGGCTGGATTATCATCACATCTGTATTCCTTTATAAAATTACTGTTAAAACAGGACAATTCGATATCATTCGCAGTTCAGTCCTATCGATTACTGAAGACCGTCGTTTACAAGCATTATTGGTAGCGTTCTCATTCGGAGCATTCCTTGAAGGTGCTGCAGGTTTCGGTGCACCAGTTGCGATTTCAGCAGCATTACTTGTTGGATTAGGATTTAACCCACTTTACGCTGCAGGGCTATGCTTAATCGCTAACACTGCACCAGTAGCATTCGGTGCTATCGGGATTCCAATTATCGCAGTAGAAGGACCAACTGGAATTCCAGCTATGGAAATTTCTAAAATGGTTGGTCGTCAGTTACCATTCCTATCAGCATTTATTCCATTTTTCTTAGTATTCATTATGACTGGTTTCAAACGTACAATGGAAGTTTTACCAGCCATTTTAGTTTCAGGTTTTTCGTTTGCCATTACTCAATACTTAAGTTCAAACTTCTTAGGACCTGAGCTTCCGGATATTTTATCAGCATTAGTTTCCTTATTTGCAACAGCCGCTTTCTTAAAGTTCTGGAAACCTGCGACAATCTTCCGTTTTGGTGCAGAACAGGAAATGGCAGCAGCTAGTGCTACAGCAAAGAAAAGTTCAGAAAACAAAGTTTCATATACAAGCGGACAAGTATTCAAAGCTTGGTCTCCATTCTTAGTATTAACAGGTATTATCTCTCTATGGGGTATTCCAGCAATTAAGCTGGCTCTTGCTGGTCACTATGAAGGAACCAACGCTGTTCTAAAAGCGATTAATCCAATTGGACACTCATTAACATTCATGCCTGAGGTTCCTGGGTTAAGTAATAAAGTAATCAATACAGCTGGACAACCAGTGTTAGCAGTTTATAAGCTTGAAGTATTAGCCGCTGCTGGTACAGCGATTTTAATTGCGTGTGTGATTACAAAATTCATTACAAAAATATCTTGGGGCGATTGGGTAACAACATTAGGTGAAACGTTAAACGAATTAAAATACCCACTTATTACAATTGCATCTGTAGTAGGTTTCGCTTATGTAACGAACTCATCTGGTATGAGTACCACTCTTGGTATGTCTTTAGCGAAAACAGGTTCTTTATTCCCATTCTTCTCGCCATTACTTGGTTGGTTGGGAGTATTCATCACTGGTTCCGATACTTCTGCAAACTTACTATTCGGAAACCTACAAAAGATTACAGCTATGTCTGTAGGAATGGACCCTGTACTTGCTGTTGCAGCTAACTCTTCTGGTGGGGTAACAGGAAAAATGATTTCACCACAATCCATTGCAGTTGCTTGTGCAGCAGTAGGATTAGCTGGTAAAGAAAGTGAACTTTTCCGTTTCACAATTAAATACAGCTTCTTCTTAGTGTTAATCATCTGTGTAATGACTTTCTTACAACACACTGTATTCTCTTGGATGATTCCTTAAGTCGAAGTTTACAAAAAAGCATTTTCCTTTGTGGAAAATGCTTTTTTCTTGTTCGCTGGTTTTCCACCTATCAATTTCGCTCATACTAGACTATAATTACTATGGTTTTTATAAGAAAAGCGAAAGCGCCCGGGCAGCGCACGACAGGACTGGAGCTCACCGACTGAGATAAAGGAAACACGAAGAGCGATAGCGATTCGATGTTGACTTATCGTAGGGAGGTGAGTGAAGTCCACTAGGCGCTGGGCGCTGTAGCTGGACAATCATCAAATTTTTAAGGGGAAAATAGCATGAACATTATTTGTACTACTCTTAACGCCAAGTATATTCACACCAATTTGGCGATTCGATACTTAAAAGCATATAGTGAACCCGATTTCAACATTGAGATACCAGAATATACAATTAAAGATCCAACTTTAAGCATCGTAACCGATTTAATTCAAAAAAATCCAAATGTAATCGGATTTAGTTGCTATATTTGGAATATCGAAGAAACGATAAAGGTCATTCAAATGATTAAGAAAATCAACCCAAACATTCTTATCATTGTCGGTGGTCCTGAGGTTTCCTATGATGTTGAAGACTGGATGAATCGCATCCAGGAGTTTGACTTTATCGTAACAGGTGAAGGTGAAGCAACGTTTAAACAATTACTGGAACAAATTCAAAACGCGATGGGATATGAATCAGTGCCAGGTCTCGCCTATCGATCAGCAGGAAAAGTGATCGTGAACAGACAGATGAACAAAATTGACCTTCGTGAGCTCCCATCACCTTTCCGCTTCAAGGAAGACCTCCCTAATCTTTCAAAACGGATAACCTATATCGAAACGAGCCGTGGCTGTCCATTTAGCTGTCAGTTTTGTTTATCATCAATTGAGGTTGGCGTTCGTTACTTTGATCGCGAAAAAATAAAAGAGGAACTTCGCTATTTAATGAACAACGGGGCAAAAACGATTAAGTTCCTCGATCGGACCTTTAATATCAGCAGGAGTTACGCTATGGATATTTTTCAATTTTTGATTGATGAGCATGTTCCTGGAACCGTTTTTCAGTTCGAAATTACCGCTGATATCATGCGCCCTGAAGTCATTCAATTTCTTAATGAGTCGGCACCACCGGGTTTATTCCGATTTGAAATCGGAGTTCAATCGACCAATGATTTAACCAATGAACTCGTAAATCGAAAGCAAAATTTTGACAAGCTAACAAGAACGGTCACCATGATTAAAGAAGGCGGAAAAATCGATCAACATCTTGATTTAATCGCCGGACTTCCAGAGGAAGATTATCAAAGCTTTCGAAAAACGTTTAATGATGTGTTTGCCCTTAGACCTGAAGAGCTTCAGCTTGGCTTTTTAAAAATGCTCCATGGAACCGGAGTAAGACGAAATGCAAGTGAGTACCAGTATATTTATATGGACTATCCCCCATATGAAATACTGGGAAACAATGTACTGTCTTTCAATGATATCATCAGGATTAAACAAGTAGAGGACGTACTCGAAAAATATTGGAATGACCATCGTATGGATACCACCATTGAGTACCTTGTATCTAACGTGTTTTCCACACCTTTTGATTTCTTTCAGCAATTTGGCTCCTATTGGGATGAACAGGGATGGGCACGTATCGGGCATCAATTAGAGGATTTATTTAGAAGATTATCTCAATTTCTCAAAGAGCAAAATCTATCCGATTTTTCGATTATCGAGGGATTAATGAAGTATGATTATTTGCGTAACCAAAAGTACAAGCCTAGAAAACCATGGTGGGACGATCGAATGGCTAAACAGGAAAGAACGGAGACCTACCAGGCAATCTTGGCTGCACCTGAATTGCTGGGCGCTGCGTTTGAAGATTTGAGCCTTTCCGAAAAGGATTTGTACAAGTTAACAGTAATGGAGGAGCTTCATTTTGATTTAGAGGAATACCTTCATTCCGGAACAATACTGAAAGGGAACTATAAACTCCTCGCCTATTATCAGCCGGAAAATACGAAAGCGATTCTGTTTACGATTAGGTAACTAATTATCAAGATCAGCCATCCTTATTATTCACTTCGGAATGGCTGATCTTTTTTATTTCTTCTTTGGCTTTTTCCTTTTAATTTGATTTTGATTCATAAAAGGATACTCAATTAATTTAGCACCATTTATATCTCCAAATTCAATTCCGAATTCCACATTTGTATTGTTTTGACCAGTGTTATTCAATTGGTCTTTCATTGTGCTTACCTTTTCCCTTTCTCCCCTGTTTTGAATTGCGATTGGCGCCTTTCATTGGGTTTTCTCCTGTATCAAATTCAGCGGAAAACTCTGATTCCTGAATATTTTTGTGCGGGGTTTTGCTGTATTTTTCAACTGCATCAAATTTCGCTTTTCTCTTTGCCATAATAACCTCCTCGTAACTCATTAGTGTTCTTACTTATTTTTGTTTGTTGAAACAAAAAACATTCATTCTAAAAATTCCACATAAAGGCAGGTTGAAATCACTCATAATTTCTTCTTTCAAACAAAAAATAAACAAAAAGGGGCTGATAAAATGGAGGACGAAACAAAACAGCAGAACATTGGCATTGACGAAACCCTCCCCCATCAAATTAACGCACCTTGTTTTAAGGGGACTGGAATCAAAATGCAACCACCTTTTGTAAACTCATTTGGTGTGACAATCGGTGACAGTCAATACTCTTCTCCAGAATCTCCATTGGAAAATTGGAGCAAGGAAACCGACCCAGAAATCATGTCTGGAGATGAGTGGGTTCATCCAACCAATGACATCGGCTGGAATACTCCAGAAAATCGGGAATTACTCGAAAGCAAGCGAAAGCCTCAAAGCTACCCTTTTATGCATCCCACGAAAGATGTTAGCAACGGCAAGGATTGACACGATAAAATCCATACCCGCAGGGAGACCCCTGCGGTTTCTTCTTTTTTCGAAAAATTACTTAAGCGTCCCTAAAAAAGTTCTATTATAATAATATTTAAAAGTAATCATTAAGGGGGGAAACGGATGCTTTTCCCAGCAATTGCTGAAAAAATTGTTAAAGATGTGAAGAGATTAATTGGTGAAGATATTATTATCGTCAATACTGAGGGAACCATTATCGCGAGCACAGAAAAAAACAGGATTGGGAATTTTCATCAAGGTGCCCTTATTGCAGCTCAAAAAAAAGAAAAATTCGTTATTTCAGAAAAAGACGAAAGAAAATTAGTTGGCGTTCGAGCGGGGATCAACCTGCCTGTCTTTTTTCGAAGAGATGTAATCGGTGTTATCGGAATTACAGGAGATCCTGGGAAAGTATCGCCTTACGGGGAAATTATTCGGAAGATGACCGAAATGTTAGTAAGTGAAAATTATTTTTCACAGCAGCTTGAACTACAATCAAGGGCCATTGAAGCATTTATTTTTGATTGGATACAAAATCGTGAATGGGATTCAGTTTTTTTAAATCAAGCCAAACTGTTAAACGTGGATCTTTCGGCTAAAAGACAGGCTATTATGATTGAATTACACCAGTTTGAGCATCTCATACTTCGTGACATATACAGCTCTTTTTCAAAATGGAATAACGCGAAAAAAGGTGACATTCTTATGCGCTGGGGTAACAATCGAATCCTTATGCTCCGCAAAGCAACGGACCATGAAAGTCGGGAACAAGTGGTTCACTACATAACCTCCTTTCAAAATTTTCTTGAGGAACACCTTCATTCGATGATGTCGATTGGGGTTGGGCAAAAGGTTTCTCCCAAAGAAATGACTTTGTCTTATAAGCAAGCAGAAAGAGCACTCCGCTCCACTACTTCGCAATCAACGATCATTTTTGATGAAGATTTAACGATTGAAATGATATTAGATGAAGTAAACACTGAAACGAAAATGACTTTCTTACGAAGAACCATTGGCCCGATTGTGTCCGAAGAAGAATTAATTACTACCCTAAGAAAATTATTTGAAAATAATCATTCCCTAAAAAATACTGCTTCTTCACTTCATGTGCACATCAACACGCTTCATTATCGTCTAAAAAAAATATATGAACTTACAAATCTTGATCCATCAAACATTCATGATTTACTTACTTTATTTTTAAGCCTACAAATATTAGATGAATCAACAAAAAGGGAGCCTAAATAAGGCTCTTTTTTGTCGGTTCATCCATAGAAAACAATCCCCCCTTTTTTTATACTTATTATAGTAATAATGTTTACATTATTGTATGGGGTTTTGTAAGCGCTTAATAATTAATTGGGGGAATCAACATGATATCAAATGAAGTAGCAAAAAAGTTTATTGCTATTGTTGGACAGGAAAACTATGACGATTCAAGTGTTGGACGACTTTCCTATTCTTACGATTCAACACCAAACAGACAGGCAATGCCAGATGCAGTAATTAGTCCCCGCACCACGAAAGAGGTCTCAGAAATCGTAAAAATTTGTAACGAGCATTCGATTCCTATTTACGCTCGCGGTACAGGCACAAACCTTAGTGGTGGCTGTACACCAACCCAGGCCGGAATTGTAATGCTGTTCAAAAATATGAATAAAATTAAGGATTTAGATTTAGAAAACTTAACGATTACAGTTGAGCCTGGCGTTATTACAATGGATATTATCAAAGCCGTCGAAGCAGAAGGCTTATTCTATCCGCCAGATCCAGGTACAGTAAAAATTTCAACTATCGTTGGAAATATTGCCGAAAATGCCGGCGGTCTTCGCGGTCTAAAATACGGTGTTACTCGGGATTATGTAATTGGTCTTGAAGTCGTTTTAGCAAACGGTGATATTATCCGCACTGGCGGTAAATTAGCGAAAGACGTTGCCGGATACGATTTTACTCGTCTGATGGTTGGTTCTGAAGGAACTCTTGGTATTATTACAGAAGCGATTCTAAAGCTTGTTCCTAAACCGGAAACGAAAAAGACGGCATTAGCGTTATATCAGGACGTTGAATCAGCTGCAAAAACCGTATCCAAAATTATTGCAGCTAAAATTATCCCTACTACTTTAGAATTCATGGATAAGGCGACGATACAAGTGGTTGAAGCCGCTACAAAAATCGGACTTCCTACTGATGTTGAAGCCATTCTTCTAATCGAACAAGACGGACCAGCAGAAATTGTGGCTCGTGATATGGAAAAAATCGCTGAGATTTGTAAGGGCGAAAATGCAACATCCATTCAAGTTGCAAAGAATGATGAAGAAGCAAACCAGCTTGCTACAGCGCGCCGTACCGCTTTATCAGCACTAGCTCGCTTAAAGCCTACTACCATCCTTGAGGATGCAACTGTACCAAGATCTGAAGTTGCCAACTTGGTTAAAGCGATCAATGAAATTGCCAAAAAATATAATGTCAAAATTTGTACGTTCGGTCATGCAGGTGACGGAAACCTTCATCCAACCTGTCCAACAGATGCTCGCAACAAAGAAGAAATGCATCGCGTTGAACAAGCATTCGCAGAAATCTTTGAAGCTGCCGTTAAACTTGGCGGTACCATATCCGGAGAGCATGGTATCGGCACAGAAAAAGCTCCTTACCTAGAATTAAAGCTAGGAAAAGAAGGAGTTGCAGCAATGAGAGCAGTTAAAGATGCATTAGATCCAAATAATATTTTAAATCCCGGAAAAGTTTTCCATGAAAATAACCGAAACCGTGTGGTGATCTCAAGATGACAACAGCAAAAGAACGTGAAATTATCCAACAATCATTTAAGGATAAGATGAACGAAGATGATCTCTATAACTGCGCGAGATGCGGATTCTGTTTACCATCTTGTCCAACCTATATTGAATCAGGATTTCAAGAGTCACACTCTCCTCGTGGCCGTGTCGCTTTAATGAAAGCTGTGGTTGACGGTTTAATCGAACCGGATGAAGACTTTGAGCATTCAATGAACCTTTGCTTAGGGTGCCGCGCATGTGAGTCAGTTTGTCCATCAGGAGTTAACTATAGCCACTTGCTTGAACAAGCCCGTGATTGTATTGCGCAAAACAAGAAATACTCTGCACCGGTTCGGGCGGTACGCAATGTTGTGTTTAATCATCTTTTCCCTAAGCAAAACAATATGAGAACATTAGTTAATTTAATCGGTTTCTATCAGCGTTCTGGTTTGCAAACCGTTGCAAGATCAACGGGTGTAATGAAGCTGTTCCCAGATACAATTGCAACAATGGAACGTGTTCTTCCAAAGATTGCAACACGGAAGGAAATGTTAAGCCGACCAAATCTTCATTCTGCGTTTGGCACACAAAAGAAACGAGTTGCATTTTTCACAGGTTGTTTAATGGATACAATGTTCTATGAAACAAATAAGTCGACCATTCAACTTCTGCAGCATGCAGGCTGTGAGATCGTTATTCCTGATGATCAGGCTTGCTGTGGTGCCCTTCATGGACATTACGGTGAGAAGGATAATTCGAAGGATATGGCTCGTAAAAATATTAAAGCATTCGAAGATCTTAATGTTGATTATATTATTACTAATGCGGGTGGCTGTGGAGCATTCTTAATTGAATATGATCATGTGTTGCACGATGATCCTGAGTTCGCTGAGCGTGCAAAAGACTTTGTCGCCAAACTAAAGGATGTCGGTGAAATCTTGGTTGCCCTAGATTTCCACAAAAAAGAGCTAAGATTGCCTTATCAGGTTATCACCTATCAAGATTCCTGCCACTTAAAGAATGTGATGAAGGCATCTCAGTATCCTCGTATATTGCTTAAAGCAATTAAGGGCGTGGATTATCATGAAATGGTCGAAGCTGACCGTTGCTGTGGATCAGCGGGTATTTATAACATCATTCAATCAGAAATGTCCATGAAGTTCCTTGATTATAAAATGGATCGAATTCGCGACACCCAAGCAACAACGATTGTTACTTCAAACCCTGGTTGCTTACTGCAAATGAAGTTGGGCATTGAACGTGAAGGTTTAAGCAAAACTTCTCGCGGGGTTCACATCGTTGACTTATTGTTAGAAGCGTTTGAATACGCTCAACAAAATCAATAATAATTTTTTGTACGGAAAACCTCTATCGAAATGTGATGGGGGTTTTTCTATGTTGATGGATGAATATAAGTGTGTGGGCTGCTCAAGCTATTATAATTATTATTATTATTGTGGCCCCTTTGATGGTTTTTCTCTCGGTTTTGGCCGGATAAACTGTCCTTGTGACCATTTGTTTGAGTTCTGCGAAGGTTTTGGGTCGCATGAACTGTCTATGTGGCCATTTTTTTTGGTTCTGCGAAGCTTTTTGGTCACATGAACCCTCCATGTGACCATTTTTTCAAATTCTACGAAGCTTTTTGGTCACATGAACCCTCCATGTGACCATTTCTTTGAGTTCTGCGAAACTTTTTGGTCACATGAACCCTCCATGTGACCATTTCTTCGAGTTCTACGAAGCTTTTTGGTCACATGAAACTCCCCATGTGACCATTTCTTCGAGTTCTACGAAGCTTTTTGGTCACATGAACCCTCCATGTGACCATTTTTTCAAATTCTGCGAAACTTTTTGGTCACATGACCCCACTAATTCACAACCCCCCAATAATACTCGCGGTACACCATTTCCATCAAAAGCCAGCTCCGATAACCTTTACCACACATTATTTCCTTATAATACATCACACTATGATTACAGAGATTTTTTCTCTGTAACCATAGTGTAAGGAGTGAGAGAAATGGCTCGGAGCAGTAATAAATTATTAGTTCCTGGTATTGAACAATATTTAGATCAGGTAAAATATGAAATAGCCCAAGAGTTTGGTGTAACTCTAGGTTCAGATACCGTATCAAGAGCAAATGGCTCTGTTGGCGGTGAAATAACGAAGCGGCTTGTCAAACAAGCTCAATCTCAATTATCAGGACAAAATAATCCTTAAAAAATTAATATGGTGGCAAAAAAAAGTCCGGTTTTCACCGGACTTTTATAATTATTTATTTTTTTCAATTTGTTTATTATTTTTATCCTGTTGTTTTTGACTTTGTTCTTCAGCTTTACTTGATTGGTTATTATTGCTTTGAACTTCTTTTTTATTTTGCTTATTTTCATTAGTAAGCTTTTCGGACTTTTTTTCCATCTCAGCAATATTCGATAGAGGAGGTTGATCAATCGTGTTTTGCTGATTTTCAGGAATGACCGTTTCAATGCTCATTTCTTCTTGCTTTTCTTTTTCGACAGCTTCTTTTTTGTCTGATTTAGTTTGTTTATTATTGGACTTATCCTCTTCCACTTTTATCTCTTCTTGTTTTAGCTGGCCTACTGTTACTCCCTTATCAGTTGCCTGTTTTCTTTCTTCTTCTGTTCCTTTAACAACCGTAATGGAAGCTTCCTGTTTCGTTGCAATCTCTTTAATATTCGATAATTCCTTATTTAAAAGGCGATTTGATTTTTTATTACTGTCTGCTATAACCGTCGAACTGAGGATAATCTCGCCATCTCCGAAGCCTTGTTTTTTCATTTCAGATAAAATCTTTTCTGATACAACGGAAAGGTCCTGTTTCTTCCAGTTCCCTAGCATATTAATAATCTTCTCCCCCTCATTGTTATATGGGTGGATACCAATTACTTCTAGAGCCTTATTAACCTCTAATTCGAGACTGGATTCATTATCAAGAGACATATAAGCAAAAACTTGATTGTCATTGTACGCTGGTATAAAGGTAGCTGCACCTATTAACATCGCCAAAACAGCTGCAGTAAGAGCCTTACCTTTAAATGAAGTAAACCACTTTGTCATCTTTGCGGTCTTTCCCATTTCTTCTTCAAGTGGGATAAATTGAATTTCTTGGCCAATTTGGTATTGGGATTTATGATTACCAGCCCGCATAAACTGACCATCTGGGGTTAATATTGTTAAGAATCGATCATCTATTTCAAGAATTATTCCTGTCTTCACTATTCTAACACCCCTTTAATATAGTCCTGTAAGTAATGGAATTCTTCTAATAGAATAATGGCGATTGCAATAATATATTTTCGATTACGTTCGATCGTTTTTCTGCTGACATTGGCGTATTTTTCCAACTCTTTGATTGGAAGCCTCTTTTTTTCAGCTAAGTAACTTGAAAGTTCTTCGTTTTCCACAATAATTTTAGCAATGGACATGGCATTTTTTCGTGCATCCGCATGCTTTGGAGATTGTTCGATAATTTCTTGGAAGGTAAGTCCAAAACACTGAAGTTCCTTAGAAAACAATATTATTTCTTCTCTTCGCAGCTGCTCCTCGTTAACTTTATTATGATGCTCAATAGAGAGCTCATTTTCAATAGACATTCCACTTGCCGAATCATCGTTTTGAAATTCGGAAACAATGTCTAGTCTTAAATTATTGTCTTTTGCATGCTTTCTAATAAAATCAATAACTCGCCGCTTAATAATGACTTCGGCAAAGCTTAATAATGACTTCCCTTTTTCTGGGCTAAATTTTTCAATGGATTCATTAAAGGCGATCATACCAATACTGAACTCATCATCTGTTTCATGAATATACCGTTTGCAAACAGAGGATACCGTTTTTGCAATAAATGGTTTGTAAGAGTCAATAAGTTCATTTTGGAGGGAACGGTCGCCTTGTTGGATTAAAGCTACGGTTTCTTCTAATGTGTTTCTTCGTTTATTCTTGATGAATATTAATCCTAACATTACCTCACCTCTCTGACCCAACCAATTATAACATACGATCTTTGTTTGCAAGTTATAGGGGTCAAAGATGGTAAAAAATAATTTTTGTATAACTTCTACTAAACATTTCGGAATTAGGGGATCCCGTTTTGGGGGTATCCAAAACATCCATTTTTTTCTATTATGTATAGCTTCTATTGATTTGTTTTAGCATCCAGTCGTAATTGATCGTATCGTAAAGTAAGCGCTCTTATGATAAAACCGGTTAGTAACCCAGGGATTAAACATAGCATTGGCAGAAAAACCGGCCCTAATAATACACCAAATATTTTAAACTTAGGTGAAATCATTAATCCGACTGTCACAAAAAATGCCCCAAATACGAACGGAAGGTATGATCTCTTCTCTGTTTCAGGCATGGCATTTCGGTAGCCATCCCAGAGTGAGAACATGTAAAAACATGGATAAAACATTAGCCATTGATAATTTGCCGTTTTAAAAGCTCTTTCAATTTCCCAAAGAAAACTATACATAATGATTTCATTAAAATTACCCATTATATTTATAACCATTTCAGAAATCACAAGAAACAAACCCTTTAAAATTTGTCCGGAGATTATTTGACTAAACCCCGGCATTGCAACATTCCAAAGAATAGCTTCTAATTTCCCTTGTTTTTTCATCATTCTCATACTTTATCAAAAAATTTTTTCACTATTAGTTGATTGTGCGAATTTAAATTTTTTCTTGTTCTAGCCATTGTACAACCTCCAAATACTTGATAAGGATATATTGTACAAATAAAGAAAATTTATTAGTAAATTTTTTACAATTTAATTTGAAATAAAGATAAAAAAGCCTGCAGCTAACTCATTTTTAAATGAGCTAGCCACAGGCTATTGTTAACCTATTGATGCAGATCCATTGGATTATACAGTTTTACATCAGGATTCTTATCTTGGAACCATCTAAGCGCGAATTCATTTTCAAATAAAAATACTTTGTTATCAAAACGATCCACACAAAGCAGACTTCGTGAGCTTGAGAGATTATCATTTACATCCTCATTCTCAACCCAGCGAGCCACTTTTGAACCTAACCGTTCCATTATCACTTCTGCATTATATTCATTTCTCATTCGATGTTCGAATACTTCAAACTGTAATTGCCCAACAGCTCCTAATAAATAATCATCCGTTTTTAACGTTTTGAAAAGCTGAATAGCCCCTTCTTGAACCAATTGCTGAATTCCTTTATGGAAGGATTTTTGCTTCATTACGTTTTTAGCACTTACACGAACATAAAGTTCAGGTGTAAACTGCGGAAGACGCTCGTATTGAAATTGCTCTTTTCCAGCAACCAGCGTATCACCAATTTGGTATGTTCCAGTATCATATAACCCAATAATATCACCGCTTACCGCTTCATCAACCGTACTGCGGTCATCGGCCATAAACTGAGTAGACGACGAAAGTTTAATTGGTTTCCCTGTTCGTGATAAGGAAACCGACATTCCTCTTTCGAACTTACCTGAACAAATTCGTAAAAAGGCAATTCGGTCACGGTGTGCCGGATTCATATTTGCTTGTATTTTAAAAATAAAGCCGGAGAATTCTTCTGATAATGGGTCGATCTCACCCGCTGTTGAATTCCGAGGCTGTGGCGTTGGAGCAAACTGCAAGTAAGTTTCCAGAAAAGTTTGTACTCCAAAGTTAGTAAGCGCACTACCGAAAAATACTGGTGTTAGGGAGCCCTCTTTTACTCGTTCAGCTGAAAAGTCATTTCCAGCTTCATTTAAGAGCATGATCTCTTCTAGTGTCTGATCATATAATCCTGAAAGCTTTAATGGATGTTCTCCTTCTATTTCACCATCATCATTCAATGAAATAAAGCGATCTGTTTCATCCACACGGAACTGTTCTATTCTTTTATAAAAACGATCATAAATTCCTAAAAACTCTTTCCCCATCCCAATTGGCCAGTTCATCGGATAGGATTCAATTCCAAGAACTTCTTCTAGCTCTGCCAACAATTCTAGCGGTGTTTTACCTTGGCGGTCTAATTTATTAATAAAGGTAAAAATCGGGATTCCTCTCATACGGCAAACTTTAAATAGCTTGATTGTTTGATCCTCGATCCCCTTTGCGGAATCGACAATCATCACGGCACTATCAACTGCCATTAATGTTCGGTATGTGTCTTCACTAAAATCCTGGTGACCTGGGGTATCAAGAATATTTACTTTTGTACCATGATAATCAAACTGCATGACACTGGACGTAACCGAAATTCCCCGTTGCTTCTCAATCTCCATCCAGTCACTCGTAGCAAATTTCCCCGTTTTTTTAGCTTTAACTGTTCCAGCGTCGCGAATCGCGCCACCAAACAATAATAATTTTTCAGTTAATGTCGTTTTACCGGCGTCTGGGTGAGAAATAATCGCAAACGTTCGGCGTGATAAGACTTCTTCCTTAAAATTCTTCATTACAGATTTCCTCTCTTTAACAGTCAAAATCTAACCCATAATTTCAATCTTATCGTGGATACGAAAAGTTTGCAATCTAACAATATATGCAAATCTTTTTTCATGATATGTTCTTTCTTTCATTATGCCATACCGTTAAAGTATTAATCCGACTGAAGCACCCATTAAAGCCAGTACAATTGAAAGAACTATATATAGAAATGCGACTCTCCACCGCTTTTCTAAAAGGATAAAGACAACCTCATTGGCAAATGTTGAAAAAGTTGTAAATGCACCGCAAAATCCAATTCCAAAGAAAAAATAACCAGTATCCGCAATCACTTCTGCGCGATGCAAATTGACTAACAACCCTAAGATAAACGAACCAATCAAATTAATGATTAAAGTTGAATACGGAAATTTGGTTGTCGTTTTCTTGATTATCCAATTCCCGATTAGAAACCTAAAGCCTGCACCAAAGGAACCGCCAAAACCAATAAGCCAGATCATATTGTTTTTCCCTTCCTTGCATCAATGAACTTCGCAAGTTTAAAACCGGCGAATGCTAAGCATATTCCAGCAAGGAAACTTACTAGAACATAGGAACAGGCTAACCCAATCCTGCCTATTTCAACAAGTTTTAATATTTCAACTGAAAAGGTCGAAAACGTTGTAAAGGAGCCTAGAAATCCGGTTCCAAGCAATAAAAAGACATGAGGATGATCTTCCTTATAACGAGCAGCTACCCACCCAAGTAATAAACTTCCAACAAGATTTACTGCCAACGTATTAAAGGGAAATCCAGATTCATTCGTTCCGATCCATTCACCGACCCAAAATCTTGAAATGGCTCCAAAATAGCCTCCAAACATGACGAAAATTACCTTCATCCGATCACCTTCCTTTTAGGCAAAAAAAAGGCCTAGCCCTTTTGGGCCAAGCACCTTGTTAGCTGTACTTAAGTGGAACTTCTAGCCACCTTGAAACACCATACATCGTTAATTTTTCTTGATAAACCGGCTTGCAATCTTCAAGTAAACAAAGGCGGAACACCTCGAAGCCTTCTGTTTGTCGCACCTGTTCCTCAATTTCACGTTTGATTGTCACGTCCGTTAATTCCCGGGTTTTCTTTGGCGCTAATTCAATCACGACAACACCATTATTTAGCTGTTCTTCCAAATAGGTTTTTGAAAGGGCAAGCTTATTGAACTTCCGGTTTATTCTCCAGAGATTAATCCCATCTATTTTTTTCCAAAACATAAGAATCCTCCATTTCAATCACATGGCTGTCCATCAATATATAATTCGGTTGATTGTCCATATTTATGTCGGTTTTTGTCGATGGAATTTGTCATTTTATTACGTAAAATGTCACTCTAATATTTTAATATATATTTTTAGAGTTGAAAACCTTTTCTTTTCATTATCCATGAACTCCCAGTGCTATTTTTGCGTAGCGGGACATTTTCTCTTTTGTCCATGGCGGACTCCAGACGATCTGCACATCAATGCTTTTTAGCCCCTCTATTGAATCGGAAAGCTTTACTTTTACATCGTTAACGATTTGACCAGCTAAAGGGCAACCCATTGAAGTCATCGTCATTACAATATTTACATCGTTTTCTTCGCTTACGTTTACTTCATATACTAAACCTAAATTCACGATATCGATCCCAAGTTCAGGGTCCAGTACCTCTTCTAGGACTTCATAAATTCTCTCAGTAAGTTTTACACTCATTTTAATACCTCCAGTGATGGATTCAATGCAACGCATAAAGTGTTTGCTTTATTACATCTTAATTATCCTGTCCAGTATAAGTAGTGATGATTATCACTATTATTGTGTTGGAAACCAAAAAAAATCATCATGGAGGTAAAAGGAAAAGGGGGCCGATTACTACGGCACCCTTTTTACATGCTTTTATGTAATATTTCTAGTACATCTCGCAATTCTTTTACCGGAATTTGTCCTGGTGCAGAGGCAGCACTGCCTGCTCCAAATGTGAATGCTGATCCAAACACTTCACCAGCTAAGCGGCTAATAACTCCAGTTCCGCCCATTGACATTGTAATGATTGGGCGATCAGCATATTGCGTTTTCATCGTATCGGTTGCATCCAACAATGTTATAACATCCGCTACAGAAGTAGGCATTACAGCAATTTTAGGAATATCCGCACCATATTCCTGCATTTTACGAAGGCGATTTACAATTTCATCCTTCACTGGTGTTTTCTCAAAATCGTGATTTGACATGATTACGAAAACTCCATGCTTCTTTGCCAGAGATACAATTGCTTCAATATTTTTAGCTTCATTAAAAAGCTCTACGTCTATTAAGTCAATCTTTTCTGAACGGATCGCAGCTTGATTTAGCAGGACATAAAAACTGTCACTAATTACTTTGTTTCCGCCTTCCTTGTGACTTCTAAACGTAAAAAGTAAGAGAATATCTCCAATTACCTCTCGTATCTTAGAAACCATTTTTTGGACAGACGGTAAATCCTCCACTTGCTCAAAGAGGTCCACCCGCCATTCCACGACATCCGGCTGCAGGGACTTCACATATTCTGCCTCTTGCAAAATTTGACCTTCGTTTGCCCCAACTAGCGGAATGATAATTTTGGGAATCCCTTCACCAACGGTTATATTTTTTATTGTTAAAGTACTCATTTCATCATCCTCTTTATCCTATCCCCATTTATTGTTCTAAAACCTTCTATTCTGCCTATCATTATACAGCAGACTATCTTCAAATAGAGGTATTTTCCATCTAAGCTTTTTATTACCCAATGATTACTTTTTCCTTCGGATAGTGGAATTGCTCTTTTATCGTTTTTCCTCTTATTAAAAATAAGAAAGAGAAAATTCCAATTCTCCCCACAAACATAAGGGCAGTAATAACTAATTTTCCGCCTGTACTTAGAGATGGAGTAATTCCCAATGATAAACCAGTGGTACCAAATGCAGAGGTCACTTCAAAGAGAATTTCAATTAAACTGATTGAAGGCTCTAAAAAACTTAGTAAACTCACTGAGGCAAAACAAATGATACTAGCTGTTGAAATAACGATAAATGACTTATAGATATCCCCTGAATCTACTTCACGGCCAAAAACTTTAAGTGAATCCTTACCTCTGGCATAAAAAAAGATACTTAAGATCATGATCGCAAACGTTGTAGTTCGTATTCCTCCACCCACACTACTGGGAGATGCCCCAATAAACATTAATACACTTAATAATAACAAAGTGGGGCGTGAGAAATCGTTCATATCCATCGTGGCTAATCCTCCATTCCTGGCAGAAACAGAATGGAATAAGGAATAAAACAAAGATTCGTGCCATGACTTATCAACAAAAAAATGATTTAATTCAAAAAGGTAAATAAATAGTGCCCCTAAAAACATTAATAAGAAAAAGGTTGTCGTGGTCAATTTAGTAAATAAAGTGAACTTATATGCGATTACGCCCCGGTGCAACATATAATCCTTTAATTCAACTAATACCGGGAAGCCAATCGCACCAAGAATAAGAAGAACCATATTTATTGTTTGAACAAAATAATCATTCGCAAACGGAATAAGTGATGACCCTGTGATATCAAAGCCGGCGTTTGTAGTAGCACTAACTGAGGCAAAAAATCCTTGAATGAATGCTTCTTGCCAGGTTGAGAAGTATTTCAAAAAATATACTCCTAAGATTGCGGCACCAATTATTTCGATCGTAATAATAATCACTAATATTTGTCTCATTAAGCGGACTAATCCGGAGAAGGTTGACCGGTTTTGATCCGTCATAATTAACTGACGATCCTTAAGACCTATCCTTTTTCCAAATACCAGCCAAACGAAGGTTCCAAGCGTCATGATTCCAATTCCACCAAACTGGAGGATAAACGCTAAAATAAAATATCCTAAAACATTAAATGTATCTGCAGTCGATACTACGGTTAACCCCGTAACGCTTATCGCACTTACTGCGGTAAACAGCGCATCAACCAATGATAATTCCACACCTGGCTGAAGTGCAGCAGGGAGACTAAGTAATAATGTTGATGCAATAATTGCTGCCAAATAAAATAAAACGATTAACTGAACGGAGGTTAATCGAAATCTCTCATTCCGTCTACCTTTTCCCACCATTTCACAACCTTAAAACATGATAGGCTTAGTATATCAAATTTTCTAATCGTTGAATAACTTAAAAAAACCTGTCTATTCATGGACAGGTTTCTCTATTATTCATTATTTCACTGTTGTATATTTGTACTATTATTAACGTCCGTAGTTAATGATGCCCCTTCTTGACGCTGCTTTTTCAAATCAAAATAGGCATTCATAACCCTACTGCCAATGTACAAGTTGGCATGATGATCTGTGCTACCGGTATAAGACCACGGAACAATAACGGCCATTGCAATTTCAGGAGCGTCTGATGGAGCATACCCTACAAGACTAAGATTCATCACGGGTGCCATCTTGTAATTCTCAAGCGGTCCATCATAGAACGATTCAGCCGTTCCTGTCTTACCAGCCGGGGAATAGGGTGCACCACTGAAATAGTTAAAAGCTGTTCCTCCTTTTTCTTGCATAACCTTTTTAAAGCCAAGCTGGACACGTTCAATCCAACCGTCCTCTAAATCCAGCCTATTTAATACCTTCGGCTGAATCTCTCCGACCAAAGGTCCAAGTTCATTTTTCAATAGAGGTTCGTGGATTTCTTTTACCAAATGCGGCTCCATTCGATTTCCGCCATTGGCAATTGTAGAGACATACTGGGCAAGCTGCAGGGTTGAATATGTATCAAATTGACCTATGGCAAGATCCATTAAATGTCCCGGTAACGTACTTGAACCCTTGAAACCTATTTGCTCACCGGGTAAATCAATTCCCGTTCGAACACCAAGACCAAATTGAGCAAAATGTTGACGGATCGTATTAAAGGCTTCTTTATTGATTGGCAATGGTCCATGAGGCACATACCTTCCTTCACCGATCCTGATCGCTGTTTGGAACATATATACGTTTGAAGAATATTTCAAAGCGGTCACATCGTTTACAGGACCTAGCACCTTCCATGATCCTTTCCTTAGAGTATTTATATACATGGGTGTATCGTTAATGGTTGTCTCTGGTTGAATAACACCGGTTTGAAAACCAGTTAAAATCGTTGCTCCTTTAACAGCTGAACCAACATTATAGGTTGTTGTGAATGTACCGAGGGCATCATCCTGAAATTCCGTTTTCCCTGTATTCGGATCCTTAACAATACGTTTGCCAGCCAACGACTTAATTTCACCTGTATTCGGATCCATTAATACAACATAGGCACGATCTAACAGTCCCGTTCCTGGAGACCCTTTAGCCTTCAAAAGCTCTTCTTCAATAATCTTTTCCACTGTAACTTGAAGATCCATATCAACAGATAATACAAGATCATTCCCGGGTTTACCTTCCGTAACCGTTTCTATATTGACTATATTTCCTTCTTTATCTGTAACATTTTTCACCTTAGTTTTAATCCCGCTTAATACATTTTCGTACTGTTTTTCAAGATAGCTTGTCCCAACTCGATCATTTCGGCTGTAACCTTTTGATAAATAGCTGTCAATTTCTTCAGCTGGCAGACCTTTATCGGAACTTGTTACCCCACCAAGAACCGTTCTTAATGTATTAGTATAAGCGTATGAGCGTTCCCAATCTGTTGTTGTGTTCACACCGGGGAGAAACTGCAAATTTTCACTTACCATAGCATATTCTTTAGGTGTGACATCTTTATTTTTTACAATTTGTGGAGTGAATTTATAACCGCTCGAAAATTCGCGATAGATTGCCAGAACCTCTAAATCCTGAGGTGACAATTTACTTAAATCCACTTCGGTGATTCTATCAAGGGTTAACTGATATATTTCTTTGTCATATTTCTTTTCTTTATATTTTTTCTTTAGTTCTTTTCGATCACGTTTAGAAACCTTTTGTTTTGCTTCCTTAGGGTATTTGATCATCCAGTAATCCTTTTTATCTCTTTCTGTTACCTTGTGGTCATCCTTCTCTATTAATTTTGCTAGTCTTTCAGCAACCTCTATCATTTCCTCTTGACTAACCCCATAGTTTGTATAGGTGATTGCATTTTCCGGGACGTTATTAACCACAATCTTTCCTGTATTATCAAACAGCTTTCCCCGTGGAACCGGATTATTGACCGTCACCGAATCCATTCTTTCAATCTCTCGTTTGTAATCTTCCCCATATACAATTTGAACCACTCCCAGCCGTAAAATTAAGGCTGTAAATAACACAAACACAACGAAAAAAATCGTGTTTAACCTAAATGAAATATGTGTTTTATTTTCCTTTGTCAATTCATTCTACACCTTTTCCGAAGAATATAAGATTCTAAAATTACAAGCTTACTAACATTCACGAACCTCCTCTACCTATTGTAATTTTATCTCTATTTTAACACTTTTTTACAATAAATGTTTCCTTAAAATTGAACATTTCAAATGTCAAAAAACAATAAAAGGGCTAAAATAAAATAGAAATGAAAGAAAGGAAAGTGAATTCATTATGGAAAAAATCATGTTCATTGAAACCGGGATGGGGATTGACGTCCATGGCCAAAATATAACAAAAGCAGCCATTCGAGCAGTAAAAAATGCGATACACTTTAATTCGATGCCTGGTATTCGTTCTGTTCTACCAGGAAACAGCTTAGAAAATATGAAAGTAAATGTAAAGCTCGCCGTTCCATGTGATAAAGACAAACTGGAAATTGACGCTGTAAAAGAAGCATTGCCTTATGGAAAAGTTACCGTTGAGGTTATCGATGGTGGAATGCTAACAACAAGCGGGATCGTCCTAGAAGATAAAGGAGATAAAAATGATTTAATGTACATTGTTGTTGCATCTGTGGAAGTTGGTTATTGATTTTTGATAAGAAGTGGGGATGACCGATGACGGGAATCTATTTGGACAATAGTGCAACGACTAAACCATATTCAGAAGTTATAAAGAAGGTTGTGACAATGCTTACCGAGGTGTATGGGAATCCCTCATCATTACACCGTCTCGGTCAGGAAAGTAAGGCGGAGCTTGAAAAGGCTCGGCAAATCATTGCCGATTCTCTTAATGCAATGCCTGATGAAATATACTTTACCTCGGGAGGTACCGAGTCTGACAATCTTGCCATTAAGGGAGCCTGTCTAGCTAATTCCAAGAACGGAAAACGCATTGTAACCACTGTCGCTGAACACCCTGCTGTCATGAAAACAATACGGGATTTGAAACGACAAGGCTGGGAAGTTAAATATGTTTCAGCACCAAATGGCGAACTGGATATGGAAGAGCTGCAACAGGCTATTGATGAGCAAACTGTGCTGGTAAATGCCATGTTAGTGAATAATGAAACAGGTTATATTTTCCCAATTGAAAAAATCAAGAAAGTCATTAAAGAGAAACAATCTCCCGCCCTTTTGCATTGTGATGCGGTACAAGGATATGGAAAGTTACATTTTACGGCGGCAAGTCTCGGTGCCGACTTAATCAGCATCAGTGCCCATAAAATTCATGGCCCAAAAGGCACCGGTGCACTATATGTTAGAAATGGGATCAAGATGTTTTCTCTTCATCTTGGCGGAGGACAAGAATACGGTTTACGTTCAGGTACAGAGAGCACGCCTCTAATTGCCGGTTTTGGTGAAGCCGTAAGAATCACCTTTTCCAATATGGATACGGATATTTTGCATATGAAAGAGCTCCGTGATACTTGCATTGGCGCCATTTCAGAGCAAATACCTAAAGCGATTATCCATTCGCATAAGCAGGGAGCACCTCACATCGTGAACTTTTCTCTCCCTGGACTTCATAATAAGGAAGTTGTCGAGTTCCTTGATACTCAAAATATATATATTTCGAGTGCGGCCGCCTGCAAATCTAATCATTCCCGGGGCCCTTCCATGCTGGAATCTCTTGGATTAAGCCGCGCTCTCGCAGACAGTGCACTTAGAATTAGCTTTTCACATCAAAATACAAAAAATGACATAGATCAATTAATGAAAGCTCTAGTGGAACATTGCAAGGTTCAGCACTCTGATCTTCTTTTAAAATAAGTGAGGAAAATACTAAACGGCAGAGACTTTTCTCTGCCGTTAGTGTAAGTTATTATAATGCTGATTCCTTTGCTGCGCCTGCTGCAGGAAGGATTGTTTCTACTTCAGCATGTGGACGTGGGATAACATGAACGGAAATGAGTTCCCCAACACGTGTAGCTGCAGCTGCCCCAGCATCTGTTGCTGCCTTAACAGCACCTACGTCACCTCTAACCATAACTGAAACTAACCCGCCACCAACATGTTCTTTACCAACAAGGTAAACATTTGCTGCTTTAACCATTGCATCTGCTGCTTCAATAGCACCTACTAAACCCTTAGTTTCAATCATACCTAATGCATCATATTTCATTTTTCATACCTCCACATTTTTTTAATGTTATCCGTTTCCACTTACTTTTATATAAAATATTAATTCTATTACACTACTACTTGTTAATTTACAGGTCCTTTGCTACCTTACCTTGAGGAAGAATACTTTCAACTTCAGCGTGTGGACGCGGGATTACATGAACGGAAACCAGTTCGCCAACACGTTGAGCTGCAGCGGCTCCGGCGTCAGTGGCTGCCTTAACAGCACCAACATCACCTCTGACCATTACGGTTACAAGACCGCCGCCAACATGTTCTTTGCCAACAAGATTAACATTTGCCGCCTTTACCATTGCATCCGCTGCTTCAATTGATCCTACTAAACCTTTTGTTTCAATCATTCCTAGTGCATCATATTTCATTTTTCATACCTCCAAAATTATTATTTTACTAAGCTAATTTTCTTTATACAGTTAACATTCATCGCATTTGCTTCTTCGATATCGAGATGACACTCGAGAACAGAAGCATCATTTGCTCGAACTGCAACATTATTGAAAATACCACCACGTGGACCATTAACCTGAATTGATACAATTTGTCCATCTTCTACACCTAAACGCTTTGCATCTTCAGGGGTCATGTGAATATGCCTTTGTGCAATAATAAGACCTTCAGTCGTTTGAACAGAACCTTTTGGACCAATTATCGTGATACCCGGTGTCCCTTGTAAATCACCTGATAATCTTGGCTGGGCTGCTACACCAAGCTTATAGCAATCACCTTCAAGAACTTCAACCTGTGTTTTACTACGTACGGGACCAAGGACTCTAATTTTTTCAATCGCACCATTAGGGCCGCAAATGGTTACTGTTTCCTTACAAGCATACTGTCCTGGCTGTGACAGGTCCTTCAGCTTGGTCAGTTGATACCCTTCTCCAAACAGACGATATAAATCTTCTTTGGATAGATGAATATGTCGGTTCGAAACTCCCACCGGTATTTCATATGTATCCTCTTTCACTTCGGTTGGAGTGAGATTAGCTTGTAATGTCTCCATCAAAAGCTTCAGTACTTCATCATATTTATTCATTTAGGCTTACCCCCTCTTCATTGCATCCACTAACTCATTGATCAGCTTTAATAGCTGCTCATTATCAGAGCCGTTAATGTTCGATGCATATGAAGCTGGATTTTGACCACTTCCTACACAACTTGAACCTTCACAAATGTTATTTGAGAGTTCAGGATAGTTAAATGTTGGATCTGCAGAGGCTAATGTACTGCAATCTTTTAATCCGTATGCAACTCTCTTAACATTAATCAAATGGATTGGGCTAACATTTTCGGAAACAGAACTTCCGCCCCATGTTCCACATCCCAGTGTAAATGCAGGCATTAGTCCAGTACTTGCTCCAGTAGCTCCTTGAGTGCTGCCTGTGTTCACTAAAATACGCGCCGCTGGTTTTTTTGCAAACTTCATTACCAAGTCCCTATCCTCAGTATGAATACTCATGCTGTGACCAATACCATTTTGAAGTAACTTAATACAAAGTTCACATGCTTCTTGCCAATCTTTTACTGTATAGAAAGCCAATACTGATGTCAGCTTTTCATATGAAAGTGGATAATCAGGTCCAACACCTTGCTGTTCCCCAATTAAAACCTTTGTTCCTTCAGGAATTGAAAACCCTGCAGCTTCTGCAATAACCTGTGGTGATCTTCCAACAAACTTTGCATTCATGGCATGGCCGTTTTTAAACAACAATCCACAAACTTTTTTCGTTTCTTCCGGACTCATAAAATAGCCGCCCTGCTTTTTGAGTTCAGTCACAACCTGATCTCGATTGCACTCTTCCACAACAATGGATTGTTCAGATGCACAAATGGTGCCATAATCAAAGGTCTTACTTGCTAAAATATCTGTTACAGCTTGCTTAACATTAGCCGTTCTCTCAATATATGCCGGACAGTTACCCGCACCAACGCCGAGCGCTGGCTTACCCGAACTATATGAAGCCTTAACCAAACCAGGTCCGCCTGTTGCAATAATCATTTTTACTTCTTTACTTTTCATCAACGCATTGGTTGCATCCATTGTTGGCATTGAAATGCATCCAATAATATTGGCTGGAGCGCCTGCCTCTTCAGCTGCTTTGTTCATAAGCTCTGCCGCCTTCAACGTACATTTTGCTGCAGAGGGATGTGGAGAAAATACAATGGCATTACGTGCTTTAATGGCAATCATTGCTTTATAAATTGCTGTTGATGTTGGGTTAGTTGAAGGAACAATCCCCATAATCAAACCAACCGGCTCTGCAAAATCCATTACTTTCTCGTCTACATTTTCTGAAATCACACCAACAGTCTTGATATCTTTTATTGATTTATACAAGATAGTTGAAGCTAAATGATTTTTATAGGTCTTATCTTCAACTTTACCGAAACCTGTTTCTTCAACAGCCATTTTTGCTAGAAGAACAGCATTTTCCGAAGCTGCCTTTACCATATTGCACAGAATTCTATCAATTTGATCTTCTGAATATTCAGCAATCTGGTCGGCCGCAACTTTACCCAATTGGGCAAGATTTCTAACTGCTTGTATAGATCTTAAATCAAAATCAAAATTTTCCATTAGATGATTCCTCCCTTCCTTTTTTACATTAGTTATGAGTCTATTTTTCTTAATTGATTATTTTGTAATCGTGTAATATTTTTTTAATTCGGCTAGCAATGTTTTCTTATCTGCCTTCGAAATCTTTCTTCCTGCTATTCCGATCTCCTTATATTCACGGGCTAGATTGCGAAGTTTTGTCACCTTAAGGTTGTTAAGCACCTCAAAAGCTTCGTCTAAACCGGATTCAAGTACGATCAGGTCTAAAGTATTTTTATTCATTACATCTAAATCCATTTCCAAGGAAATGGTTCTTTTTTCTTCCACTTCTGCTTTCTCAACATTCGCTTTTGCATCTGGTTCTATTTTCATAGATTCATTAGTTTGTAGTTTCACTTTGACCCGAGGTTTTGTTGATACAACCAAACCAGACAATTCCTCATGAGGGCGTGGAATTACATGTTGAGAAATGAGCAATTCTCTATTGATTAGTCTTGCTGCTGCGACACCAGCATCAACAGCTGCAGTTACGGCAGCTACCTCCCCGGTTACAGTGATAGAAACAAGACCCCCTCCGACGTACGTCTTTTCTAATAGGGTTACATCCGCCGCCTTAAGCATCGCATCCGCACTTTCAACCGCTACAATGAGTCCTCTTGTTTCAATTAACCCAAGTGCCTGCATGTTCTTCCCCCTTAACTCTGGACAAGGTCAGCCCAGTTGGCCGGATATGTAGTATAGAATAATTTCGCCTTATCAGGAGAACCCCAAACTACCTTAGAACCTGACGGTACATAGATTACATCTCCAGGGTATGCAGTAAAGGTCTTTCCATTAATTGTTATCGTCAAAGTGCCTTCAATTACATAATCAATTTCCTCATAAGACAGTTCCCATTCAAAGTTGGATTTTTCTATTGTTAAAAACCCTGCACTCATTGAAGATTCATCTTTACTAATTAATTCTTGATAAGTAACTTTATCGTTTGGATTTCCAGTATCAAATACATCAAACTTCACCGAATTACCTCGGACTACTTTCAATCCTCCACAATCCCGTTCAGCAAGATAAGGCTGCTCAGGAACGTTATCAAACATTCCTTTCAGAAGACCTTTATCAACCAGAGTCTTGAGCACAGAATAAATCATATTACTGTCGATTGCATCGCCAAATGGGTTTGCTGGTTCAGAAGGTTTCACATCACAACATTTTTTCTCAACAGAAAACTCTACTCCACATTCTTTTGCTGCATCCTGGGCTGCCGGAGTAATGATTGTATTGCTATCAATATAGATTACTTTCTGCCCCTGCTTGTCCATAGCCTCAATATCTTTTACGCATATCAATTTCTTCATACCTTCACCTCCTTTCAAAAATTGACCAAGACTTACAAAAGTAGGTCTAAGTGTTTGAACATAAGCATTACTGATGAGTATCATCCAAAGCTAAACTCATCACTTAAACTTACAATCTTCATCAATGATTCCAACAACAACCGCGTCAACTGGTATCAAATCATCCCCGAGCATTCGGCGAGCCGATGAACCGGTGGTAATAATTACCCGGTCGCCTATTCCAGCACTTATAATATCTACAACAACAAGGCGCTGCCCCTCATTGCTACCTCCTATCACTTCCGCAAGCATAAACTTAAATCCGTTAAGTGATTCTGCTTTTCTTGTTGCCCATACAGTATCGATCAGTTTTGCAGTAATCATAGAACTTTACCTTCTTCCGACTTGCGTTTAATCTCTTGCATCGCTGCTTCAACAGACGAAGTGTCTCCAAATATGGCTATTAAAATCATATTTTGAGGACAACTCCCTCTTACATCCGCAACCGTTACACCTACTGCCTTTTCAGCAATATCTGCTGCATAAATCATTTCAATCATTCTTCCCTGCACAAGCCCAACCGCATCCACACAATCCAATTTTTTGTTGATACCTGTTCCAATTCTCCGATTAAGAATATCAAGTGTACCCTCCGTGGGGGATTTAATAATTCTAAACTCCATATCTATACCCTACCTATCATATGCTTTCCTGCCTGCAGCTAAGTGCTATTCCTAAAGGAGTGACAAACATCGGATTTTGCGGCTTATGAGTAAATATCCCTGTCTTTTTTTCAATAATTTCCTCAATTCCGTCTAAGCAGCAGGTACCACCAACCAAAGATATTTCGTTTACGTTATAACCTTTAATATGGACATTAATAATTGAAGAAATTTTTTCAACTACAGGCTTTAATACAGGTAACAATTCTTTATGATTTTTTGCATTACGCTTGTACTGTTCAGCTTCTGAAAAAGGAATTTTGTATGCCCCTGAGACGACTAATGAAAAGTGAGTTCCACCCGTTGGCTCATCCTCGACATAGACAACTTTTCCATCCTTAAGAATAGAAATACCCGTCGTTCCTCCACCAATATCAACTACTGCACCATTTTCAATTTTTAAAACTGCATTGGCGGCAGTCGGTTCATCAAGTAAATTAGTCAGTTCAAATCCGGCCGCCTGAACAACGTTCTTTACTGCTCCAGAATCTAGAGCATCTGTCCCTGGTGGAATCGCCGCAGCCGCAAATAATAATTCAACTCCTAATTTCTTCTCAAGCTCTTGCTTCAATTCTCTAACGATATGAACCGCTCCAATATAGTCAACTACCATACCGTCACGGACAACATCCGCATATCGGTAAGCACCAGCCACTGGTCGATAGTTTTCATCCAAAACAGCTAACACGACACATGCCGTTCCTAAGTCCACTCCGGTATAATAGACAGAAGATTCACCGACAATTGGATGTTCGATTGCTTTTTCAAAATCCCTCACAAGTTGATCACAGTATTCAAAAGTCTTATTTATTTTAGACATTTCTTCCCTCCAACCTCTGAGCAAATCAATTGAGAAAGACTATTAATAATCTGATTTATCTTGCCGAGAATATCTTCGTATTCCCTTTTCTCTCCCTTACTTTCGATACAAAGTTCTAGTACAACTGGCTCGATTTCTTGAAGAGCACAACGAAGCCTATGTAAAATCAAAATTTCTCTCCGCTTTGCAAGCTTCAAATGAAATTCGGTAATTTCAAAACAATCTTCCAGACTGTCAGAGAAATTGCTCTCATTGATTCCTGTACACTCCCCGCAGCAAAGGTTTTCAATTTGCCCTTTGTCCTTCACTCCATTTTTTATACAAGAAAATTGTTTATTTAGTTTAATAACATCCTGTGCCAAACAAACATCTCTGCTCAACAGCTCTTCAACAGTTAGAAGAAACAAAGCTTCACTGGACTTCATTTTCGAATAAAGTTTTAACTTTCTCCAATTGTCCCTGCTATCAGGTTCTTTAGATGAATGCCCGATGTTTGTAGCTCTACTCTTACTGGCGGAATCGTTATCAAAAATATAGATTCCACGGTCCGCAAGAAACTGTCGCGCTCCAGGTGTAAGTCTCGTATCTGTATCTAAGTCATAGGTCGTAAAAGGTTCATTTTTATATAAATCTCGCAAGTCACCTTCGGTAATAAAATTCATGTCCTTCCCTCATTACCTAGTTTTCTATCGAATAGAAATTCTTTTAAAGCACTTATTCCTATATCATAAGGAACACTAATTTTGAAAAAAGGATTGGTGACCCCAATCTGCTTAAGTTGTCGAATACACCAGTCCGCATTTTCAGGATGTAAATCAGCTTTTGTTATTACACCAATCACTGGACAGCGAAACACCTTTGCAAATCCGGGTGAATAAACCTCCTTACAGTTGGATTGGTCCACTAAAACCAATACATGTGAAGCATCTTGAACGGCTGAAATTAAATATTTGTACATCCACGTGTTTTCAAGATAAGACCCCGGAACATCGATTGTGTTCTTTCCGTAAATCAAATTCTGTGTTTTTCGAATGGGTCCCTCATGATCATTTATTGCATTGACCAAAGTAGTCTTTCCGCAATTAGTAGGTCCGATGACCATTATTCGCTTCTTTCTCATGTTCGTGTGATCGGGGTTGTCACAAATCCCAACATATTTTTCAATGTCTCAATTACTGCTTCGAGGGCTGTTTCTACACTTTGTACATCACCATTAATGACTACCGATCCCGTAAAGCGATCAAGAAACCCAATTTCAACATCTGCTGTCTTTGTAGCAATATCAGCAGCAATTATCGCGGTTTCATAAGGTGATAAAGTGAGAATTCCGATTGCACCTTTTTCGTCTATTCCCAATCGTTCATATATGTCTGGCATGGGTGACGCAATCACATGTGCAATCGTAACCTGTTTTCCCGGTACTGATTCCTGTATGATTCGCTCTATCGTCTTTTCAGCAAATGCTCCCATAATAATTACCTTTCGATCTTTTTTCGTTTCCACTATCATTTATCAATGATTGATAACCATAACGGGGAAGTCATATTCCTTTATCCAACTCTCAATTCTTTTCAATTCATCACTATTCAGGCTTGGATCTCCTGAAATCGGGTAATTCAATCCCAATTGGTTGTACTTATTCACTCCAAATTTATGGTATGGCAGTAAATCGATCCCTTTGAAATTTTTATAGTCGCGGAAAGGCATTAAAAAATGAATGACCGCGTCAATTTCAGCCTGACTATCATTGATTCCTTTTAGAAGAGGCATTCTGATCTTCACGTTATACCTACGTGTGAGTAATTCCTTCAAGTTATTTAAAATGCGCTCATTACGAACTCCCGTTAGTTCAAAGTGTCGTTCAGAATCAAGGTGCTTAATATCGAAAAGGAACAAATCAGTAAACTCAGCAACCTGGAGAACCGCTTCTAATTTTGCGTAGCCACTGGTCTCAATTGCAGTATTAATTCCTTCTTTCTTACAAACCATCAATAGATTTGCTGCAGCCTCAGGTTGCAGTAATACCTCACCACCACCTAAAGTGACGCCCCCACCAGACATATCGTAAAAAATTCTGTCTTCTTCAATTATTTCAAAAAGCTCAGAGATTGTTTTTACTTCTCCTACAATGGATAATGCCGATTCTGGACATATATCTGAACACTTTCGGCAGCCAATACAATCAATGTCGCGTGTTACTTCATGTTTAGAGGTTTCTTGTGAGATATTGTGTATTCCAACCGGGCAGACAGGAACACAGGCACCACAATCTGAACATGCACTTCTTTTAAACATAACTTGATAATTTCGTTCTAGCCCTTCGGGATTGGCACACCACTTGCAACGCAATGGGCATCCTTTAAAAAACACAATTGTTCTTACTCCCGGTCCATCGAACATATTATATTTCTGTATGTTGGAAACAAATGCTTTTCTTTCGATCATTCCTGCTTTTGGATTGCCCATACTGTTCAATCTCCTGTTTGATTCTTCTAGTAATTGATTTTTCTGCTGCTTGCCCCGAGCCCTACCAACAGCTGTGGTAACAAGCAGCAGAGAATCAACTAGTTATTATATTTTTGTCAGCACTGTTCTGCTTATGATTTCGTCCTGAACATCCTTACAAAGCTCTACAAAGTAGGCACTGTAACCTGCAACACGAACGATTAAATCACGATACTGTTCCGGATGCTTTTGCGCCTCAATTAATGTTTGATTATCTAAATAATTGAACTGCATCTCTCCATTGCCTAGCACGGAAGCTGTACGCAGAAGGGTGATAATCCCTTCTTCCCCTTCTGGAGTATCGAGTAAGCCGGCCATGAGCTTAAAGTTGTGAACCATACCAATGTTCATGCTATCAACAGCCATCTTTGAAATAGACTTGATAATAGCAGTCGGTCCTTTCACATCAGCTCCCTGAGTCGGACTTATACCATCTGACAACGGCGTCCAAGCACGGCGGCCGTTTGCTGTGGCACCTGTTAATTGTCCAAATGGAGTGTTATTTGAAATGGATAAAGTGCCGTGACTTAAAACAGAATATAATGTCTTGTACTGACGATGATCTCGTTCTGTAAAGTTAACTAAATCAGATGCAATCAAATCGACATAATCATCATCATTGCCATACTTAGGAGCATTCAGGCAGTCTGTTCTTAATTGCTCATAGCCGACAAAATCAGCTTTCAGAGCTTCATTAAGCTGCTGCAATGTATACTTTTTATCTTCAAATACTAATTTTTTGATCGCAGCCATGGAGTCTGTATAGGTAGCTAAACCGGACCAAACAACACCAGGACCAAAATTGTACATGGCTCCACCTGCTGAAACGTCTTTACCGTTTTCCATACAGCCTTCGTACATAATCGACATGAGCGGCTTTGGTGCTAATTCTCTATGAACACGCTGAGAAATGACGGTCGCAACGCTTGACCATTTAGTAATATATTTAATTTGTTCTTTAACGGCGTTTTCAAAATCCTCATAGGTTTTAAATTGGCTTAAATCTCCCATATCAGGAGTTACCTGCTTTCCAAACCACAGCGGAACTCCATGGTTGAGAACCAATTCAATGCAGATTGGCCATTGGGTATAAGCGGTGGAAGTCCACTGATAAAGGCGGCCCGATTTCTGAGGTTCAACACAGCCCATCAAACAATAATCTCTTGCATCTTCAATGGAAACCCCTTTTGCCAACATCATCTTTATATGCGAATCATCGAAATGGCAGGCAGGAAAGCCCATTCCAGAGCGAATAACGTCAACAATTTTCTTCAAATATTTCTGAGGTGATTTGTTGTGGATCCGTGTAGCTAAAGATGGCTGATAAATTTTAACATGACGAACAGCATCCATTAGCAAGTAGGTAAGGTCATTGGTAGCATCTCGTCCATCTCTGGTCACTCCACCAACACACATATTTACAAATGGCTGATACCCGGCAAAAAACTTCGAGCCCCCCTCACTTGTCACCCACATCATTTCAGACATTTTTATCAGCATACAACCCGCAAGTTCAAATGCTTCATGGTCAGTCATTCGACCCGATTCCTTGTCTTCCTTATAGAACGGATACATATACTGGTCGACACGGCCAATTGACATACCAGTCTGATTCTCTTCAACAACAAGGAGCGATTCAATTGTCCAAACAGCCTGAATTGCTTCCCAGAATGTACGCGGCTTATGCGCTGGTACCCTTGCATTCACTTCAGAAATCTTCATTAATTCTGCTTTACGCTTAGGGTTCGTTTCCTTTGCAGCCAGTTCTGCTGCATATTCCGATAAACGCTTGGCATAAATCATAACGCCTTCAGTTGTATCAATAATCGATTTATAGAAATAGATTTTTTCAATATCATCAGGGTTTTGATAATCAAGCGTTGCCAGATGATCCTTTGCTTCTTGCTGAATATCCAGCATGCCCTTTTTCATTAGGATGACATCGTAGCCCGGATTGGAGTCCCCGCCACCGTTTAATGCATGGTAAGAGCAATCTGATACGTACGACTCACCGGAAAGTGTCCAGACACCCGCTTCACGATATTGGTCCTCACAGTGTTCATCAACGGATTTCCCTTTCCAGAATGGGAAAAGTTCCTCTCGCATAATTTTCTTATCTTCATCCGATATATAGAAAGGGTCCTGAGGACGGGTTCCGATTGTATCAATTTCGTCCTCCATCCATCGCCATGCAAGATCTGGTGAAAAAGCTCCGGCACGAGGTGCTCCGTTAGGTGCTCCAACAATAAGCTCATCGTCTTGAATCACCAATGGTGCAGTTTCACAACAGTAGCGGAAACATTTTGCACGCAGCATAATCTTCGGCATGCCCGGGTTTTCCTTCGCAATTTTCGTGATTGCTCTTGCACGATAGGTAGTTATGGAAGGAACTTGCTTTAAATAGTTTTCTTTAAGCCTTTTTAGACGTTCAGTCATTCCCTCAGGAATCCCGCTATCATTACTACTGCAATCCTCGCTAAAATGTTCAGGCTCTTCTTTTGCAATATTCATCGAAACACCTTCAAACAACCTAATTAAAGATGCTCGTTCTTCAGCAGACATATTTTTGGTGGCTTCTGCTAATTTATTTGAGAAATCACGAATATCCAAAATAACTTACCTCTCATTCTTTTAAATTCTTATTTCATAAGATTTTTGAAAATACTAATCTATCTTTCATGATGGACAAGCATATCTATTAAACGGTCAATGACTATCGATCGCTTTTATTAGAATTTGCTTTAACATCTCTATGTCTTCTAACCTATATTCAGTAGACTGGTTTTTATCGCCTATTGAATGAACTTCTTCGATTAACTTTCCATTAGTAATGTCTTCTGCCTTTCGTACACCATACCCAACTTTGCGAATATAAATAAGATTCATCGGTGAAACATTATCGGTCGTGATACCGACACCCGCTGATCCGCTACCTAGGGTCATTGCAGGAAATAAATTAGTTGTTGCCCCCATACTTCCAAAAGTAGCTGGAGTATTGACAAGTATTCTGCCAACAGGTTTTTTTAATGCAAACTGGCGAATGACCGCCTCGTCGCGTGAATGAATGACAAGAGTATGTCCGTTCCTTTCACTGATCAACAACTCTATGCATTTTTCACATGCATTCATCCAATCGTCTTCTATGTAATATGCCAAAACGGGACAAAGCTTTTCTTTCGAATAAGGATTTGTATCGGAAACATATTTTTGTTCAGAAATCAGGACGACGACACCTTCCGGTACAATAAAACCTGCTCGCGTAGCCAATTGTTGTGCTGATTTCCCAACCATTTCTGTATTTGGACATCCATCCGAATGGAAAAAGAGAGCCCCAAGTTTTTGTGATTCTTCTTCAGTCATAAAATACGCGCCATGATTCTGAAACTCTCGTTTAACATCAGCTGAAATGCAGCGATCGACAACAACAGATTGTTCCGCTGCGGATACAACTCCGTTATCAAAGGTTTTGCTGGCAATAATATCTTGTACCGCCTGGTTGATGTTAGCTGTTCGTTCAATAAAGGCAGGTCCATTACCATTTCCACCAAATATAACGGGCTTCCCTGAATTGCTTGTTGCTTTAAGCATGCTTGGAACACCAGTATTCATTATTAACGAGGTAGCAGAATGAGTCATCAGCTCTGATGTCCCGCTAGGCGTGACAATGTTCAAGAATGAAAGAGCTCCCTCAGGTAAGCCATATCCTTCAGCTGCACGTATCATAATTTCTAGCGCCTTACTCATTGTGTTTTTCGCTCTCGGATGAGGTGAAAAAATAATTGCATTACCCGACTTTATTGCAATTAGTGCCTTATATATAGTAGTTGAAACTGGGCTAGTTGCCGGACATAAAGCTATAATTACCCCAATCGGAACGCCAATATCGATTGTCTTGTTCTGAACATCATCGCTAATAATACCGACACAAGTCATTCCTCTAAGTCGTTTGATCAAATATTCACATACGAACTGATTTTTAATATACTTATCCTGCCATTTGCCATAATCCGTTTCTTCACTGGACATCATGGCTAGTTCACGTGCATGCTTGTAAATTTCTTCTGCCATGCGTTCAACAATCTCATCCAGTTTTTTCTGCGGAAAAGCTGCTAGCTTCTTCTGTGCTTCACGAGCGTTTTCCACAAGAATTCGTGCCTCTTGGATGGAGAGTAAATCATTATCAATAATATTCATTTTTAACTCTCCTCTTCATTCCAACTACAAATTAAGGAAGTAGGTTTTCAAGTGAATAACGTGCGATAATTTTTTCAATATCTGAATGTGGCCTTGCTATTACAACAGAACTATAAACACTAGAACCCATGTCCTCTACCGCTTTTACACCAGTGCTTACAGCTGTTTTACATGCTCCAACATCTCCGCGAACCAACACAGAAATATATCCGGAAGCTACGTTTTCAAAGCCAATCAATTCAACATCTGCTGCTTTGCACATTGCATCTGCAGCCTCTAAAACATAGACGATCCCAAATGTTTCGATTAAGCCTAAAGCTTCGTAATTATTCATGTATCGTTAGTCCTTTTCCTATTTTATTTATCAATATCGTATATAGAAACGATGTCACCAACACTTTTAATTGGACGTGGCATCACATTTTTTGCGGTTAACTTTCCTATTGCAGCAGCTGCTTCAGCTCCAGCTTCTACAGATGCTCTTACAGCAGCAACATCACCCTTTACCATAACGGTTACAAGCGTGGAGCCTACATTTTCGTATGATACTAGCTCAACATTAGCCGCCTTCAACATTTTATCCGCTGCCTCAATGGCTGGTACCATGCCGACTGTTTCAACAAGCCCTAATGCTTCTTCTCCTCGATACCTCATTGTATTTCCACCCCCTCTGCTCGATAAAATATCCATTAAAGATTCAAAAAATGTTTAGTCCTTAATGTATTTATTAATCGTATTTGCACCTTCCTCGTGTGCATGGTAGTAAATTCTAAGAACATCTGACTGGTCCATTTCAAATCTTGTTTCTTCTAGAAGACCGTTCGCTTCAGCTGTCATTAAGGCCGCGATTACATCCTTTCTATTAAGCGCTTTAAAATGACCATATTCGCTTTTTAATGCTTCAATAACATCTTCAGCACAAGCTTCTTTAACTTTTGTAAAATGCTTTAAAATAGCGTAGTTAAGCGGTTTCATAAAAGTCATCCTCCTTTTTTTGGGGATTTAAAATGATAGTGTTTTTTAGCTTACCTTTGTTTGTTCTACTGACTCTTGATTTCCTTTTTTTCTAAATAAGTCCAACGGATTCATCGCGATTACCAAGATACCAAAAACCATTATGACAGCAGCTATCCACACGATAGGAGGTAAGCTCCAACCATCCATACCAGCAAACACACCTAGAATGATCCAGCAACAGAATGGTCCCCAGAATGAATAAGTGCCATTACAAGCCATACCGAGAGCCGCACCACACATACTGTTTCCCTTATACCAGCTCATATAGGAAACAAATGCGCAAAATCCAGCTAGAGCAAACCAAATCATCGCAGAACCACTTGTAAATGCCTGTGTAGCAAGGTCAGTCGCAAGGAATACATCACCAGCCATCATCGAAAAGATAGGAACGAGGATAATCAAGTTTGAAAGACCTGAAATTACTTGACGAATTGTAATTCCTATTTCAGAGTCAATCATCGATGTACCGTAACCAGCTACACAACCTTCAAAGCCCCAACCAAGAGCTGCAATAAAGGCGATACAAATCCCCAAGAACATACCTTCTGGTGCATCTCCGCCAATGCTTGTGCTACCAATCAAGAAACTTGCCAGTACACAAATGGCAATCCCAAGCATCATCCGCTTGTTTAATTTTTGTTTGAATAAAATCCTACCTAAAATAGCCCCAATTGCCGGACAAAGGGCAGTGATCGGAATAACAATTGAACCCGCCATTTGGAGACCAACCACATATGCCGTGCTGGAAATAGGACCTCCAACAAGAGCTGCTAAAATCATTACTTGACCTGGTTTCGTTTTTAACGTCCTATAGAAATCTCCAAGTTTGCCTTTTACACCTACATTCAGCAAGGCCCATCCTGCGCTACATGTATCATTTACCGCACTTCCTAGTGCACCCAGTAAATAGGTGATGGCAAAGGCGGATAAAGCTGCTGTGTTAACCCCATACCAATCAACCCAAACACCTTTAGACATACCCAATGTCATGAACGCGGAGTAGAATCCATACATAAGACCTGAGAATAAAGCAATTATGATACCTTTTTTAAAAAATTGTGAAGATAACCTGTTTTTAGCAGCTACTGCAGAAGCACTAGGCCCTCCTGTCACTTCCTTCATAAGCAAAACTTCCTTTCTTTTAATTTTTACTTTTTTAATATATTATCAATAAAAATAAATTTTTAATGGTAGTTTGCCGCAGAACTACTGCGATTCTAATCAGCTAAAAATTTATCTTTACTTGGTAATACATCTTCTTCAAAAATAACTATTAGGAATCGGACCTTTAATTTATTTATTGTTAAACCTTCTTTGTACACATTAATCATAATCGAACTAAGAATTTTATTATGGTATATAGCGGATTATTTTACTGGTATAATTTCCTTTAGTTTTTGTACGTTATTGTACAATCGTTACTTTTTTTTGCACTTATGCAATACTCGTTTTTTAAGTTGGATTTTTAGTGAATTTAATCTCAGGAATTACAAATGTTATACTGGATTATTTCCATTAAGGTAAAAAAAAGACGCCTTGATTGTTCAAAGCGGCTTTTTGAATTAGCTTATTTTTTTAGGAAGTTATATTTAGTAATCACGTTTCCTGGCAGGAGGATGTTGACCCCAATTATCTAAATTTCACCATATCGGCAATGGAATAGCTGGGGTACTCAGTGATTGCCTGGATATTTTTCCGAAAACGTTCATACCTGAAAAGACAGTAGTCGAGAAAATCGTCACCATTATAATGCCTAATCAAGGCCCAAACCGTCCAAAGTAAATCCTGGGCTAGCATATTGCATTTTATTTTTAATACTTCATCTGAGGTCGGTAATTGACCATAGTAATCTAAGACAAAATATTGTATCGATTCTTCGGTCAGTTTGGATTCAAGAATATACCCTGCAACATCCCAACTGGGATCGTTCATTCCTGAGTATTCCCAATCTATTAGATAAGCTCTCCCGGTATCATCGATGATGAAGTTTTCAGGCACTGTGTCATTATGACAAGGGAGAGACAATGTATTTTTTATATTTTTTTCCTCGAAATCTTGTAAATCCTTTTTCAAAACAGCATAGTCAAAGAAAAAATCACCTTTGAGTTCTTTGACAATCTTCTCATACTTATTCAACTCTGTTTTCCAATTGAAGGAATTAGGAAAATGTTTTGGGCTGGAATGGATTTCTTTCATCAGGCTAGAAACTGCACTCAAGTTTGAGGGATGGTATGGATCGGCTTGAGCAACGCATTTACTATTTTTAATGTACGCACTGATTTTGATTCCGCTGATTTCATCAAAATATATACATTCAGAATTCAAACCGAGTTCCGAAGCGAGATGATTGTTAGCCTTTTCAATTTTTCGGTCAATCATCTGATTAGTCATACCACCAGGTTGACGGATAACATATTCTGCTCCCTTGATATTCATTATGTAATTGTAATTGGTTAGGCCGCCTGCAAAACGGGATTTATCAAAAAGTATGCTATCATCTTTGAAAATGAGGCGTAGTTTTTTCTGTACTATTTCTTCCATTTTCATCTATCAATTCCACCAATGCTCTTTTATGTCCTCGCTCGTACATAATTTAATAATTTATTATATCAAGAAAATTCCAGATAAACAATGAAAGGCTTCATATCTAGATACAGTTTCACTTTCATCTATAATACAACTAACCTTTCAAAATATAGTTAAGTTTAAACAATGAAATAACTATTTTTCAAGAATAGAGATTAAGTGCAATATTGAATTTTAATCCAATACTTTAATCCTACAACTATATGGCGAATCTTCCATTAATTGATTATTTTGTATGATATCATTCAAATGCAATATTTTAATGAATAGCAAGATTAAATAGCTCAATGAAAATCATAACTAAAAAACTATTTAAAATGGCAAAAAGGTTTAAATGGAGAATGGGAGGGAAAAATCATAGAAGACAAGTTTATCCTAAAAACCAAGGTTTACTCTAACAGCCAATCCCTGCAGCTTCTTAAAAAGACTACAGGTACCCGTGCATTTATTGTCTCAGATCCGATTATGGAATCACTAGGGTATTTAAAGGAAGCAGCAGATTATCTAAATGAAGCGGGGATCAGCTCAACAGCTTTTACTGGGGTTCGCCCAGATCCGGATGTAACGTTAATTGCAGACGGGTTAAAGCTTTATACGGAAAGTGGCGCAGATGTCCTTGTTGCACTTGGTGGAGGCTCCGCTATCGATACAGCGAAAGCGATCCTTTATTTTGTACAGAAATTCAATAGCGCTGAAGGTACTGAAATAAAAAAACCACTGTTTATCGCGATCCCATCCACTAGTGGAACCGGCTCCGAAGTAACCGATTTTTCTGTAGTGACTTCAGAAGGAGAAAAGGTAGTCATTATCGATGAATTTATTGCACCAGACATCGCCATCCTGGATTCTACTTGCATTCAAAATGTTCCCCAGCGCGTTGTGGCAGATACGGGAATTGATGTTTTAGTTCATGCAATCGAGGCCTATGTTTCCACAAAAGCGACCGACTTTACTGATGCCCTTGCTGAAAAAGCGATTAAGCTGCTTTTTGAAAATCTAGAAGATGTATACAAAGATACAAAGAATTCCTTTGCGCGAGATCGTGTCCACAATGCTTCCTGTATGGCAGGAATGGCCTTTACAAATGCGGGTCTTGGCATCACTCATAGTCTTGCCCATGCGATGGGAGGAGCTTTTCACATACCACATGGCCGCTGCAATGCACTTTTGCTTAATGCTGTGATTGAATTCAATGCCGACATAAATGGGAGCGCAAGTAGTCATGCTGCAGAGAGATACGCCAAATTGGCCACAATGCTTGACCTTCCAGCCAGAACACGCCGTGAAGGAACCATCAATTTCATGGCGGCTATAAGCAAACTTAAAAAATCACTGGGGATAGAAGATAATTTCAAGACACTAGGAGTTGATCAAGCCGAATTCGATAACGCTTTGGGACAAATGGCAGAAACCGCAATGCTTGATCGATGTACCCCAACCAACCCTAGACAGCCTGAAAAGGAAGATTTGATTCATATTTATCAAAAATGTTATTAGGAAACTCGCAATAAAATTTAGATTTTAACATGCTTTGATAATCCAGAGGATAACCTCCCCGTTGTTATTTCAACGAGGAGGTTTATTTTTTCTCTAAATTATTCATTGCTCCCCTACTCAATAAAAAGACAGCCTTTGACAAGGCTAAATGAATAGTTTAAAGGTGACACATGTCATTTACAATTTTTTTATTCTATATTAGAATAGCAAAAAAAGCCTTCTGCACGATTTGAAGCTTTCCAGCCGAATTAACTCTTTTTCTAGTTATCAATTGCATGCCGGAAAGGTGTACTAGTAGGATGAAGAATACCGCTATCCCTCTAAATAAATTAATAGCTTCCAATATATATGCCCGCTATAGCGGGATCTTATCCCTGTCAGATATCCCCTTATTTTTGGTAGATACAAACGGAGATATTTTACTTGAATTAATTCCTTCTCCTAATTTTTGTACCCATATTTGTCAAGAAAGAGGAGACCATGTATGCCCCGACTACAAAAGCCGATTCGCATCAGCCGAGGAAGGGAGCTTTGTCTGCCAATATGGACTCTTAAATATCTTGTTGCCTATTAAAGTCCAGGATGAGACTGTAGGATATATCGCTGGGATGCAAGTATATTCGCAGGATACCGAATATCAAAAATTTATGATTGATGTTCAGTCTTTAAAAAATAACAAAAATGCAGAATTGGAGTTTATTGCTAAGTCTATCTCCTGTCTGAAAACCGTAGAATCAAATAAAATAAAAATTCATGAGCAATTATGCGGACACATTGCCAAGAATATCTCAATTGACCTATCTGAAAGCATCAGTCATGTTGATTCAGATGTGGCAAGGTTATCCATTGAGAAGGAAATATTAGAAAAAAAGATTATTGACCTAGAAGCGAAAAACATGTCACTCGTAATCAATCCGCATTTTTTGTTCAATACCTTGAACTGTATTGCCCGAATTGCGTATTTTGAGCATTCTCATACAACCGAGGAACTAATCTACTGTCTTTCTGATTTATTGCGATATAACTTAAAACAGGAAGATAAGCTTCATACGATCGCTTCTGAAATCGACAACATCGAGAAATATCTATACATACAAAAGGCACGATTTAAAAATCGTTTGGAATATACCATCGATGTGTCAGAGAAAATTAAGTCTTTCAGAATCCCTAACATGGTAATCCAGCCTATTGTTGAGAACGCACTTATTCACGGGATTACCCCGAAGCGTGATGGAGGCAAAATTAGTATTTTTGCGGAAGAATCCAAAGAGGTTATCACCATTTCTATTGCGGATAATGGAAACGGTTTCCCTAAGGAAGTATTAGATAAAATTCAAAAGTGCGATAATAAGTCCGGGCTCGGGTTTCGGAGTACAAACAATCGCTTAAAACGGTATTATGGTGAATGTTATGGGTTGGAAATCGTAAAATCTGATTTTAGCGGTAGCACGGTAACCATCAAGATTCCCACCCAACTTATTGGGAGGTGTTAGCTATGAACGTTGTATTAATTGTAGAAGATGAGCCACTTGAACGAGAGTTCCTTTCCATTGTTGTCCGCGACGAGCTTCTTCCAGAAGATACGGTACTGACTTGCGAAAGCGGAGTTCAGGCCATTCAACTTGCAAAGCAGTATCGACCAAATATTATTATCATGGATTTAATGATTTCAGAATTAGACGGACTGTCAGCAATTCAGGAGATAAGGAAATTTCTTCCTAACTCATGTATCTCCATTTTATCCGCTTACTCAGACTTTTCGTATGCACAAAAAGCCATTAGTCTTCAGGTCTTCGAATATCTATTAAAGCCTGTAAAACCTTCTGCTTTCAAAGAGGTATTCCACAAAATGATGGAAGCGTCATCCAACAGGGGTGTAAACTTCGAGGATAAACCTAAGGAATTGAGCCTAGAAAACAAGGACGATCGACAGTACTTTATTGAGGAATCGATAAAATTTATAAAAGAGCATTTCAAGGAAAAATTAACCTTAGAAATGGTTGCTTCTAAGGTGTTTGTGAATCCTAAGTATTTTAGCCATGTTTTTAAAAAAGAGATGGGTGTCGCTTTTACAGATTATATTAATCAACTAAGAATGGAATACGCGTGCAGATTATTGGAAACAACCAATTACCAAGCTTACCGAATTTCATATGAATGCGGCTTCTCGGACCCATCTTATTTTAACAGGGTATTTTGTGCAAAAATGAACATGACTCCCAAAATGTATCGGAAATACGCCCAAACATTAAAACAGAATGATTCAACCTGCATGATTAATGTTGATGTTAATATGAATAACACTCCCCACCTCCAGGTTTAAGTTTAGGTGGGGAATTTTATTGCAGCCGAATTTGGTTTTTTCATTATATAAGAAGTACCCTGTAGGAAGACTTTTTTTGTGTCTCTTACAGGGTACTTTTTTATTGGCTGTGTTAAATTTGGCTGTTGATTGCAGCGAGAGGTGCTCCCTTTCCGCGGGGGAGTCCGGGAGCCTCCTCGGCGCAAGCGCCTGTGGGGTCTCCCGTGACACCTTCTCCCGCAGGAGTCTCGCACCTTCCGCTCCAATCAACAAGTGTTCAAAAATCAACATTGTTCTTTAACACAGCCTATTTATTAAGTGATTATTACGACACAGTTACTACTTTTGTTGCGCTTACTTGTCCTTGTGCATCTTTCGCATTGACATATAGTTTTGTTCCTACCGGTTGCTTCGGTATATACACTTTATAATCACCATAAGCATTAGCTTTTGCTGTATAAATCTTTGTCCCGATTTTTACTGTAACTGTGGCATATTTCTCTGTTTTTCCTGTTACGGTTGTTGAATAGTATCTGACTGTATTCACAGTAGGCATATTCGGAGCTACTCTTACCACTTTTACAATTCTTGCCACGCTTACATTACCCGCGCTGTCTTTTGCTGTTATCGATAAACTTGTCCCAGTATTTTGTACTGGTATTGATACTTTGTAATTTCCGTATCCATCCGCTTTTTTACTATATGTTTTCCCAGCAATGGTCACGGTCACGGTTGCATAGGCTTCCGTTTTACCGGTTACCGTTGTCGCTTTATTGTTCACCGTGTTCACACTTGGCATATTCGGAGCTACTCTTACCACTTTAACTACTCTTGCCGGACTTATATTACCTGCACTGTCCTTGGCTGTGACCGATATACTTGTTCCTGAATTTTGTACCGGTATTGTTACCGAATAGCTTCCGAACTCATTCGCTTTGAAGCTATATGTTTTTCCGGCGATTGTCACTGTTACGGTTGCATAGGCTTCTGTTTTACCTGTAACTTTAGTCGCCTTGTTATTTACCGTGTTGACACTTGGTGCAGAAGGAGCTGTTTTATCTAATACCGTTATTGTTGTAGAAGGGCTAAGCTGATTTAGTTGATGCTTATAGACTATAGTCAGTTGTGTCCCTGCCTTTTGAACAGGAATTCCAACCTCGAAATAACCGTTTGCATCCGCTACATTACTGCCAGTCAGCACCGTTCCGTTCATTATTTGTACCGTTGCATTACTAGAAGCATTACCAGTTATAATAACATCATTATCATCCACTGGCATCACTTTAGGGTTATCTAGCTTTTTCATTATATAAGCAGAAGAAATATATCCTGCTAGTTTTCCATCTTCCGTTTTGACTGGGTACCAGACGAATTGGTTTTCCCTGTCAACATTTTGGTCATATACCAAATCCCCATTTATAACTAAGGTAGTACTTTTGGCTAACACACTCAAAATGGAAGAAGAACTACTAGGAAGTGATCTAAAATTCACACTATCCTTTGTAACATATACCTTATCACCCGTCCGGAAATAGTAATTAGAAGAATGCATCTGATCAGTAAGGATATATTCCAGCTTTTTAAATACAATATTCTCGTCGCTGTTTGGTTGATAGTCAAAGTCGTCTGTACTGAATGGGAACTGCGCTAAGTTAATCCCCTCTAAGAAACTGCCTTGTTCAAGAAGATTAAAGACTTTTTCTTGATAAGCATACGTATTTTTACTTCCATCTGCCTGATAAAGCGGACTGTTTACAGGCTTTGTTCCATTATAAGCCATTACTGAGAAATACCAATTTTCAATCACTTCTCGTCCTAAACCTTTTATTTTAGGAAGGTCAGTTCGATTATACATCTTGTTAAGAATTTCGACGCCTGCTTGGATATTATAATAAATATCGTATTTTAGCTTTTCTTGGTCATAGTCTGGTTGATTGGTAATTTGCATGAGACCGATCCCACCATCTTGTGAAATAATCGGCAGACCATTCTCACCAAATTGTCTCCAACCACTTTCTTGCATAGCCACAGCTTTAACTACCTCAGGAGGAATATTTCCTTCTAAGGCCGCATTCGTTAATAAGCAGCTCATGTGTTGAAAAGAGGGATTTTGATTCGGTTGGACTTGTGGACATTTAGTCGGCCAAGTCGCCTCTGCAGATACCTCTTTATACGACCACCCCAAGAGCATTAAACAAGTTAACAGTCCTACTTTCAGTATGCTTAATTTCATTCCTTTTTTCTCCTGCCTGTTTAATTATCAATATAGTTATAGTCCATTCTATCATGATAGATTACTGGATTACTAGAATTTGGATAAAAAAGGTAACCCAATACAAAAAACTTGTTAACTCAACGTTAACAAGTTTTTTTAGATAACCAGTGAGGGTTGTCCCCCTAAGTATTTCGGAAAAGACACTCTCTTTAAATTAACACTATTTTATCTTAATAGACATCACGTTGATAGCGTCCTTGCTTTTTCATATCATTCAAATATGCTTCGGCTTCCTCTTGTGACATTGAACCTTCTTTTGCAATAACCTCAATAAGCGTGTTATGGACATCTTTGGCCATACGTTCCTTATCTCCACAAATATAGAAGTATGCTCCGTTATCAAGCCAATTAAATAATTCTTTGCTGTTTTCAAGTAGTTTGTGCTGTACATATACCTTTTTGTCTGTATCACGAGACCATGCTGTATCTAATTTTGTCACAACACCAACTTGTTGATATTGTTCTAATTCTTCTTGATAAAGGAAATCCGTTGCAGCATGCTGATCTCCGAAAAATAGCCAAGTTCTGCCGGTTGCTTTCGTTACAGCGCGATCTTCAATAAAGGAACGGAATGGTGCAATGCCTGTCCCAGGACCCACCATGATGATATCTTTATCAACAGACTCAGGCAGATGGAAGTGCTTATTTGGCTGAACAAATACCGGAAGTGTATCTCCTTCTTGAATACGGTCCGCAATTAAAACAGAACAAACCCCTTTTCGGTCACGGCCATGAGTTGTATATCTTACAGCACCGATTGTTAGATGAACTTCACCTGGGTGAGCATTGATGCTGCTTGCAATGGAATATAGGCGCGGTGTCATTTTTCTTAACATAGATACAAATTCTTGAGGAGAGCCGTTCCACGGTCCAAAATCCTGTAACATATCAAGTAAATCTCGCCCATTGCAATATTCTTTTAATTCGTTAGCATTTTCCACTAACAACAGCTTTTGCAGCTGTTCACTTTCAGTTAATTCAGCTGCTTGCTGCAATACCTTTTTCGATAGTAGTGTAATTTCAAAATATGTTGTTAACGCTTCTTTTAATGGAAGCGTCTCACCTTGCTTATTAATAATAACTTCTTCCTCAGGGTTCCAATTCATTTCCTCAATCAGGGCAGCCACAAGTTCCGGATCATTTTCGGGAATAATCCCTAAAGCATCACCAGCGACATAGGAAAGACCTGATCCTTCTAAGGAAAACTCGATATGTCTTGTTTCTTTACTAGAGCCATCTTTATTTAAGTTCACATTTTTAAGTACTTTTGCATGAAATGGATTTGTTCTTGAATATGGTGCTGAAGTAGTTTTTTCATTTGTAATAGTTTCTTGCATCATCTTCACCTCAAAAAAGTAATCTATTAATCTGACGGAGTCAGAAATTTTCGGCTTTTTATAGTAACCGCATACATTCTTATTTTACATATGTTCTATAAATAAAGCATTAGTCATTTTAATAATAATTTTTTTATTTTTTTGTGCAAATAGCGTTTCACCTATATTTCCCTTTTTATAATGTACCACGACTAATGAAAATATTGAAATAAAAGAAACTAACTTTGATTTGTTACTTGCAGATAGATTTCTAAAACACGAAAAAATCCTAACATCAAAATGATGTTAGGATTAGATGATGACCTGTGAGGGACTTGAACCCCCGACCCCTTCCCTGTCAAGGAAGTGCTCTCCCACTGAGCTAACAAGTCGTAATATTTTATATGGTGATATTAAGCTAAGACCCCCACCCTGTCAAGGTGATAATCTCCAGCTGGCTAACAGATCGTATAATAATGTTTTAAAAAGTATATTTCTAATTATATTCATATTAATAATTATGTCAACATTTTTCTGGAAAACTTGGCATGAACCGCTTCATTGATGCATAGGATTCTTCAATATCTATATACAATTGTGATAAAATCTTTCATAAACGCTGCAGCTAATCATCATCACTTTAGGGGGAATATCATTGGATTATCCTAGAGGCTCCGTTCAGGATTACTCAATTTATAGTAACAAGCTTGGAGAAGAAGTGAATTTTCTTGTCTACTTACCGGCATCGTACTCACCTCTTTATAAATATCATGTATTAATTGCTCAAGACGGTGCAGACTATTTCCAGCTCGGCAGGATAACAGCATTCACCGAGGAACTTCTGTATCACAATGAAATCGAAAGAGTCATCATCGTAGGAATTCCTTATAAAAATGGAAAAGACCGCCTCGAAAAGTACCATCCAGCCGGATCGAAAATGACTTCCTACCTTCAATTTCTAGTCCAAGAGCTTGTACCGTTTATAGATAAAGAATTTCCTACTTATCAAATGGGTCTGGGCAGAGCCTTGATTGGGGATTCATTAGCCGGGTATATTTCATTCATGGCTGCACTTACCTATCCACATACATTTGGAAAAGTTGCATTGCAGTCCCCCTATGCCCATGATACGTTACTATCGACAGTTAAACAGTTCAGCGGGACTCCAATCCTCCAGATCTATCATGTTATAGGAACGGAAGAAACATCTGTCAAAACGACAAGAGGCCAACAAGAAAATTTCATTGAACCAAATCGGGTTCTTTCGGGACTGCTTAAGGAAAAAGGCTTTCCTTATTTCTATCAAGAATTCAATGGTGACCATACTTGGACGTTTTGGCAGCAGGATGTAAAACGAGCCCTAAAATACTTATTTTCGAATCAACCTGCCACCTGATTCTACATTCGGGAACGGATAGGATTCATTTAAGAATTTTGTTATAATTATCATTATGAAAACGCTTTATATATAAGAATCTGCTTTTTTCATGCTTTTTTTAATAACTGTTCGAATTTAGCCTAAGACGAACCGCTTTTTAAGTAACGAACTGGAGGTAGTGATATGAAATTTGGTGTTGCGATATTTCCCTCGAAAAAATTGCAGGATTTAGCCAATTCTTACCGAAAAAGATATGACCCTCATTATGCATTAATCTCTCCACATATAACATTGAAGGCTCCTTTTGAAGCCGACGAATATCAAATAAACGAGATCACCAAAAAAATCAAGCAGATTGCCAAAAATTCACGGCCATTCTCACTTAAAGTATTAAAAGTCAGCTCTTTCAAACCTGTTAATAATGTCATTTATTTTAAAATTGATCAAACAGAAGAGTTAGAACTGCTTTATCACGAACTTCACACCGATTTCTTTGGCGAGAAACCGGAGTATAGCTTTGTTCCTCATATTACCATCGGCCAAAAGCTTTCAGATGATGAGCATTCAGATGTTTATGGTTCCTTAAGAATGATGCAAATGGAGCATGAGGAAATAATCGATCGTTTTCATCTGCTCTATCAGCTTGAAAATGATTCATGGACTGTATACGAAACCTACCGACTAGGCGAGGATAAAGAGTAATGTTTGTAACGAAACAAAGCCTAATCTTTTGATGGGCTTTTTTCTTTGCCAACTTTTCTGTCTTTAGCTTCTTAGAAAAGTTTGTTATGATAAGCTTTGTATGATTTTTTTAGAACAACCACTGTAAAGCAAATCTATACATTAACCTTTCTAGTAAAAAGAGGATACCCCTATGAAAAGTGCCATTTATGATAATAAATCAATTCATTTAGATACAACTAACCGCGAAGAATTCCAAAAGCTTTATGAAGCAGGAAAAAAAGGGGAACTAACTTGCCCATGCTGCACTGAAAAGGTCCGGTTATACTTGGGAATAATGGATGAACCACATTTCTATCACATGCTGCCTACCCTTCAAAAATGTGCGGATGCTCCCATAGCAAAGGAAGTTGCAGCTCCAATAGTGGAAGAAACTACGATTGAACGAAATGGTTTTCGCATTCCCGTATCCCGTTCCATCCAAACTATGGAACCCCAAAAAGCACGTCGGACAATAAAGAAAAGAACACGGCCATTAAAAATCGACCTTCCGTTTGCTCCAACCCCAACGTATAAAACGGAGCTTGAGCATGCTTATTTACATGAACTTGATCAACATGGATTCCAGCTCGATAAAAGTCAAGCAGATGCCGTTACCAATACTGAAGGCCCTCTCCTCGTTCTTGCCGGGGCTGGGAGTGGCAAAACAAGAGTATTGACGGCCCGAACAGCCTTTATGCTTCAAGAAAAGAAAATTAGTCCAAATTCAATTATGCTTGTTACCTTCACTGCCAAAGCTGCTGCTGAGATGAAGGAACGACTCTCCCTCTACCCTAATCTTTCTGTTCCACAAATAAATCAGCTTGTGACCGGTACATTTCACAGCATCTTTTACCGGATTCTCTCCTTTCATGATCGTGAAAAATGGGATTCTCGGAATTTATTGAAGAAAGATTGGCAGAAGGAGCAGATTCTAAAGGAAGCAGGCAAGAAGCTCGATCTTGATGAAAAAGAATTTTCCTATGATCTTGCCCTCCAAAAAATCAGCTATTGGAAAAATAATTTGGAATGGCCTGAAACGATAAAGCCACAAGACAAGTGGGAAGAGAAAGTCGCCTTTTTATATCAGCATTATACAAAGTCCCTGCAAGAGCATCAGCTTTTCGACTTCGATGATATGCTAATTGGGTGCTACCAATTATTCCGGCAAGACACTTCAATTCTTGAACTCTATCAAAACCGATTCCGCTATTTTTTAATCGATGAATTTCAGGATATTAATAAGGTTCAATACGAAATCATTAAAATGCTATCGGGAAAAACAAAAAATGTTTGTGCGGTAGGCGATGATGACCAAAGCATTTATGCGTTCCGAGGCAGTGACCCGTCCTATTTATTAGATTTCGAACGCGATTTCCCGAATGCTAAGCTTGTCATTCTTGATCAAAACTACCGATCCAACCATGAAATTGTTGCCGTCGCCAATCAGATCATCATGGAAAATAAGCGGCGCCGTCACAAAAGAATGAATGCACAGCATACAAGTTCTCAATCTCCGATTAGTTTCTATCCTTATGATGAAGAGGAAGAGGCTATAATGATTTTAAGTGATATCCAGGAAAAAATTACGAACGGGAAAAAGCCGAGTGACTTTGCCATTTTGTTCCGGACTAATACTGCAAGCCGGGCTATGTTTGAGCGACTCGTAAATTCCAGTATTCCATTTAAAATTGACCAGGATATCGAGTCCTTTTATGAGCGTTTTATTGTTAAAGGAATGCTTGCCTTTTTACGATTAAGTGTGAATGAAGATGACCAGCATGCGGTAAAAGATGTGCTCCCGGCCCTTTTTATTAGACAAAATGCTTTGCAGGATATAAAAGCAGAAAGTATTTTAAATGATTGCTCTATGCTTGAATCTCTAGCAATTTTGAAAACAGCCTATGCCTTCCAGGCAAAGAAACTGAAGAAGCTTGTTCCAATCCTGCGCAGTTTGTCTGCGTTAACACCGACTGTCGCCATTGAAACGGTGGAAAAAGAACTCGGTTTTCAGGATTTTGTAAAAAAACGCGGCAACGAAGGGAACCAGTTAGATAAGGGCTCCGATGATATTCGGGATTTAAAGGTTGCCGCAAAAAACTTTACGAGTATCGTTGAGTTCCTTGAGCACACAGATCATATGAAAGCCATGAACAAAGAAATGAAGCTAATTTCGAAGCAGCAAAAAGAGGCGGTTACATTAAGTACAATCCACCGCTCTAAAGGATTGGAGTATAACACGGTTTATGTAATTGGCACAGTGGATGGAATGATTCCGCATGATTATGCATTAGAATCGCTTCGTAATGGAGATGCTTCACCGTTAGAAGAAGAACGAAGACTCCTTTATGTAGCTGTTACAAGAGCTAAGGATGAGTTATTTTTATCCATTCCCGAACGAATTCGCGGAAAAAAAGCCCATTCTTCTCGTTTTTTATCAACATTAAAATAAGGGGCTTCCTCCGCCCATATCGCCTTTTGACCTTGATTCGTCCTAGGCTATGATTGGGTTTGGAGAGCCCCTATACTTTATTCTCGGAACCTATTTTTTATTGATCATTTTCGAAATTGTATTAAAGTCTAATTGTTTACCGTCTTTTATAATAGACTGGACGATCTTATCCTCCATCTCTCTTGAGACCGGTTTGTTTGCAATTTGTGACACCTTTCGGATTACGCCTCGAACCGTTCTTTCATCCTTGAAATTAGCATTCTGCAATGAATTGGCTAAATCAAGAATATCCTTCATATTGACACCAGTTTTCTTTTCAACATTTTTAAAGAAACCATTATCCATGTTGTACCACCACGCCTCCTTCTTAGCTCCTTTTTATAGTATGAAAAAAGGCTTGAAATGGTGAAACCCAAAACAACAAGTAAAGAGGTTGACTCGTTTCAGGAGTCAACCCCTTCTTGTTTTGCTAGCAATGATTAGCTATAGAAGCTAGCGCCTACAATAATCAACAAGATGAATAATACGACGATTAGAACGAAAGTTGATCCGCCGTATCCACCATAACCGTATCCGCCGTAGCCGTATCCACAATGTCCAAAGCCCATTGATTGTCACCTCACTTTTCCTTTGCTCATTTATAACATATGTTAGAGAAGGAAAAATGGTATAGGCGCGGTCTAAAAAAATCAAAACACTGCAATATTATCCTTTCGGCTTAAACAATAAAGCACCAATAAAACCAAAAATGATGGCTGCAGAAATTCCGGAACTCGTCACCTCAAACATTCCTGTTAATACCCCAACAATGCCGTGCTGTTCCGCTTCTTGCAGGGCACCATGAACTAATGAATTTCCAAAGCTGGTAATCGGAATGGTTGCTCCCGCTCCCGCAAAGTCCACTAGCGGTTCATACAGCCCAAATCCATCTAAAACTGCTCCAATCACAACCAGTAAACTTAAAGTATGACCGGGTGTTAATTTTGCAACATCAAATAACAGCTGACCAATGACGCAAATTAATCCCCCAATCACGAAAGCCCAGAAAAACATCGCCAGCATAACAGGTTCCTCCCTTCATGATTACTCTCCTATTTCGATTGAGACTGCATGGGCGATACATGGGATCGTTTCTTTTTGTTGAAATGATATCGGGGATAGCAGCGCCCCTGTTGCCACTACTAATATTTTTTTGTAAGTGCCCTTTTTCATTTCATTTAATAGATGACCGTATAATACGGTTGCTGAGCAGCCCGCCCCGCTTGCCCCAGCCAGAACAGGCTGATCATCGTTATAAATCAGCAATCCGCAATCCTTAAATTGCTCCTCTGAAAGTTTGATCCCATTTTTATTAAGTAAATCCAAGGCTGTTTCGTGACCAATTCTGCCCAAATCCCCCGTAACAATTAAGTCATAATAATCTGGAGAACGCTGTAGGTCACGAAAATGAGCAGCAATCGTATCCGCTGCAGCCGGAGCCATTGCTCCCCCCATATTAAACGGGTCGGACAATCCCATATCAACCACCTTTCCAATCGTCGCAGAGGTTGTATAAGGGTGGTGCTCTTTTCCTGTATGATGGGTAACTATGGCCACTCCGGCACCGGTAACGGTCCACTGAGCAGTCGGCGGCTTCTGGCCGCCGTATTCTGTAGGATAACGGAATTGTTTTTCTACCGCTGCATTATGACTTGATGCACCGGTTAGAATGTAATCTGCTCCTTTGTAATTGACTAGAAAGGAAGATATCGCCAGTCCTTCCATCGAAGTAGAACAGGCTCCAAACAATCCCATATAGGGTACCTGAAAGGTCCTTGCAGCAAAGCTAGTTGGAGTAATTTGATTAATTAGATCTCCTGCAATAAAAAACTGCAGCGCATCCTTTTCCATATTGCATTTTTTTAAAGCCGTTTCAACCGCTTCTTCGATTAACAGTCGGTGCGCCTTTTCATAGGAGTCCTGCCCCATCCAAAGATCCTCATGAAGATAATCAAAATCATTCGCCAATCTCCCGTTTGCCTCAAACGGTCCGCCAGAAACTCCTGTGGAAATGATCGATGGCCGCTTTTCAAATACCCAGCTCTGCAATCCTTTTCGCATTTACAAAACCCCCCATATTTTAAGAAGCGTTTTGATTAACGCAACAACAAAAGCCGAAAAAACTCCAAATAAAATAACCGAGCCGGCAAGCTTAAACATATTTCCTCCGACCCCAAGTACAAAGCCCTCAGTCCGATGCTCAATCGCTGCTGATATTACAGCATTGCCAAATCCTGTAACAGGCACAGCACTACCTGCCCCGGCAAATTGAGCAATATGATCATATACACCAAAACCAGTTAATAGCATCGATAAGAAGACCATTGTAGCAACCGTTGGGTTTCCGGCAGTTTGTTCAGTAAAGTTAAAAAAGTAAATATAAAAATAGCTTAAAGCTTGACCAATTAAACAAATAACACCACCGGCAAAAAAGGCCTTTATGCAGTTCTTAACCACTGGCCGCTTCGTTTCATACTTCTGCTGTAGCTGCTGATATTGTACTTGTTGGGGTGTAAGCTTTTGCATCTGCTGTTTTTTTCCCATGTTGATCTTCCCCTTTTAAGTCAATTCCTTCTGCAATTTAATAATTTTTTGTAGCTTTTTATTCGCTTTTTCTTCTGAGTACTTTGGATCTTTTTCGTCATTGATCAATTCAATGACTTCAAGAAAAATTTTATAATCACTAGAGATGATAAAATCCTCTTTGGGAAATTTTTTTTCAAGCATTTTATTAATATCTTTTTCGATCTGCTTCATTCTAAACCTGTGCATATGCTTAACCTTATAGGCTGCTACAATTTGTTTTTTCCCCTTAACAACGGCTACATCATAGACAGGTTCTTCAGCAAGAATTTCTTTTTTTACCTTTTCTAGCGTTTCCATATCCTCTTCTTGTTCATCTTCATCAAAAATGGACGGACTTTCATCAATCGTCTTAATAAGTGCAACTTTTGTGTCCTGCTCAGAGTAATCCGTACATCCAACTAATAGGATAGAAATAATTGCCGCCGTAAACCAATAAAAATATTTGCAATACATGTTTTTTCTCATTAAGCTTCACTTCCTACTTGAATCATTTAATGGACAATGTTTATTTTTTACTTATAAAGGGATATTTATGAATCATTTTAAAAATCTCGAAGCGCAAAGAACAAAAGCGCAAGCGCCCGGGTAGCTCACGACAGGACTGGAGCACATCGACTGAGATAAAGGAAACACGAAGAGCGATAGCGATTCGATGTTGACTTATCGTAGGGAGGTGGGCGAAGTCCACTAGGAGCTGGGCGCTGGAGCTGGACGAGTCTAACCGTGGAATAGTTATCCACAGCTTTGAATTCTATAATTTCCTAAAACATAAAAAAACCCAAGCTGATGACCAGCTTGGGTTCGGGAAAATCATATTATAAAGCGATAGTATGGTAACCTGAATCAACGTGAATATTTTCTCCAGTGATTCCGCGAGACATGTCACTGAATAAGAATACTGCTGTATCGCCAACTTCTTCTGGAGTTGTTGCACGACGAAGTGGAGCGCGTTCTTCGATATGTTTTAGGATTAGGTTGAAGTCACCAATTCCTTTTGCAGAAAGCGTACGGATTGGACCAGCAGAGATAGAATTTATACGGATTCCGTCTTTACCTAAGTCACTTGCTAAATAGCGGACACTTGCTTCAAGTGAAGCCTTAGCGACACCCATTACATTGTAATTCGGCAATACGCGCTCGCCGCCTAGATAAGTAAGCGTGATAATGCTGCCGCCCTCTGTCATGAGCCCTTTTGCTTCCTTCGCAACAGCTGTTAAAGAATATGAACTAATGTTGTGCGCTAAAAGGAAACCGTCACGAGTTGTGTTCATATAGTCGCCTTCAAGCTCTTCCTTGTTTGCGAAAGCAATACAGTGCGCGATGCCATGAATCGTGCCTACTTCTTCCTTAATTTGCGCAAAGCATTTTGCGATTTCTTCATCTACTGTAATATCGCAAGGTAAGACTAGGGAATTTCCACCCTCAAGCGTGTCAGCTAGTTCTCTAACACTCTTTTCTAATCTCTCACCTGCATATGTAAAGACTAATCTGGCTCCCGCTTGATGCAAAGAACGAGCGATTCCCCATGCAATACTTCTTTTATTTGCTACTCCCATTACTACATACGTTTTTCCGGACAAAGAAAGAGTCATCAATTACCCTCCTGTTAATACATGATATTAGTACCTAGTCCTAATTTTACTATACCTTTCTATAAAAGAAAAGAGAATATTTGTTTATACTTACACCATCGTTTCCAAAAATCGAACAGTTTAACACCATAGACAAAATTCCAATTCTTTTTTTAATTGCTCGACATATTCCTTAGAACCGGTAACAATTAAACGATCATTTAGCTGAAGTTCAGTATCGCCATGTGGAATCAAGGAATCCTTCCCACGGAAAATCCTTACAAAGATAACATCCCCGGTAAATGGAAACATTCTTAACTCCATCCCGGCAAACTCTTCATTCAGCATATGAATTTCATATAAAGCGGTCTCCTGGTTCGTTAAGATCTCCATCACCCCAGGGGATTCAATCGCTGCTCTCAGCAAAGTGTGTTGAGCGAGCATAACCGAGAAGACTTCGATGTTGTCATTTCTCAGCTCTTCCTGTAAACTCGCTTCCTCAATTCTAGCAATAACACGGTTCACGCCTTTTTGCTTAATCTCCTTTGCTAAGTCCGCATTCTTCTTTTGGTCTCCTGTTAAAATAACGACTGTATCGGCTGAAAAGATATTTGTTTTTTCCAAAGTATCGATCGAGTAATCCTCTAATTCGATTAAGTCAAATAAAGAATCGGCAATCTGTCTTTCTGCTTTTTCTTGTTTAGTTGTAACCAATATGGACTCATAAAGAGACGTTTTTAGCTCCCTTGACACTTGTAGTGTTAATTGATTGGCCCCGATAAAAACAACTTTTATTTTTTTACTCAAAGCCTGATCCTTCGGAAACAGTTTTTTAAATACCATCGGGGTGAATATGGAGGAAATGACCGCGACTAAAATTAAGGTACTGCCCATTTGCGAAGAAATAGCCCCTAATCTTTCCCCAATCGTTGCTGCAGCGATGACAAGAGAAAGTGTAGAGGTTAACAAAAATCCGGATGCTGTTACTGTTTTAAAGTCATACCAAAGCTTTAAAATGTAGACCGGAACAATTTTCGATAAAAATAATGCTCCTAGAAGTAATGGCACAAGGATGAGCAAATCAGGGTCACCCAAAAGCGACCATAAATCAAGCTTCGCGCCTACCATCACAAAAAAGATTGGGATTAAAAAACCATAGCCAAACGAATCCAGCTTATGAATCATTTCCTGGTTTGGAGCAAGTAAAGAAACAAGCACACCGGCTAAAAATGCTCCCAATATATTTTCAGCGCCAACCGTTTCCGAAAGAGCAACCAAGAAGATAATTAACGCAAAAACAGCACGGGTTCCGATTTGCGTTGTTCCTTTTGATAGTGAATTTAAAAATGATTGATTTTTATATCTTCTTCCAATGAAATATAAAATAACACCCACTCCAAAAAGAACGAGCAAGAGCCATGTATTTCCTCCGCTGTTTTCATACATTGATGCAAAGACTGCGAGGAGGATCATCGTAGCTAAATCAGCGATGACGGCAACTAAAAGAATGATCTGACCGATGACCGTTTTCATTAAATGAGCTTCTTTTAATGTAGGAACCACGACTCCTAACGAGATCGTAGAAATAATCAAGGTCATTAGAAAAGCATTCTCCATTAATCCAACAGCACCAAATAATAAGGACAGCACATAGGAAACGAGAAAGATGCCTATAAAAATAATAAAAGCAACAACAAAGCTATTTGGTTCCTTTTTCCCGTTTGGAAGCAAATCAGGGGATTTTTTACGGGAAAATGCTGTAAAATCAATCTCAAGTCCACTTAGGAACATTAAGAATATAAAACCGAGTGTAGACAAAGTTTCAAGCCACACATCTTCGTGAACGAGATTAAACCCACTTTTACCAATGATTAATCCCATTAAAATTTCTGCCACGACGAGAGGAATAATCGTAAGTTTCAATCTGTGCTGTATGATTGGTGTTAAAAAAGCAAAAATAATCACAATAAAAAGAGAGATTACCGATGCTGGATGTTCCATAACCATTCCCCCCGATGTATTTAATGATTACAATGCAAAATAAATGATTAAAGGGAGCAGATGAAAATGAAATTGGATATTATAGGTGATATACACGGCTGCTTCACGGAGTTTAAAAAGCTAACAGAGCTGCTCGGCTATGATTGGGAAGAAGGTATTCCCATACATAAACAAGGGAGAAAACTCGCCTTTGTTGGCGATTTAACGGACAGAGGACCACAATCACTAAAAGTAATTGAAATTATTTATGAACTGACTGTAACTAGGAAGGAAGCGTATTATGTCCCCGGCAATCACTGCAACAAACTGTATCGCTTCTTTAAAGGCAACAAAGTTCAAATTACTCATGGTCTTGAAACCACTGTAGCTGAATACGAGTCGCTCCCTAAAGGAGAACAGCAAGAAATTAAACAAAAATTTATTGAGCTTTATGAAAAAGCACCCCTCTATCAGCAATTAGATAAAGGACGATTAGTCATTGCCCATGCTGGGATTCGTGGGGATTATATAGGAAAATTTAATTCAAAGGTAAAAACATTTGTCCTATACGGAGATATAACCGGAGAAAAACATCCTGACGGTTCTCCCGTACGGCTTGATTGGGCAATGCACTATCGAGGCAAGCCCTGTATTGTTTATGGGCATACACCGGTAAGAGCTGTTAGAGTGCTCCATAACACCTATAATATCGATACAGGTGCAGTTTTTGGTGGAAAGCTGTCGGCATTACGATATCCTGAAAAAGAAATCGTGTCTGTGCCTTCTTCCTTACCTTTCGTTGCCGAAAAGTTTAAAGAGTTATAAGATGAAGCAAAGCGACCCGCCATCCGTTCAGTGGTGAGTCGCTTTTCAATTTTTAGGTTATGTTAAACTTCCTGTTGATTTCCGCTCCAGGCGCTCGCGCACCTTAGGGCAGTCCGGGAGCCTCCTCGGCGCTTTTGCGCCTCCGGGGTCTCCCAAGACTTGCTTTTCCCGCAGGAGTCTCGCGCCTTCCGCTCCAATCAACAAGTGCGCAAAATAACACAGCCTATTCTTTTAACAAACAACGCATATCCTCAGGCAACGGTGCTTTGAAGTGACATTCTCGCCGTAAAAACGGGTGAAGGAACGACACTTCCCGACAATGTAACGCCTGCCTGGAAATCAGGTCAATCGGACCACCATATAGATCATCACCAAGAAGCGGGTGACCAAGGTAGGAAAGATGAACTCTTATTTGATGAGTTCTCCCTGTCTCCAGCTGTAGCTCAACATGAGTGAAAATCCTGCCACGGTGCAATACCTTATAATTTGTACAGGCATATTGACCGTCAGGATGAACCTCACGCTCAATAATGCTGTCCTTTTTTCTGGCGATCGGTTGTTTAATGGTTCCAGTATCATTGGCTATGTTTCCTGACGCAAACGCTTCATACGTTCGTTTCACTCCACCCTTTTGTTGTTGTTGACTTAGGAGGTGGTGAACGTGACGATGCTTAGCAATTAACACAAGGCCTGATGTATCTCGATCAAGCCGCGTGACAATATGTGCCGTGGCTGCAACACCTATTGATTGATAATAGCCTATTAAAGCATTGGCCAGGCTACCGGTTGGGTGCTCCCGTGATGGAATCGTACTCATTTCGGCAGGTTTATTCACAACCATTACATACGAATCTTCATAAAGAATCGACAATGGAATTTCTTCTGCCACGATCCCTTCACTCGGTTCTTCTTTAGGAAAAATAACCTTCAATATGTCGCCGCTATCCAAACGATAGCGCACATTTACTTTTTCTCCATTTATTAATATGTTGCCGCCTTTAAACTTAATATCGGTTAATGCAGTCTTGGAAATTTCATGTTCTTTTAAAAAATCCTTAATCAGCATTCCAGCCTGTTCAGCAGTAATTTCCCAGCTGATGGAAAACCTTTGTCCCATGGAGTATCTATCCTTCTATGTATATTAGTCTTCTGATACAAATGAATCATGGACCCTTTTCCAGAACGGGAAAGGTCTGAATCTAGCAAAGCGGATTTTTTCATCAGCAACCCGATATTGAATGGATTTAACGTCCTTATGCAATAAGGTTAAATGATCAATGGTAATTTGAAAATCAGGCTCATTTACCGGTTTTAATCTACATGTATGATGATCCGGTAATATAAGTGGAGAGCCTATCGTACGAAAGACTCGGTTATTAATGGATGCCATTTCGGTTAGCTGCAGGGCATGAATGGAAGGGTGCAAAATAGCCCCTCCTAAAGCCTTATTATAGGCCGTACTTCCTGATGGGGTTGACACGCATAATCCATCCCCACGAAACCGTTCAAAATGCTGTCCACGTATTTCAACGTCCATAACAAGTGTTCCTTCGACACTCTTTACAGTGGATTCATTTAATGCAAGGTAACGTGTTTCTCTTCCTCCGTGCTGATATCTAATGATCGTTTCAAGCAACGGATATTCAACGATTTGGTAAGGTGTCCGTGCAATCGCAATAACCAACTTTTCAATTTCTTCTGGCACCCAATCTGCATAGAAACCTAAATGACCGGTATGAATCCCAACAAAGGAGGTTTTATCCAGTCGACTGCTGTATCGATGAAAGGCATAGAGAAGCGTTCCATCACCGCCGATGGAAACAACAATATCGGGTTGATCTTCGTCATAGACTAAATCAAAGTCCTGTAAATAAGTCCGCATTTTATGCTTTAAAGTATCCGATCGAGAATCCCCTTTTGAAGTAATTGCAAATTTCATTTTAAACCCCTCATTTTTTTTACTTTGACTGGCTATCTATTTACTGCCTTTTCCCTCTTGTTGGGTTTCTTTTTTTAATGTAAAAAAGGCTTGTGCTTCCTGAATTTCTCCTCTGATTAACGACATCTCCTCATCAAGCCGAAAAGCTGCCTCTGATGCTCTTTGGAGCCGTATTTGAATATCCTTAGGAAATTGCCCTTTATATTTGTAGTTTAAGGAATGTTCAATCGTTGCCCAAAAGTTCATGGCTAATGTCCTAATTTGGATTTCCACTAAAATTTTTTTCTCTCCGGAAATGGTTTGGACCGGATAACGGATGACCACATGGTAGGAGCGATACCCGCTTGCTTTTTTATGAGAAATATAATTTCTTTCTTCAACAATTTCAAAGTCATTTCTGGTTCGTAAAAGTTCTACCACTCTTTTTATATCATCTACAAATTGGCACATCATTCTTAAACCGGCAATATCTTGCATTTCCGTTTCCAATTTGTCTAAAGGTATTCCTTTTTGATTTGCTTTATCTAATATACTAGCAATCGGTTTAACCCGACCTGTAACAAACTCAATTGGTGAATGAGTAGTATTAAGTTCAAATTCCCCTCTCATTCCCCTTAGCTTCACTTTCAATTCTTCAACCGCTTGCTTGTATGGAGCTAAAAAGTGGTCCCAATGTTCCAACAAATCTCACCTCGTCCGAATTCAACCTTCCCCTAAACACTTACACAGGCATTTAATTCATATTTTATCACATTTATTCCTTGATTCCCAAAATTGAATCCGTGCGGAAAGAAGGCGATAATAGAAAAGACAGAAAGTTGAAAGGAAGATTGCCTTGTCTCAGCAAATCGAAATCGAATTTAAAAACCTATTAACCAAAGAAGAGTATGACTGTTTAAAAGAATTTTTTAAGATTGATGATGAGCAAATCAAAAAACAAATCAATCATTATTTTGATACCCCTATATTTAACTTAAAAGAGGTCCATTCTGCCCTGCGCATCCGCGAAAAAGGAAATCAGTGGGAGATGACTTTAAAGCAGCCAGCAGAAGTTGGACTGTTGGAGACTAATCAACTTCTTACGCTGAATGAGAAGGATGCTATGTTAAACCATGGCACCATTCCAAATGGACCAGTAAAAACCCTGCTTGCTTCGGCTGGTATCCCTTATCAAGACATCGAATACTTCGGATCGTTAACAACCTACCGAATAGAATTTGAATATGAAGGTGGGCTACTTGTTTTAGATCATAGTTTTTATCTTAATTTAGAAGATTATGAAATAGAGTATGAGGTAAGTGATCCTGACAGTGGCCAACAACTATTCCACAAATTATTAAATAGTTTACAAATCCCGACTAGAAAAACCGAGAATAAAGTACAGCGCTTTTATCGTCAAAAGTACTTGCAAGGTTGATCGAATTTGGCCCCAAAAGAGCTCGACCATTATTTTCTATTCTAAAATATAGCTTCAAACTGGAAACTAATTTGCTTTTTGTGTAAATTATAATAGGTGTGTTAAATGCTAAAGTCATTTGTAAAAGCAATTTGTTTGAGATATAAAATAAGCGTTGCTAAAATATAAAGTGAAACTTCCTCAGTGGGGGTTTTCGTTACCCGTTAATGTGGGATACACACAACAAATTAGTAAAGGAGCACTACTATTATGGTTGATAAATTGCCCACACCATTTGAGGCCATTGGTGAAAAAAAGTTACATCAATTGATCGATTCTTTTTATCGCCGGGTTAAAAACCATCCAGAACTTTCACCGATTTTTCCAAATGACCTATCAGAAACGTCAAGAAAACAAAAGCAGTTTCAAACCCAATATTTAGGTGGTCCTTCCCTTTATACCGATGAGCACGGCCATCCGATGATGCGTGCCCGTCATTTACCCTTTGAAATCACTCCTACGAGAGCGAAAGCATGGCTTTCTTGCATGTCTGAGGCCATGGATGAAGTTGGATTAGAAGGTTCAATCCGCCAGGAGTATTATTCTAGACTCGTTTTAACTGCACAACATATGATTAATACGCCTGATTCTGACAGTATGAAAGGTGAGAAACTGTGAACGAACATGGTCCATTCCATAAAAATTACGGTTCTTCTCCCTTCAGCTTAAACGGCGAGAAGAAACCTATCGAGATCTATATGTTTGTGGATCCTCTTAGTCCCGAGTGTTGGGCGCTTGAGCCTATTACAAAAAAACTGCAAATTGAATATGGGAGATATTTCTCGATAAAGCATATTTTAAGCGGTCGCATCGGTTCCTTAAATCATGGAAAAAAGAAAAAGTATCAAACAATAGCTGAGCTTTGGGAAAAAACAGCTAGTCGGTCTGGTATGTCTTGTGATGGAAGTCTTTGGCTTGAAAATCCAATTTCTTCTCCTTATTTGACCTCCATTGCCATAAAAGCTGCCGAACTGCAAGGAAGAAAATCCGGGATCCGTTTTTTTCGTAAAATCCAAGAAGCTTTGTTTATCAAAAAACAAAATGTATCCAATTTCGAGGTTCTGATCGAATGTGCCAAAAGCGTCCATTTAGATGTGGACGAGTTTGTTAACGACATTCACTCTGATATTGCTTCAAAGGCATTCCAATGTGATCTAAAGATTACCTCAGAAATGGAAGTTAATGAAATTCCTACACTTGTTTTCTTTAATGAAAATATTGAAGAGGAAGGCATTAAAATTACTGGCTATTACCCATATGATATTTATGTTCAAATTCTGGAGGAAATGCTCCAGCAAAAACCGATTCCAGCAGCCCCCCCATCTTTAGAAAGCTTCTTAAAGTATTTTAAATTGGTCGCCGCAACAGAAATTGCAGTCGTTTATAATATGACAATGAGTGAAGTAAACCGGGAAATGAAAAAACTACAGCTGAAGCAAAAAGCAGAGCAAGTTCCTGCAAAATACGGAATCTTTTGGAGAGCGGTTGAAGAATAAGATACGGATGTTGAACTGATTTCAGAACAAAAGAAAAAAACCTTACAGTCTTGGGCTGCAAGGTTTTTTCTGTTATTTTACGAACAAAGGGGATGGGAGAAATTTTTCACGGTCAAACAAAGGGGTATATGTTTGTTTGTGATCAACTTCACGGTTAAAATATATCACGGAATTAACACTATCTGCAATAAAAGAAGGGGTCATTTCACAAGATTGTCAAAATGGATGCATATTTTCGACACATATGAATAGTATCAAAGTAATATACAATAAAAAACGGAAGTGGGATGAATGAAAATTGTCATGATCACGATTATGCTAATCTTGATTGTTGTCACATTTATTTATAATCTTTTTGGATTATTGGGTCTTGTCCCGCTGTATGTAAGTTCACCATTGTTGTTTTTAGCTTTGTTTATACTGCTTTTCTATATCAACAATCGTAAGAAATTCAAAGGATTTTAAAGGATGAGCAGATTATATTAAGCTGCTCATCCTTTTATTTTTAGCGCTTTAACAATAATTTTTCCATTTCCATTAGCTTTTGTTCAAAAGCTTTACATGCATCAGCAATCGGCTTTTTGCTTGTCATATCCACTCCTGCTTTTTTCAACACCTCAATCGGATAATCCGAACTTCCTGATTTTAAGAAATCCAGATAACGCGTAACTGCTGGTTCACCTTCTTCAAGGATTTGTTTTGAAAGTGCAGTTGCGGCACTGAAACCGGTAGCATATTGATATACATAATAATTGTAGTAAAAATGTGGGATTCTTGCCCACTCTAGACCAATTTCTTCATCAATGACAATATTTTCTTCACCAAAATATTTTTTATTTAATTGATAATATTCCTTAGTTAACAAATCTGGTGTAAGCGGCTCATTATTTTGAGCTTTTTGATGAATTAAATGCTCAAACTCTGCAAACATGGTTTGCCGGAAAACGGTTCCTCGGAAGCCCTCTAAATAATGATTTAATAAATAAAGTCGCTTCTCTTCATCTTCTGTTGTTTTAATAAGATATTCATTTAATAGCGCTTCATTGCAGGTTGATGCAACCTCCGCAACAAAAATGGAATAGCTTCCGTACGGGTAAGGTTGAGATTTTCGAGTGTAATAGCTATGAACAGAATGTCCAAATTCATGAGCTAGTGTAAATAAATTATTTACATTGTCCTGCCAATTCATTAAGATATATGGATTTGTCCCATATGAACCTGAAGAATAAGCACCGCTGCGCTTTCCTTTATTTTCATGGACATCAACCCACCGATTTTCGAACCCTTCTTTTAAAACATTCAAATAGTCTTCCCCTAACGGAGCCAATCCCTTAAGGATTAAATCCTTTGCCTGATCATAGCTGATCTCCATCTTTACATTTTTCACAAGCGGAGTATAAAGATCGTACATATGCAATTCATCTAAGCCTAAAGCTTCCTTGCGAAGTTTAATATAGCGATGAAGCAAAGGTAAATATTCATGGATTGTTTCGACTAGGTTTTCATATACAGACTCTGGAATATTATTGGCTGACAATGCGGCATGTCGGGCCGACTCATACTTGCGAACTCTTGCACTAAAATTATCCTTTTTAACCGTTCCGGCCAGTGTACTTGCAAACGTATTTTGAAATTTCCCATACGTACCGTATACCGCTTTAAATGCATCTTCACGGACACGGCGGTCCTGGCTTTCTAAAAAACGAATATAGCGTCCATGAGTAATTTCTACTTCTCCGCCATTTTCATCCTTAATACTTGGAAACTCTAAGTCCGCATTATTAAGGATTCCGAAAGTTGTGCTTGATGAATTTAACACCTCTCCCGCTTCCGCTAACAATGCTTCCTGCTCGGCAGAAAGTACATGCGGGCGCTGCAGATTAATTTCATCTAATGCATGCTCATAAAGTTTAAGCTCTTGTTTCTCATTTAAGAAACCCTTAACCTTATTTTCATCAATCGATAAAAGTTCAGGCACGATAAAAGCCAGAGCACTTCCCGCCTGAGAATATAAATTTTTAATCCGATCATCAAGACCTTGATAAAAGGAATTGGTTGTATCTTGATCATAGCGCATATGAGCATACGTATATAACTTACTTAGTCGCTCTAATATTTGATCCTGTAAAGACAATGCATTATATAAAGTATCAGCACTTGTATTTAGTTTACCAACATATTCTTTGATTCCAGGAATTAAATTCTTTACCTCCTGAAATTCTTTTTCCCACACATCGTCTGAAGAAAAGATGTCCTCAAGCTTCCATGTGTCTTCTTTAGCAATATCCTGCCGTGCTGGAAGTCCTTTTGTTTTGACCTCTTGTTCCATCTAAAACCCTCCATTCACTTTTGTTTGTCGGAATGAACCTATTGTTTGTATTCTATTTCCTGTCTTTATTTCCTTCAAAATAAGCAAAAATACTCCTGTTTATTGTATGTTTTTTCTGTTTAAATCATTAACTTATCGAAAGAATTGAATAGAAGATTTGTTTTTTTGATAAAAAGACAGCTCCATTCGCTCCTGCTCAACCATGTTTCTTGCGGACTTTAGCTCATAATTAAAGGTAAAATCCGTCGCACTTATCTTTGTTAAATAACCGCATGCAGTGAGGAGTTTTAAATATTCCTGAACAGCCAAAGAAGCATCCCCGTTCAGCATTGCAAGCTCTCGCAAGGAAATTTGCTTTTTCCATACTCTTTTTTGGAATGCTTGGTTAATCGTATTGAGGGAAATAGCTTCGTCCTGGCTCCGGTTTTTAAAACAATCAAGATAAAGATACCCCTGCCAGACTGCAGGAGGTGTTCGAATAAATATACTATTGGAAACAGGTAGTCCTATTTCTGGAGGTAGAAGTGCAAAATGGAGTCGATTGAGATAAAGCTCTTTAAGAAAGGGATCACGGAAAGATTGAGGTTTTTGCGAGTAAAACTGTTTGAAGGTTTTCATTTCCTTTTGCCACGTACTAAGGGGAGAAAAACCATGATTATGTGGACTAATAAATTCAGGTACGTTTAGATTATTTAGAGGTTTTATACTGATGGAGGCCATTGCGTTGCGAATACTGATTGGAAAAATTTGTCTTAAAAATATCATTTGATTTGCATTTGGGCAATAAAATGTAAGACTCGATTGATTGTTTGTACTCGTTATCGTTAAATACTGAAAGTCAGAAAGCGAAACGACCCCATTTCCTTTCCGAGTGAAAAAATGACCACCTAAAATCCATATTGGAAAATATTGATGCTGCAAATAATTCCTCGTCCGCTTTATGAAGCTTTCATCGGGGATCGTTGAGCATTGGTATTCGACTGCATACCTTATGTTTTGAAAAGTGAATCGGATATCCGGCCTTTGTTTTATCACCTCATCATAAGCCTCCAATTCCGGCTGAAAGCCTTGTTCTTTCAACCATAAATACAATTGTTGTTTCCCTAATAGATGATAAGCTGATTCTCGTTCATATTGTTCAGAACAGCTGCTGGATTTATAGTGAGCAAAATGCGAAACTTTTTTTGAACCAATTTTTAATATCACACCTTCCTTACATCTGGGACAATAAAATTTTTCTTTTTCTCTTAAATGGAGTAACGATTGCCGATTTTGATGATCCGCTAAACAAATTAAACTGCCGTCACTGTTTAATGCAGTTAACATTTACCTCCCTCCTTTCTAACGAAACAGTTCGACAATTCCTAGCAAAAAACCTTTTTCATTTTTACAAAAAATAGACTTTGTTAAATGGGGCTGTTGATTTCCGCTACAGGTGCTCGCGCACCTTAGGGGGAGTCCGGGAGCCTCCTCGGCGCAAGCGCCTGTGGGGTCTCCCGTGACACCTTCTCCCGCAGGACGTTGAATTATCATCATTGAATGAACACCGCACGATAAAATGCCTAAGCATTTTAGAGGAGTCTCGCACCTTCCGCTCCAATCAACAGAATGCTCAAAATCAACATTGTTTTTGAGCACAGAAAAAAACCGATTCCATGGGAAATCGGTTTTTTTATGAAAAGTGCTCTCTTAGTGTTTGAAAAACATTCTCTCCAATTACAAGGCGGCCATATTCCTCAACCCGATGGATTGTAAGGGAGGATTCGTGAGCATATTCAAGCAGAATACTTAATTTATCATCAATTTCCTCTTCTTCAAACTGATCTTCTGGAAATTCAACAAATAAATAGTATCTATTTTCAAATGCATAAAGCTTTGTTTTTAAATCATCAATCCCAGGTCTTTTAGACAAGGCGATGCAATCCTCAAAATCAGCAAAAGTTAATAAAAACTCTAAGTTATCTTCAAAGGGTTCATCACTTTCCTGATCATTACGGGGATTAAAATGGTGATCAAGAAGGTCTTCAATTCGATCATCAACCGGGAGATCCTTTAATTTTTCATCCGGAACAGGCAATTCAAATTTTTGTCCGTCTTTTGATAACTGAGCTCTCGTCACCAAAACTTCCAAACCTTTTTCTAAAGCCTGAACTTGAATCCACAAAGGTCCTTCGACACTGAATTCTTCTTCCTGATGGACTTCATCCATCATTTCCCAGAAGAGTTCTTCACTCCGCTCTCGGTTGTACCAAATTTCTTCGCGATCAAAGCCTCTTTCTTCTATATCACCATAAGAAATATAAAACTTAACGGTATTCTCATTAATACGTTCAATTTCCATCATCCAACTCTCCCTTCTGATAAAGGAATGAAGGGAATAAATACCCCCATATATAACGATTATGCACCCTTCTCTCCTTTTTTAAAAAGGCTGATACCAAATCGTTGCTAATTTGAACATAATAATTTGACCTTGTACTTACTATTTTATGCTAAAAACAATAATTAGGGAAATAAAAACTAAGGGTTTCGAAAAACCATTATTAGCCTATAAACCTAAGTATTCCTTATATATTAACAAAAAATGAAGTCAATCACAATTTTGAAATCTTTCCATTCTTAAAGATGACAAAAGAGGCTAACTAAGTCAGCCTCTTTACATTAATTTACAAGACGTTGTGCTTCACGTAACTGGAAAGTTCGAACCTTTCTAGGAAGGAAGCGACGTATTTCATCTTCATTATAACCAACTTGAAGACGCTTTTCGTCGATAATAATCGGACGGCGCAACAAGCCAGGATTTTCTTTAATTAATTCAAATAAATCTTGAAGCGGCATCGTTTCAACATTTACATTTAACTTTTGAAAAGTTTTCGATCTAGTTGAAATAATTTCGTCTGTCCCATCTTCGGTCATTCTCAAGATTTCTTTTATCTCATCGATTGACAAAGGCTCTGAAAAAATATTTCTTTCCCGGTATGGGATTTCATGTTCTTCTAACCATGCTTTCGCTTTTCTACATGAAGTACAACTTGGTGAAGTGTATAATGTAACCATACAAATTCACACTCCCTTTACTCGACATTTATTAATAATGGTAAGTTTTGATAATTTATATCGAATCCCAGATAAAAATTAATTTAAATAAGAAATGTATATTCAAATTATACAACATTAAGATTCAAATTGATACCCCTTTTTAAAATTTCATATATTAGTGTATGTAATACACCCAATGATACTATTTAACGTATTAAACTCGAAAAAGTTTCATTTTTTTTAAAGTTTTTTTCTAAATCAATTGACTTTTATCACAGACGAAATGGATTGTAAGCGTTATGATTCATTTACATTTCCATATTTATTATAATTTTTTTTGCTCATCTGCTCACTTATAATACAAAAATCAACCAATTTATTCTCAATTAGACAAAAACATTGAAAAAGAAAACTATATTATTCAAAATTTTTAATAATAAGTATTTCTTTCTTCCTTTCTAAACCTACTTATTTTACAATAACAGTAAAGGGGTTATGAAAACTTCGGGTTTTACCAGAAGACATGAACAATGGAGGTTTATCATGGTAGATTACATAATTGATTTCACGGTTGTCTCATTACTGATCATCGGAATTACGGCTTTCATGGGAGCATTGACGAACGGAATTGGGAATAAATTAGCGAGCAGCAAGCACCGCACTGAATTCGTTGACCAATCAGCTAAGGTACAAGTTGGCTGGAAGCAAGTCGGCGGGAAGAAAAAATAAATTACGAAGCAGATGTTCGGTAAAAAATTAACACCACTCGTTGGCTTGTAAGCGTGACAAGCATTGAACCTATATAATAGAAAAAACGATCTCAAATATTGAGATCGTTTTTTTACTCTTTATAGTTCGTTTTGTATTCAGCAAATTCCTTTTCAGAACAATAAACGAAATGACCAGTCCGTACTTCTCTCATTTCAATTTTTTCGTTTTCCCCATAATGATGGGTACTTGGATCGTATGAATGACGGCGGCGCGAACGCTCTGTCTCTGGGTCCGGTATCGGTATTGCTGACAGAAGTGATTGCGTATATGGGTGAAGAGGATTTTTGTAGAGTTCCTCTGCAGGTGCTAACTCTACTAATTTCCCAAAATACATTACCCCAATCCGATCACTTATATATTTAACCATTGATAGGTCATGTGCGATAAACAAATAAGTTAATCCCTTATCACGCTGCAGCTTTTTCATTAAGTTTACCACTTGAGCCTGAATGGACACGTCCAATGCAGAAATAGGCTCATCGGCAATAATAAATTCCGGTTCCACCGCTAATGCTCTGGCAATACCAATCCGCTGTCTTTGCCCACCGGAAAATTCATGCGGATAGCGGTTAGCATGCTCTTTATTTAATCCAACCGTCTCAAGAAGTTCGTATACTCTTTCCATCCGTTCCTGTTTGGTTTTCACCAAACCATGAATATCAATACCTTCAGCGATAATATCAGCTACTGTCATCCGAGGATTTAAAGAGGCATAAGGATCCTGAAAGATCATTTGCATTTTTCGATTAAAGATTTTCAAGTCTTTTGCCGATTTTTTGCCATGAACGTCTACACCGTCAAATAAAACCTGGCCGTCTGTTGCATTATAAAGGCGAATAATCGAACGCCCCGTGGTCGATTTCCCACAACCTGATTCTCCAACTAAGCCCAGCGTTTCCCCTTTATAAATATCAAAAGTAACATCATCCACTGCTTTCACTTGATTGGGTCTGCCGATATTAAAATATTGCTTTAAATTTTTAATTTCTAATAGTTTTTCAGCCATCCTATTTACCCTCCTTTACCATGATTGGTTTATCAAAATTGGAGGACATTTTGCGTATCCGATTTTTTACTGATTCTGGCGGTTCAACCATAGGTGCATCCGGATGTAGTAACCATGTTTTTGCAAAATGTGTTTCAGAGATTTGGAACATTGGTGGTTCCTCTTCAAAATCAATGGCCAATGCAAATGGATTTCTTGCTGCAAATGCATCTCCCTTTGGCGGATTCGTTAAATCGGGAGGAGTTCCTGGAATAGCAGCTAATTCAGCCTTATCATTATTATCTAAGCTAGGCATTGAAGCTAGTAATCCCCATGTATAAGGATGGCGTGGATCATAAAAAATTTCGTCCACTGTGCCCATTTCAACAATTTTCCCCGCATACATAACCGCTACACGATCTGCGACATTGGCAACAACACCGAGGTCATGGGTAATAAAGATAATGGAAGTATCCATTTTATTTTGTAAATCTTTCATTAGATCCAGAATTTGCGCTTGAATTGTAACGTCCAGTGCCGTTGTTGGTTCATCTGCAATTAATAGTTTTGGATTTGCAGCAAGTGCAATCGCAATCATCGCTCTTTGTCTCATCCCGCCGGAAAACTCATGCGGATACTGATTTACCCGTTTTTCTGGCATTGGAATTCCTACTAATTGAAGAAGCTCAACAGCCCGTTCCTTTGCAGAACTTGTGGACATTTTTTGGTGTTTGATCAGGACCTCCATGATTTGACGGCCAACCTTCATCGTTGGATTTAGAGATGTCATCGGATCTTGGAAAATCATACTGATTTCTTTACCACGGATTTTTTCCATTTCTTTCTCTGACTTTGGTACGATATCATTCCCATTAAACAGGATTTGTCCGTTTTTTATTTTTCCGGGCGGCATTGGGATCAGTTTCATGATGGATTGAGTCATCACAGATTTCCCTGAACCTGACTCACCAACAATAGCAAGCGTCTCACCCTTATAAAGATCAAAACTTACATTGCTGACAGCCTTTACCTCTCCTCCATATGTTTGGAATGAGATTGATAGATCTTTTACTTCAAGAATTTTTTCCATATTCTCACTCCCCTATTTGCGTAATCTCGGATCAAGTGCATCACGTAGTCCATCTCCAATTACATTAAATGCAAAGATGGTTAATGAAATAAATGTTGCTGGGAAGAATAAGCGCCAAGGATAATACTTGAGTGCTGGTAAAGCATCAGAAGCCATTGTTCCCCAGCTTGCAAGCGGAGGAGTTAACCCTAAGCCCAAATAACTTAAGAAAGCTTCTGTAAAAATAGCAGAAGGAACGGTCAAAGTCATGGTAACCAAAATTGGGCCCATCGTATTTGGAATTAAATGACGGCTCATAATTCGCGGCAAACTTGCCCCAAGTGTTCTGGCAGCCAGTACATATTCTTGCTCCTTTAACGACAAGACTTGTCCACGAACAATCCTCGCCATATTAATCCATCCAGTAATCGTCATCGCTAAAATCATTGTTCCTAAGCTTTGACCAAGCACAACCATTAATAAAATAACGAGTAGCAAATACGGTACACCGTAAAGAATATCAGCAATCCGCATCATAAATTCGTCTATTCTTCCACCTTTGTAGCCGGAAAAACCTCCCCAAAAGACACCAATTGTAAAATCAACTAATGCTGCAGCTACACCAATAAAAAGGGAAATCCGCGCGCCTTCCCATACCCGAGTAAACACGTCACGGCCCAAATCGTCTGTTCCAAACCAATGGTCAGCTGAAGGGGGTTTATTTGTATTCGTAAGATCATTTGTTGCATAATCATAACCTGTCATATATGGTCCAAAGATTGCCATAAAAACTAGAATAATCAACAAGACTACTCCAAGCATGGCAAGCTTGTTCTTTCGAAAACGGATCGTTACGTCTTTCCAAAATGAAAGGCTAGGTTTTGAAATCTTCTCAATATCAGAATCGGTATTTCCTACAATCTGAAATTTCTCTTTTGAGATTTGTGACATATCCTTACTCTCCTTTCTTTCTGCCTGCTAGTTTAATACGAGGATCGATGAATCCATACGCAATGTCGACAAGGAGAATAGACAAAAGTAATATAATACTATAAAAAACAGTCACTCCCATGATCACTGTATAATCACGGTTGGCAATACTTAAGACAAAGTGTGAACCTAAGCCGGGAATACCAAAGATTTTTTCAATAACAAAGCTCCCTGTAATGATTCCCGCAGATAAAGGGCCCATGTATGAAACAACTGGAAGCATCGCATTTCGGATTGTATGTTTGATCGTAATAACGCCTTGGCTTAACCCTTTTGCTTTTGCTGTTTTAATATAATCATTACTTAACACTTCAAGCATACTAGACCTCGTTAATCTGGCAATGAACGCCATTGGTGAGGATGCCAATGCTAGTGCCGGCAAAATAGAATGCATAAATGTTTCCCAACGCGCTACCGGAAAAATACCTAATTTAATTGCTAGAAAATATTGCAGAATCGTTGCCATTATAAAGGACGGCACAGAGATTCCCATTACCGCAATAATCATTGCACCATAGTCTTGCCATTTATTATGTTTTAGTGCAGCAATAACACCTAATAAAATCCCAAAAGCTACTGCAATTAAAATAGCCTCTACACCAAGCGTTAAAGAGACAGGAAAACCATCACTAATAAGATCATTAACAGATCGAGCCTTATATTTAAAGGATGGACCAAAATCCCACTGGACAACCTTTAATAAGTACTCACCATACTGAACATACCAAGGTTGATCTAAACCATAATGTGCATTAAGATTGGCTTGGATATCAGGAGGTAATTGTTTTTCTGAAGTAAACGGGTTTCCTGGTGCTAATCTCATTAAGAAAAACGTTGCTGTAACGATTAAGTAAAGCGATATCAACATGTACAGCAAACGTCTGCTAATGTATTTTAACAATATCCCACACCTCCATTTTATTGAATCGTTTCATTCAGAAACGAAGGTATATGGGTACGCACCCATATACCTTTGTCCTGAATAAATAAATATTTAGGGCAATTATTCGAAATAAGCCCACTTCAATTGAATATCTCCGAGACCTGAAACAACTGCTCCTTTAAGATTGTCCGCTTGTACCCAAACATTCGTATAGAAGTAGATTGGTGCAACAGGCATTTCATCGATAAAGATTTCTTCAGCATCTTTTAACATTTTTTCACGCTTCTTAGGATCTTTCTCTTTTTGAGAATCGTTTAGAAGTTGCTTGAACTCTGCATTTTCCCATTTTGTATCGTTGTTACCACCGTCTTTGTCACGGTATAACTCTAAGAAGTTGATTGGGTCGTTGAAGTCACCTAACCAGCCCATACGACCTACTTGATAATCACCAGCGTGAAGCTTTTCAATATATACAGCCCATTCTGTATTATCAAGAGTTACATTTACACCAAGCTCTTTCTTCCACATGTCTTGAATGGCTTGGGCAATTTTTTGGTGTGCTTCGTTTGTGTTATAAGAGATGGTAATCGCCGGTAATTCAGAGGCATCCTTTAATCCAAGCTCTTCTAGCCCTTTTTGTAAAAATTCTTTTGCTTTTTTCACATCATTATCTTTAAAGTAACCTTTTTCGTTCTCTGGGAACATTGTAGGAGGAACCGCTGCCATCGCAGGAATTTGTCCACCTTGAGTAATGTTATCAACAATAGCTTGGCGGTTAATAGCATAAGCTAATGCTTTACGGATATTTTTATTATTTAATGGTGGCTTTTCAGTTTGGAACTTATACCAGTAAGTACCAGCAAATGGTTCAATATTTAAATTCCCTTGATCTTTTAATGCTGGTAACGCATCAGTAGGAAGAGTTCCGAATGGAGAACCTGCCCAATCTAATTCGCCGTTATCAAACATAGAAAGTTCTGTATTTGCATCATTAATCATGCTCACTTCAACAGTTTCAAGCTTTACAGTTTTTGCATCCCAATAGTTTTCGTTCTTTTCAAGTTTAATGCTGTCATTATGTTTCCACTCAACCATTTTGAATGGTCCATTGGAAGTATATAGATCGCCTGCATCTGTAAACCATTTAGGATTTGCTGTAGCAATTTTACTGTTTACTGGGAAATAAGTATAGAACGCAGTTAACTCTAAGAAGTAAGGAGTTGGGTTCTCTAATGTTACTTCTAAAGTTTTTTCGTCTACTACTTTAATGCCAAGTGTGTCAGCTGATGCACCGCCAGTGTTAACGGCTTCTGCACCTTTAATGTAGTAAAGTTGGTAAGCATATTGTGACTCATTCGCTGGATCTAATGCCCATTTCCAAGCATAGGCAAAGTCTTCAGCCGTTACAGGGTCGCCATTTGACCATTTTGAATCACGGAGTTTAAAAGTATAAGTTGTTAAATCATCAGATGTTGTGATTTTTTCCGCCATTGCAGGCTGTGGCTTTCCTTTTCCATCAATACGAGTTAAACCTTCAAAAGTTTGGTGTAAAATATTTCCGGATGTACTATCGTTCGCTAAACCAGGGTTTAATGAGAAAGGCTCAGATGCAACGTTAACTCGTAAATTTTGTGGAACATCTTTTTTAGCGTCACCTGAATCCTTCTTGTCACCAGCATCATCTTTGCCGCCACATGCAGCAAGGAACATGCTGAGAACTAGCAGCATACTAAAAAATACAGAAAATCTTTTCTTCACACTTTAACCCCCTACTTTTTATTCAAACGGCACCTCGCGCATCCCTTCCTCTGTAAACAACTGTACGCCTCAGGTATATTTATATAATAATCTGTCAATTTTAGTTAAAAAAGAGACAATAAAAAATAAGTTTATAAACTTTGTGAAGAGATTTCCGTAGACGCTAGATTTAGATCCCCGACCTACTCTGCAAACTTCTTTTGTTATAAACTCATTTCTTAAAATATCCTTAGGAATATACGGTTTTGAAGAATATGTAACACGCTAGGCATGTACCCATTTGTTAGGTTTATTATAAATATTATAAAAAATGTTTGCAAGTATGATTTATGTTAGTCGTCTAACCTCTTATTCAAAAACCGAAAAATTTTAAAGAAAAAACGCTCTAATTCGACATGGATAATTATTATTTTAATAACATTTTTCGAGGATTTTCTCTGTTTTTCCACTTAATTTTTATGTGGTAGAAATTTTCTATTACTTCTGTTGATTTTTTGAAAATATTGTTATAATTTTGTATGATAAGGATTGAATAGTCGGCTGGGAAAACGGACCAATCGTCCCTATTCAAATGGGATGATTGGTTTTTTACTTTATAAAGGAGGAGTGACTTCATGAAAACTATTTTTTCTGGAATTCAGCCAAGCGGCACGATCACCCTTGGTAACTATATTGGAGCGATGAAGCAGTTCGTTGAGCTTCAAAATGAGTATCAATGTTACTTCTGTATTGTGGATCAACACGCCATTACTGTTCCACAAGATAGATTAGAATTAAGAAAGAACATTCGTAGCTTAGCTGCATTATATATTGCATGCGGGATTGATCCCGAGAAAGCAACCCTGTTTATCCAATCAGAGGTTCCAGCACATGCGCAGGCTGGATGGATGATGCAATGTATCTCCTATATTGGCGAATTGGAAAGAATGACACAATTTAAAGATAAGTCTGCTGGAAAAGATGCCGTATCTGCTGCATTGCTCACCTACCCGCCATTAATGGTTGCCGATATTTTACTTTATAGCACAGATCTTGTCCCTGTAGGTGAAGACCAGAAGCAGCATATCGAATTAACGAGGGATTTAGCAGAACGGTTCAACAATAAATACAATGACATTTTTAAGATCCCAGAAATTCGCCTGCCACAAGTTGGCGCTCGAATTATGTCACTGCAAGAACCAAACAAAAAAATGAGTAAATCTGATCCAAACACAAAAGCAACAATCACCCTTCTTGACGATCCAAAACAGATTGAAAAGAAAATTAAAAGTGCTGTTACCGATTCTGAAGGGATTGTAAAATACGATAAAGAAAATAAGCCTGGTATTTCCAATCTATTGTCGGTTTATTCTATTTTCACCGGACGTTCCATTTCGGACATTGAACAAGAATATGTGGGCAAAGGCTATGGTGATTTCAAAGGTGATTTAGCACAGGTTGTCATTCGCGAGCTGGAACCGATTCAGAAAAAGTACCATGAGTTGATGGAATCATCTGAGCTTGATGAAATCCTTGACCAAGGTGCACAGAAAGCAAATGCGGTAGCTAATAAAATGCTTAAGAAAATGGAAAATGCGATGGGACTTGGGCGTAAAAGAAAATAGTAACAGAAAAAATTAAGGAGCTGCATCATGCAGCTCCTTAATTTACTTTTGGACCATGCTCCATTTCCCAAAGCTTTTCAAAAAATGGCTGACCCTTTATGATATTTTCACAAAACTTATTATGTTTTGATGTCCACCCATATTTCGTATCCTCAAAAAGCTGTTCCCAAGCTTCTTCAAAGCTTAGCTGTTGAATATCCGAGTACAGCTCCGGCCGCCACTCTGTTAACCAATACCTTATTTCTGCCACGTTTTTAGAAGAATAAAGGTGGTCTAATGCCATAAATAACAGCTGTTTTAATTGACGTTCTTTTCGTGTTAACCCTCGCATTAACTCAGGATCTGGCGAGAGAATATGGAAATCCTTTTTGCTCTCTTTTTGCTCAAATGAATAGTTAATCACATCATGAGATTCAATCATTTCATAGACAAGTTGCTCTTGCCTTGGAATCAATCTACTCTTTCTAATTGGGATGTTATAGCCCATTGTATCAACGGCGAGAATTCCAGACCCATCCGTAATGACAAAGCTGTGGTCTAATTGAATTCTTTCATGATTTTTTCGCAAATAGGCCTTTTGATAAACATCATGCAATAGCTGCTGTGGAAGCTCAGATAAGTCATTTTCAATATAATGAAAAAGCACTGGATCAATTTTTAATAACGGCACTTGATCAAGCAGTTCGACTGCATCGTCTTTGCGCCACTCATGGAAATGACAAATATTATACCCGTTTTCTTCCCCTTCAAACCAGTTCACCCACACATCATGAAGATACAACATGAATTTACCCCTCACTTCAAGAAACTGTTGTTTGTCAATCAGTATGGGCAGGTAATAGTTAAATTATTCCTTAATTTCTATGGTTTAGCAGGTTATTCTTGCGGAAAATAAATGCTTAACGTAATAATGATAATCCCTATTGGAAAAAAATAACACTCAACACGTTGAGAAAGAAAAGTAACATACTCACTAAAGGTATAACCCAATGGTAATAGGTTTAAATAAAGGATGGCCGTCGTTCCTCCGGAGACCGCTAAACCAAAACCAACTAATGCCATGAAAACTCTAAATAAAAAGTCTTTTTCTTTAATCACGGGCTCATTTTCTTTTTCAAATAAAATCAAAATGATATTCCCTCCGGACTTGTCCATTTATAAAAAATATATGTTGGGAATTGGTTTTTATGAACGAAAGCCCACCCATCACACTCTGGATTAGTTTAAAAAAGCAATCTCTAAAAAGTCTTTTGCTTCGATTGTGAAGGAGGCTGGCTCAGTTAAGTTCCTACTTTTTTTGTATTTCTCGACAATCGTATAGCCTGCCGCATAACCAAGCATATTTGGAATTCCTTTGCCGCCAAACAGCAAGCGGTCATGCTGAGAGTCGTCTTTTTTTATTGTTAGGTTTTTTACCAAGTAACGCTCCCAAAATGTTTTGATTTTTGTATCAGGGTAAAGACGACACCATTTGGCTAAATAATCAGGCCCACAGTTATCTAGGACAGCAGCTTCAGCTAAGCCTTCGAGAATAATCGAGTCTAACAAGGTGTAGTTTTCGAGCGCTTTTTCTGTGTTCTTCATTCGGCAAACATGATGATATTCATGGACAAAAAGAGCTTCAATTTCTTTATAGGAGAGGGTTGGAGTGAGGAAAAGGAATAGCTTGTCATGAAATGAAACCCCTGATTTTTGGTTGGATGTTTGCTGAAAAAGATTTTGCCTATTAGCTATTGGAAATATATAGACGGGGATGTTTGGTCCATGCCACTTTTGCTGGTATTTTGTAAATATTTTTGAGGTAATGCTCCATGCACCTTTTTCTTTTAGTTGGATAAAGGTGTTTTCCGTTTGTTTGCTTGGCTTATACATACCAAATTTCTGTAAGTAGCGGTAAAAATGCAGTGGATTGGGCTGGAGTTTGGAGTTTTTGGCTCGATTTTGCTGCAGGATAAGCTTGATGATTTCGATTGGATCGAAAAAGTGGTCGTTCATCCATAAATCAGTATTGATTACCCCATTTTGTTCCCTCCAATAAAGCTTTTTTATTGAAAGTTTATGATTTGGAAGGCTAATCGGTGCTACCGTCCTAAAAAAACAAACTGACGAAACTTGATTTCGCCAGTTTGCTTCATTACCGTGCCACTATACGCTCAAATAGAGCACAATCAAAATTATCCTTGATACTTCTTAAAGGCGATCGTTGCGTTATGTCCGCCAAACCCTAATGAGTTGCTTATGGCAACGCTGATTTCCTTTTGTCTTGCTTTGTTTGGTACATAATCAAGATCACATTCTGGATCAGGTGTTTCTAAATTCATCGTTGGAGGGATTACGCCTTCTTTCAATGCTAGACATGTGAAGATTGCTTCAATTCCACCAGCTGCTCCTAGTAAGTGGCCAGTCATTGATTTCGTTGAACTAACTGCAACTTTGTATGCGTACTCACCAAATACCTCTTTGATTGCTGCAGTTTCGTACTTATCATTATAGCCTGTGCTCGTACCGTGAGCGTTGATGTAATCAACTTGTTCAGGAGTTAAGCCACCATCTGCAATGGCCATTTTCATTGCACGGGCTCCGCCTTCACCGCCTGGTGCTGGAGCAGTAACATGATAAGCGTCACCGGTTGCTCCGTACCCTACGATCTCCGCATAAATTTTTGCGCCACGAGCTAATGCATGCTCAAGCTCTTCTAAAATCACAATTCCGGCACCTTCACCAATGACGAAGCCATCACGATTCGCATCAAATGGGCGGCTTGCCGTTTGTGGATCTGGATTGGTAGAAAGAGCAGTATTTGCACAGAAACCTGCTACCGACATTCTAGTAATCGGAGCTTCTGCTCCACCTGAAACCATTACATCTGCATCGCCTCGTTGAATAACTTTAAACGCATCACCAATCGAGTTTGTCCCTGTTGCACACGCTGTTACGGTACAAGAATTGATTCCTTTAGCACCTAGCATGATGGAAACTTGACCTGCAGCCATATCTGGAATAATCATTGGTACGAAGAACGGACTTACACGTTTATATCCACGATTCAAGAAAGTTTCAAATTGGTTTTCAAAGGTTTCCATTCCACCGATACCAGAACCAATCCAAACCCCAACGCGCGTAGCGTTCTCATCATTAATTGTTAAATTAGCATCCTTCACAGCCATGGTTGATGCTGCTACAGCATAATGCGTAAAGCGATCCATTTTTCGTGCATCTTTTTTATCGATAAACGCTTCAATATTGAAGTCCTTTAACTCTGCGGCTACCTTTGCCGGATACTCATCCGCATTTAATCTTGTTAGCGGTCCAATTCCTGATACACCTGCAATCACATTGTTCCAAGTCGTTTCTGCGTCATTACCGAGCGGTGTTACCGCGCCGATGCCCGTAACGACAACCCTGCGTTTTTCCATTATTGTTGCAACTCCTTTTTCTAAGTATAAACTTTAATGAATTGCGATCCTTTATTTACCCCAGCGCAATGCAATAGCGCCCCATGTTAGACCTCCACCAAAACCAACCATGACAATCAAATCATCATCTTTAATTTTTCCTGCTTCCAATTCTTCAACAATCGAAATTGGAATCGAAGCGGCGGATGTGTTTCCGTATTTATTAACCGTTTTTGACATTTTCTCTTCTGGAAGTTCCAATCGCTGTCTTGAAGCCTCCATGATGCGAATGTTTGCTTGATGTGGAACAAGCATATCAACATCAGCTTTAGAAAGTCCAGCTTTCTCCAATACATTTACAGCACTTTCACCCATTTGACGAACAGCAAATTTGAAGACCTCGCGTCCGTTCATAATGATAAATTCATCTTGATATAAGTGCTTTCCACCAGTTCCATCAGCGCCAAGCTCAAAGGATAAGACCCCTCTTCCTTCAGAAACGGGCCCCATAACGACAGCACCGGCACCGTCACCGAATAAAACAGCCGTATTTCGGTCATTCCAATCGGTAATTTTAGATAGCTTTTCAACACCTACTACTAATACGTGTTTATAAGTGCCGCTTTCAATAAACTGCTTTGCTGTAACCATTCCATACATAAACCCTGCGCATGCAGCGCTTAAATCCATGGCAGCAGCCTTTTTCGCACCTAAACGTTCTTGAATGATGCAGGAAACAGTCGGGAAAGGCTGGTCAGGAGTAACTGTAGCAACTAGGATTAAATCAATTTCCTCAGGTGAAATGTTGGCATCCTCGATTGCCTTTAGTGCTGCTTCATAAGCCATGTCCGACGTATCCATTGAATCATCAGCGATTCTCCGTTCTTCAATTCCGGTCATTGTTCGGATCCATTCGTCGGATGTATCCATTCTTTGTTCCAATTCCTTGTTGGTTAAAATTCTTTCAGGCAAATATCTGCCTATTCCTTTTATCCCAGCGTTCATGGAAACATCTCCTTTTTATTTTGGCAGTGTTAAACTTGACTGTTGATTTCCGCTCCAGGCGCTTGCTTTCCGCGGGGCGGGCGGTGAGCCTCCTCGGAGCTAAAGCTCCTGTGGGGTCTCACCTGTCCCGCTGCTCCCGCAGGAGTCAAGCGCCTTCCACTCCAATCAACATTGTGTAAAAAATCAACACTGAGCTTTACACAGCCTTTATTTTAAAAAAATTCACGGTATATAATAGTATATATTATTATCAAATATTATGACTTGGTGCTAATTTTATCAAAAAATAAACTTCCTTTGCAACTATTTTTTACATGGCAGCCGCGATGGATTCAAGGATTCGGCCTGTTAATTTCTTGGCATTTAACCATACCAAATGATATTTAAAACATATCATAATGAATAATGCTTAAAAAATTGGAGGTATTATTCGTATGAGTAGAAATAAGGATTTACGAGAAGAAAGATTACACAATGATCCCTTTTCCCAGCTAATGTTTGGAAGGAAAGACCAGAAACAACCATCTTCTCTTTCAGCACAAAGCTTGCCCGGTAATCTTGAAAAGTACTTAAATGAGATTGATGTAAATCTTCTTTATGAAAATATTGATTTACTTATGACTACCGCAAAGCAGCTAAAGCCCTTATATGAACAACTTAGTCCCGTTATTATGCAATTTATTAAAAAAAATAAGTAGGGTAAATTAGTTGATTTCCGCTCCAGGTGCTCAGCGACCCAGCGGGGGAGTCCGGGAGCCTCCTCGGCGCTATCGCGCCTGTGGGGTCTCCCGTGACACCTTCTCCCGCAAAAGTCTCGCACCTGCAGCGAAGATCATCATAATTAACCATAAGAAAATCCATCAGAATTAAAAAGCTTTAACGCTGATGGATTTTCTTATTTTGACGGGAGCTTACCCGTTTCAATATAGGTCTCTATATCGGCATTAAGTTTTTCTTTAAACTTCGAATCAACAAGTCGGCTGAACTTACCTAAACTAATGACCCCATCTTGAAAATCGAAATAGGCGTTACCTGATGTTAATTTCCCGTCTACAAATTGCTGAGCAACCATCTCATAAAGTTTATCCACATGCTGAACTGTGCTTGTCAGAACAGTACTCTCGCCCAAATCTGATTGATCTGAAATATAACCAATTGCATAAATATTGTTTTCTTTGATTTTTTCGATCAGCGGAACATTATAGCCATCTCCAGCAGGATAAATGACATCGGTTTTGTCTTTTACCATGAGATCTAAAAGCTTTAATGCTCTTTGATCGTCATCCCAATGACCAACATAGCTTATCGTTACGCTCGCATCTTTATTTTCATAAAGTACCCCATCATAAAATCCCTCAACTTCGGGCTGCCACTCATATGCAGCGATAACACCAAGTTTATTTGTTTTCGTCATATGCCCGGCAACCATCCCGCCGAAAAAACCCATTGCATATGAGCTAAAATTTAAACTCGTCGTATTTTTTTGCTTCGCATCCCCATTAAAACTTACAAAATGGATATGAGGATATTGATCTGCTAATTCATTAAAGTACTCGGCATATTCATTTCCATGTCCAAAAATAAGGTTGACGTCTTTTTGATCAAACTCCTCCACAGCACGTTCAACAAGGTTTTTAGAGTTCATTCCTTCTTTATAAAAAACGTCAACATCAAACTTAGATTGAATCTTTAACATCCCTTTATAACCCTTTGTACCCCAAACTTGGTCATTAATCGTTTCCGGAACAAGTAATCCCACTTTATTCAATTTTCCTGTCCCAGCTTCCTGACCACATCCAGTAAGCAGATACGAGAGTAATATTAGAAATACTCCGAAACGTTTCAAGATTGATTGCAACTCCTTTTACGTTGACCAGTTAGTTATTGAACTAAGACAAGGAACCTATTTCGTCCCGGTTATTTCTTTAAATCACTTTCATTCTACCCTTACCAATCCGCGTTGAAAAGAGATTTTCTCGATTTGGCCCGTTAAACCTCAGACAAAAGACGCATTAACTGCTGTCTTTGCAAATTCAAGCCCTGTTGATAATCAATACTCGCACGAATTTCTTTACATAGGATATCAGCAGGGTTTTTCGCATTTTTCTTTTTAGTTGAATAATGGTCAGCATTAATGTTAAGGTATTCAGCACATTTTACCCACTGGTCGGTTTCTATGCTTTTTAAGAAGCAAGTGCAAATTGAATCCTCTTCAATAAGCCTTACAATTTCGCCTGCTGCATCCTCAACAAAGATAGCATCCAACATCGATTCCTTTTCATTCAAATGGAAATCCTTCATTTCCCTAGCATCCGTTAATAATACTTGTTGGAATAAATAATCGAACGGTTGCCATGGACCAAATAGTGTAGGTAAATAAATACTTTTATAGGGAATCTGCCATTCTTTCATCTTTTGAAGCGGATTAAGAAATGGTTCCGAAATCTCTTCCGAATCCATTAGCTGCAACGGCAGGATATAAAGAATAGTCGACCGTTGTAACCCTTCTTTTTGTGTTGCATAAACTTTTTCAAGTGATGCTTCGATTTGTGCGATTGATATTTCTGCATCTTTTTTCAAAAATAAATCAAATAACGAGATGATGATGACTGTTTTATCAGCTTGAAAAAAGGGGGAATCTGCCCATTGAGCTAAAGGGGTTTCAAAAAAGTTGGCATTTCGGCCAACCAAAAATCGTTTTTCCTCTAAAAAAACATCTTCTTTTTGATTAATGTGAATACAATCGACAGAATTCCCTTTTTCTAATAATGCTGTGCATAGGTAAAAACTGAGAAACTCATAACCCCCAACAATCATTATCTTGTCCATGCCATTTCCCCCTTGAGCAATCTTCTTAGTATCCTATGCTTGGGGAGTTTGGTTTATTTCTTCGTCCTTTTATTTATAATATTTGTTCACATTCATTAAAAAACTTAATGATATATTTATGAAGCTGTGTCCTTTTTTCAGGAAGAACATAGCATACTGAAATCGGAATCCCCTCATTTTCAGGGTTTATCGTTAATTGACTGGAAATACGGGATTGTTTATACGAACGGGGTCCATTCAAGATATGAATAATTTTCAAAGGGATGTTCGTAGGAAGCTCCGGTTCCCACTCCCCGTCGAGAAACAAATTCTCCACTTCGTTGACATTTATAGAATAAGCTGCAGCAATTTCCTTCAGCAGCTTTTTGTAAAAAAATTTATGTTCCTTTTCATGCTCTAATTGATTTTTCAAAGAATAAATCGGATTTAGCAGGACGATGGAACGAATATTTTCGTTCATTTCTTTTGCTAGTTTTAAGGCAATGAGCGCTCCCATCCCCTCGGCGACTATATGGATTTTTTCATTGAGAATTTCATGTCGGGTTATATAAAAATAAAGCTGTTTTGCCAGCTTCACCGCTTTTTCCGAACCCCAATTCCTCCCATACAAATTGGAGTAAAAAGCCGTATAACCGGTTTGTTTAAAATGATTGATGATGGTTAGTCGTCCTTCATTTTGAGTCCAAAAGCTACTGTCTTTCTCAACAAAATTTCTTTCATCTCCAATGATTAGGATACCGAAACCAGTAGGCTTGTAGGGAAAATGAACAAAATTCCATTCGGTATCCAATTGAAAGGTTCGGTTCTCCATAAAATAACCCCTTTTTAAAATTTGTACATAATAATGTATGAGAGAACACAAGAAATGAATGGGTAGAAAGCCCATTCATCCCAATGAAATGGTCTTTCGTAACACGAAGGGAGAAAAATGGCATTTATTAATTTGGATTGATATGGTAAGATGAGATGAGGAATACATATAGTAAGAGGTGATTCAAGTGAAATATTTTTGGACTTTATTTTGGACATTTATCCTTATTCAAATGGTCGTTTATGTTGGAAGTTCAATGATGGGGGTTGAATTTGATTTTAACACTGGTCTTATTATCACCCTTCCAGTAGCATTGTTACTTTACATCATCCCAGCTATTATCCCAAACGATCCAGTTGAAAAGCATTAATTATCTCTTCCATTATATTTAGAAGCTGATAAGATCTTCACTAATCTATAAAAAAAAAGCTGACTAGGCCTGCCTTAGTCAGCTTTTTTTCGTTTGTATCTTATAACTCGATGTCTAGTTTATTGTCCGTTAAGACAATTTTCACTTCCTTATCAATATTTATTTTTCCAGCAATAATGAGCCTTGCCAGTTTTGTCTCTACTTCACGCTGAATGAATCGCTTTAATGGCCGTGCGCCATAGACTGGATCAAAACCGTTTTCGGCAATATACTCTTTCGCCTCATTGCTCATCGTTAAGCGAATTTGCTGATCGGCTAATCGCTTTTGAAGCTCGGCGATCATTTTAACAACGATTTCTTTTATTTCTTTTAAGCCCAGAGGTTTAAACAATAATACTTCATCCACTCGATTTAAAAACTCTGGCCGGAAATGATTTTTCAAAGAGCCTAACACTTTTTCTCTTGTTTCAGGTGCAATCTCACCACTTTCCAACGCTTCATCAATTAATAAGTGGGAGCCCAGATTGCTCGTCATAATGATAACTGTGTTTTTAAAATCTACGGTCCGTCCATGGGAATCTGTGATTCTGCCATCATCTAACATCTGCAGCAAAATATTGAACACTTCCGGATGTGCTTTCTCAATCTCATCTAATAATATTACGCAATATGGTTTGCGTCTTACTGCTTCTGTCAGTTGTCCACCTTCCTCATACCCAACATATCCAGGAGGTGCCCCAATTAATCGGGAAACAGCATGCTTTTCCATATATTCTGACATATCAATTCGAATCATTTGCTCTTCACTATCAAATAATGCTTGAGCAAGGGTTTTGGCTAATTCCGTTTTCCCAACCCCCGTTGGTCCAAGGAAGATAAATGAACCGATTGGCCTATTTGGATCCTTAATACCCGCACGAGCCCTTAATACAGCATTGGAAACCAGTTCAATTGCTTCATCCTGGCCAATTACACGTTCATGAAGAATACTTTCAAGCCGTAACAGCTTTTCCCGTTCGCCCTCAACCAACTTCGTAATTGGTATACCTGTCCATCGCGCTACAATAGAGGCAATTTCTTCCTCGGTCACTTCTTCCCTTAATAGCTTCGTTCCTTGTTGGTCACTAACTTGTTGTTCAAGCTCCTTTAGTTGTTTTTCCGCTTCCGGAATTTTTCCGTAACGAAGCTCAGAAGCTTTATTTAGATCATAATTATTTTCCGCATCGGATAGCTCACGACGCAGCTTTTCAAGCAAGGCTCTTTGATCGCGGACCTTCTGAATGCCCTCTTTCTCTAGTTGCCATTGGGCTTTCATTGCATTTGCCTTATCCTTTCGTTCTGCAAGCTCTTTCTTCAACAGCTCTAAACGATTTTTGCTTTGAGGATCCAGTTCTTTTTGCAATGCCGCCTCTTCAATTTCGAGCTGCATTACCCGCCGAACGACTTCATCAATTTCAGTTGGCATCGAATCAATTTCTGTACGAATCATTGCACAGGCTTCGTCAACAAGGTCAATCGCTTTATCAGGAAGAAAGCGATCGGTTATATAGCGATCGGATAAGGTTGCGGCTGCAACGAGTGCTCGGTCATGGATATTGACGCCATGATGAATTTCAAATCGCTCCTTTAGACCTCTTAAAATCGAAATCGTATCCTCCACATCAGGTTCCTGAACAAGTACTTGTTGAAAGCGGCGTTCAAGCGCAGGGTCTTTTTCAATATACTTCCGGTGTTCATCTAAAGTAGTGGCTCCGATACAATGCAATTCACCACGAGCAAGCATCGGTTTAAGCATATTGCCCGCATCCATCGCCCCTTCAGTTTTCCCGGCACCTACAATCGTATGAAGCTCATCGATGAACAACAATATTTTTCCTTCACTTTTTTTCACTTCATTCAAGACAGCCTTAAGGCGTTCCTCGAATTCCCCACGAAATTTTGCTCCAGCAATCAATGCGCTCATATCAAGGGCAAAGATCGTTTTGTCCTTCAAGCCCTCTGGAACATCCTTTCGAACAATTCGTTGGGCCAGCCCTTCAACAATTGCCGTCTTCCCTACACCTGGTTCTCCTATTAATACTGGATTGTTTTTTGTTTTACGAGATAAAATTCTTATCACATGACGTATTTCACTGTCACGACCAATAACTGGATCGAGTTTACCGGTTTTTACTTCTGCAACCAAGTCCCTGCCGTATTTTTTTAAAGCATCGTAGGTTGCCTCAGGATTTTGTGAAGTCACCCTTTGATTCCCCCTAATTTCTTTTATAGCTGTTAATACTTTTTCTTTTGTTGCCCCTAATTCTGTTAAAATCTTTCCTGTTTCTGTCCTCGCATCAAGTGCGCCAAGAATAATATGTTCTATTGATAAATAATCATCCTTAAAAAGCTGCATAGCTTTTTCGGCTTCCGTCATGACTCGCTGTAAACCAGCTGTAATATAAAGATTCCCTTGAGCTACCCCGCTACCCGTAACTTTTGGTTTCTTATCTAAGGCTTTTTTCAGTTTTCCGGTAAAACTCTCTGCTGAACATTGGACTTTACTTAGTACGGAAGAAACCAAATTATCCTCAACTGCTAAGATGGCCAAAAATAAATGAATATCATCGACTTCTTGATGTTCATTTTGACGGGCAAGTGATTGACCTGACAGGAATGCTTCCTGAAGCCGCTCCGTCATTTTATTAAAATCCATCTTAATTCCTCCTTGTTCCCTGTTTGACCTTTTCTGACCTTTATGTATATTATATGCTTTTTTTTAAATAAAATAAAGCCATCCGGTGGGATGGCTTATAATTTTTAAGGTCTGCGCTGGAAAGACCAAATACGGTCATCATTTGAGTTTTCGGGGAACTTTTGTCCTGCTTTTAGGCGGATTCTTTTCGGATTATTGACAGTACTTCCTGTGTCCCCGATTTCAATATAGATTCCATTGTTCGGTGCTTTTTGTCCAGGCTTAAATTGTCTATTTTGACCCATTAGGAAAACCTCCTTGTGAATGGTTCATTAGCTAGTATTTCCGGGGTTGAGGTCAATCTTACGAGTTGTTTTTATCCAAAATTAGGTTTGCTTTGCTTCAGTTGAAGAAATATTAGGTCATTTTCGCACGATAAAACACATAAAACGCAAAAAGACCAATTCACAAAAGGAATTGGTCTTTACCATATTTACTTTAATTCTTTAATATTTCCACTAACAATGCCTTCTGGGCATGCAATCTGTTTCCAGCCTGTTCAAATACCAATGAGTTAGGACCGTCAATTACACTTGCGGTTACTTCCTCTTCTCTGTGTGCTGGTAAACAGTGCAAGAAAATATAATCCGGTTTTGCATTTGCTACTAAAGCATCATTTATTTGGAAACCATTAAATGCTTTTAATCTTATTTCGTTTTCCTCTTCCTGACCCATACTAGTCCAGACATCAGAATACACAACATCCGCATCTTTAATTGCTGCCACTGGGTCATTGGTGATCACTACGTTTGCTCCGCTCTCTGCAGCATAACCTAATACTGCCTCTGTGATGGCTGCATCCGGCTCATAGCCCTGAGGTGTTGCAACCGAAATGTCCATTCCCACTTTTGCACAGGCAACCATTAAAGAATGGGCTACATTATTACCATCACCGATGTAGGCTATTTTTAACCCAGTAAATTTCCCTTTCACTTCAAATACTGTCTGCAAATCGGCCAATGCTTGACATGGATGAGCAAGATCAGTAAGGCCATTAATAACAGGAATAGAAGCATGCTCAGCTAATTCCTCAATGATTGAGTGAGAAAAGGTACGAATCATGATGCCGTCAACATAATGGGATAACACCTTTGCGGTATCTGAAATCGGTTCTCCTCTTCCAATTTGCAAATCTTTGCTATTCATCACAATTGCTTGACCGCCTAGTTGAAGCATCCCCGCTTCAAAGGAAACTCTCGTTCTAGTGGATGATTTTTCAAAAATCATCCCGAGAATTTTCCCGGCCAAAGGCTTCCCATGGTCGGAGCCGGCAAGCTTTTCCTTCTTTAACACGATTGCTTTATCCACTAAAGCTTGAATCGTGTTTGGAGAAAGATCCATTAATGTTAATAAATCTTTTCCCTTTAATTCCGTATCAAGTACATTTGTTTGAATCATCCTACAGTCACATCCTTAAATATAGTTTGGTGCCAGTGACCAATCGATTGAACCTTCCAGTTTTTGACGGCAACAGCAGTTAAAAATGCTTTCATTGTTTCTTTTTCAGTAAACGTTGGAATCCGGTTTCTGGTCGCTTTTTGTCTTGCTAGGACATCGGCATCCTGTTTTTGGGTGTCATAGAAGGCAACCGTATTTTTATCGGCCAACTCTTCTTCAAGTTTCTCGGTTTGAACGATTTCGATATTCGCGTTCTTTGCAAGATCCTGAAGTTCAGAAATGTCATCCATCATGCTGCAGACAAGCTTGCCACCATTGATTTCTTTTTTCACATTGGCATGAAGCCATTTTGCCAATGCTTCCTCAACACTCGCTGCAATGCTGATTCCTTCACCGGTTGATTTCATTTCCGGACCAACTTTCGAGTCGAGGCCACGCATTGCATAATTTGAAAACACTGGGTATTTAATCGTAATGAACGGCAATGATACTGGCATGTTTGATTCTGATTGCTTCGACAAAGTTAATTTCCCGAGCAATATTTTTGTCGCAATTTGCACCAACGGCTTTCCGGTTACTTTACTTACAATCGGCACAGTCCGGCTCGCACGTGGATTAACCTCCAGAACTAAAACGTTTTCCCCATCAACAATAAATTGGATATTCATTAAGCCCTTATATTGAAGCTTTTTAACAATTTTTTCAGCATAGGATAGCATGAGCTTTTCTGTGTCTTGAGAAAAGCTTTGAGCTGGCAGAATCGACATACTATCACCAGAATGGACTCCGGTTTTTTCAATATGTTCGACGATGGTTGGTACTAAAATAGTTGTGCCATCAGCTGCCAGGTCAAGCTCTGCTTCTTGAGCATAAATGTATTGGTCAACAAGAATTGGATAAGTAACCGTACCACTCGCTAAAGTGCTCTCAAGCTCCTGTTGATTTTTCAGGATTTCCATTCCCTTTCCGCCAATGACGTAAGAAGGTCTTAGCAAAATCGGGAACCCTAAGCTGTTCACAGCTGCTAGTAGTTCTGATTTATTGTTCGCAATATCCCCACGTACGCGAGGAATCTCCAATTGATCAAGTAATTGATAGAAGAGGTCACGGTCCTCTAATAAGTCGATCATTTTCGAACTTGTTCCTAACAGGTTCACACCATACTGTTCTAACTCACCAGCTAAATTAAGGGCTGTCTGTCCCCCTAATTGAACAATGACATCAGTAATTTCTTCTGCATCCATCACATTTAATACCGATTCGATGGTTAATGGTTCAAAATAAAGCTTATCCGCGGTAGCAAAATCGGTACTTACTGTTTCCGGATTGTTATTGATCATGATTGTCTCAATATTTTCATCCTTTAATGCAAGCACACCATGAACGGAGCAATAGTCAAATTCAATTCCTTGCCCAATTCGAATGGGTCCGCTGCCAATGATCAACACCTTTTGTTTACCAGATGCAACCTGCTCATTTTCACCGCTATAGCTAGAATAATAATAGTTTGAAACGGAGTGGAATTCGGCTGCACATGTATCAACCATTTTATAAGCCGGGAAAATTTCCATCTCTTTTCGAATCGTACGGAATTCCTTTTCTGAAATCCCCCAAACTCTCGCGATAAACCGATCGCTGAATCCTTTTCTCTTGTATAACTGTAATTCTTCTTTTGTAATCGATTGTAAGCTAGTGCTTGCAATTTTCTTTTCAAGCTCAACAAGCTTTTTAAAGCGAATTAAGTAAAATAAATCAATTTTCGTATCTGCATGCAATTCATTAATATCTACGCCTCGGCGAAGCAGTTCAAAAATAACAAAAAGTCTTTCATCGGTTTGACCATTCATCATTTGCTTTAGTTCATCAACTGATTTTTCAGCCAAGCTTGGAAGTTTTAAATCTTCATTATCAATTTCTAACGAATGAATAGCCTTAAACAGGGATCGCTCAAAGTCGCGGTCAATTCCCATTACTTCTCCAGTAGCTTTCATTTGTGTTCCGAGCTTACGGTCCACCTGTGGAAATTTATCAAATGCCCATTTAGGGAACTTAACCACTATATAATCAAGGGCTGGTTCAAAGCTGGCAAACGTCTCACCTGTTACGGGGTTAATCAATTCAGACAGGGAGTAACCAACTGCTAATTTAGCCGCCATTCTGGCAATTGGATATCCGGTTGCTTTCGATGCCAGGGCGGATGAACGGCTGACCCTTGGATTTACTTCAATTAAATAATATTGCTTACTATTCGGGTCTAAGGCAAATTGAATATTACAGCCGCCAACAATCTTTAGGGCGGAGATAATTTTAACCGATGCAGTTCGAAGCATATGGTATTCATCATCGGTTAATGTTTGCGAAGGTGCGACAACAATGGAATCTCCTGTATGAATCCCAACTGGGTCGATATTTTCCATATTACATACAGTAATGCAGGTGTTCGTTGCATCCCTCATCACTTCATATTCTACCTCTTTAAAGCCAGCAATGCTCTTTTCAATTAAACATTGACCAATCGCACTTTCCTTAAGACCGCTTGTAACGAGGCTAATGAGTTCTTCCTGATTGTTGGCAATTCCCCCACCGGTACCTCCAAGTGTGTAGGCTGGACGAATGATAATCGGAAAACCAATTTCATTCGCGAAATCAACTGCCTCTTCTTGGGTATGAACAATGGTACTTTCCGGAACGGGCTCACCTAATTCATTCATAAGTGCACGAAAGGCTTCACGGTCTTCCCCTTTTTTAATCGAGTCAATTGAAGTTCCAAGCAGCTTTACGCCGTATTTTTCAATAATTCCTGCTTCACTCAAGTTAAACGCTAAGTTCAAACCGACCTGCCCGCCAATCGTTGCCAACATTCCATCAGGGCGTTCTTTAGCAATAATCTTTTCTAAGCTTTCTATTGTTAGCGGTTCAAAGTAGACTGAATCCGCACAAAATTCGTCCGTCATAATCGTTGCAGGGTTGTTATTAACGAGAATAACGCGGTAACCTTCTTCTTTTAGCGCCATACACGCTTGTGTCCCTGCATAATCAAATTCTGCGGCCTGGCCGATTACAATCGGACCTGAACCGATTACGAGAATGGATTTTATACTAGTGTCTTTAGGCATAAGTAGCTACTCTCCCGTTATTTGCTTTAACTAATTCAATAAATTCATCAAAGATGTACTCGCTGTCACTTGGACCAGGATTCGCTTCTGGGTGAAATTGAACAGTTCGAAGCGGCAGTGAATCATGAGTTAATCCCTCAACAGAACGGTCATGCAGGTTATAAAAACGAGTGGATAAACCTGTGCCGAATAGACTGTCTTCGTCCACCACATAGCTATGATTTTGTGAAGACATAAACACTTGATTTGTTGCAAGGTCACAAACTGGATGATTTGCCCCTCTATGTCCAAATGCAAGCTTGGTTGTGTTTGCTCCTAAAGCCAATGCGGTAAGCTGATGTCCAAGACAAATCCCTAACGTTGGAAACTTATAAAGAAGTTTTTTAATTTTTCCAAGCTCTGCCGGAATATCCTTTGGATCCCCAGGTCCGTTAGATAATAAAATCCCGTCTGGTTTTAACGATAAAATTTTCTCAAAAGTTGTATTGTAAGGAACAACTGTTACTTTACAATCACGGTTCACCAATGATGAAACGATTGAATGTTTAAAGCCAAAGTCAACGACCACAATGTGGTGTTCACCTGAACCAACTGTCTTAACTTCAGATGTTGATACAGCCTTGACCTTGCAATTTTTCTTTAATTCAATAGCTGAATCACTTTTTTCCTGCTTGGAAATAATCGCAGGCATAGAGCCATGGTCGCGAATTTTTTTCACGAGTGCTCTTGTATCAATTTGATCAAGCAACGGTATATCCCATTTTTCTAAGTATTGTTTCAAAGAATATTTCGCTTGATAGTGAAATACATCTTCATTCGCTTCGTATACAATTACACCAGCAACATGAGGCATTTCACTTTCAAAATCAGCCTCATTGATTCCATAATTCCCGATAAGCGGGTATGTGAATACAACGATTTGATCCTTGTAGGAAGGGTCTGTCAACACTTCCTGAAAGCCTGTCATTCCTGTATAAAAAACCACTTCGCCACATATTTCATCAAACGAAGTTTCGGTTTGCCATTTTCCTTCAAAAACTTCCCCACTTGATAATTTTAAAAATCCGCGCATTTTCACACCTCAAAGGTTTTTGTATAAATATATCATATTAATTAATATTTATACATTTTATTTTAAAAAATTAGGCCTTAACGGCGTCGTTGTTTTTTTGCATAATCGAAGTCAAGATCTGCACCGCTTCATCCATTTCACTTTTTAATACTGTTAAAGGTGGTAACAAGCGAATTACTTTTTCACCTGCTTGCAAAACAATTAAACCATTTTTTCGAAGTTCGGCTAACACTGGTGCAACATTGAAACTGCATTCAATCCCAATCATGAGTCCAAGTCCACGGATGTCATGAACGAAAGGTAATTTTCCAAGTTGATCATTTAGTTGATTGATTAAATAATTCCCTTTTTCGATTACTTCTTCTAATTGCTCTCGTTGAAAAATAGCTTCCATTGTAGCAATAGCTGCTGCAATCGAAATTGGATTCCCGCCAAACGTAGAACCGTGACTTCCGGGTCCAAAGTATTCTCCAAGCTTTTCTTTTCCTATAACAGCACCGATTGGGAAGCCGCTTCCTAATCCTTTAGCTGCTGTAACAATGTCTGGCTGTAATCCAAAATGCTGAAACGCAAACGGTTTGCCCGTACGGCCAATCCCTGTTTGAATCTCATCTATCACAAGTAAAGCTCCATATTTCTGGCATAACGCCTCTATTTCATTAAAAAATTCTTGGTCACCGATATGAATGCCGCCTTCTCCTTGAACAACCTCAAGCATGATTGCTGCGACATCCTCACCCATTGCATTTTTCACAGCTTCAACATCATTATAAGGCACATAGACAAAAGTTTCGAGCATTGGCCCATATCCATGTTTAATTTTATCTTGACCGGTAGCGGACATCGTCGCAAATGTACGTCCATGGAATGAATTAATAAACGTAATAATTTTCGTTCTGCCGGTTGCTTTTCGAGCCAGCTTAATCGCACCTTCGTTTGCTTCTGCACCACTATTTGCAAAAAACACACGATCCATTCCAGCAACTTGTGCCAGTAGTTGGGCTGCTTTCTCTTGCTTAGAGCTAGTGAACAGATTTGACACATGCCAATATTGATTTAATTGAGTCAGCACTGCTTCTTCTACTTGTTTTGGTCGATGTCCAAGGTTACATACACCAATTCCAGAAGTAAAGTCTAAATACTTTTTGCCACAGACATCGGTCATCCAGCTTCCGGATGCTGTAGCAGGTTCAATTTCCCAGCGTCCATAGGTTTGAAATAAATTACTCATTTTATCATCGGCTCCTTTTTCATTATGCTAGTGCCGCGCCATTTTCCTTTATTGTAAAATGGATTTTTCCCGGAGACAATCATCACGCTCTCGACCCCTTTGTCAACGGCAGCTAAAGCCGATTGAACCTTCGGAATCATTCCTCCGCTAATTTCTCCATTTTCAATATATGTGTTGATTTCATTTTCGTTTAGGCTCTCAGCAAGATTCCCCTCAATAAGAACACCGTCAACATTGGTAACAAATAAGCATTGTTCCGCATCCAATGCCTTGGCAACAGCAGCAGCAGCATAATCGGCATTAATATTTAATTTTTCACCATCAACTGAAATCCCGATTGGCGTTATGACAGGAATATAATCGTCACGAACTAATAAGCGAATCAGTTGATCATTTACACTCGTAATTTCTCCAACAAACCCAAGTTCATCGCGATTTACAAATGTGGCGGTCAATAGTTTGGCATCACTGCCATTTATACCTAATGCTTTAAATTGATTTTCTTCTAGTAATGAAACAAGCTTCCGATTCGTCTGACCTGCAAGTGTTAATTCAACAACCTTTAATGTATCAAAACCGGTCTTTCTTAACCCGTTCCGAAACTCAGGCTGAACATTGTATAAGGCAAGCATGTCGTTAATGTCAGGTCCTCCACCGTGCACAAAAACTAGCTTATATCCCTCTTTTTGTAATTCGGCCAGACTTGAGAAAAAACCAGAAGACACTTCATCCAAAACGCTTCCGCCACATTTTACAACCACTATTTTCATACCTTACTCTCCCTACCCCTTATGAGCGATAACTTGCATTGATTTTAATATAATCATAAGATAAATCGCAGCCCCAAGCTTTCCCTTTTCCAGGACCTACATGAAGATCAACCAAGATCTTTACAAAATCACCCTTAAGATAATCTAGTGCTTCTTCTTCGGAAAATTTACACGGTTCACTTTTCTCGAGCATCTTAATAGGTCCGATGGCGACATCCACTGTTTCTGGGTTTAATTGGGCCTGGCTTTGACCGATTGCTCCGATAATTCTGCCCCAGTTGGCATCTGCCCCATAAATCGCCGTTTTGACTAAACTTGAGCCAATAATCTGCTTAGCCACCCAACGAGCTTCTGAATCATTTACTGCACCATTTACTTCAACCTCAACTAATTTCGTTGCTCCTTCACCATCTTTGGCAATTTGCTTCGCTAAACTTTCACAGCTCATCCGCAGAAGCTGAACAAAGGTACTCCATTCCGGATGTTCCGGAGATAGTGAATGATTTTCAGCCATTCCATTTGCCATAACAAGTACCATATCGTTTGTCGATGTATCACCATCAACGGTAATTTGATTAAAGGTTTGGTTAATTACTTGTTTTAATGCTGTTGATAAAGATTCTGATGAAATGTTTGCATCTGTTGTTAAAAATGCCAGCATGGTCGCCATATTCGGATGGATCATACCTGATCCCTTCGCTGTTCCGCCCACCGTAACGGTCTTTCCATCAATAACCGCTGAGTAACAGCACGTTTTCATCACTAAATCAGTGGTTAATATCGCTGTTTGAAAGGCCTCCGCGTCCTCTGATGAACTTCCAAGTGTTAACTTGGCTAATCCCTGTTCAACTTTCTCCATATTGAGATATTCACCAATAACACCTGTTGATGCTACAGCAACATACGTATCTTTCACACCAAGCTTTTCAGCGGTTAGTGCTCTCATTTTCAGAGCATCCTCGTACCCTTGAGACCCCGTGCAAGCATTTGCACAACCGCTATTAACAACAACAGCCTGTAGAATGCCTTCACTTGCTATGCTTTCTTGGGTAACCTTAATTGGTGCTGCTTGAAAAAGGTTGGTTGTATAGACTGCTGCACTATTCGCTTCCTTTTCACTGAAAATAACGCCTAAATCGAGCTTCGTATATCGTATTCCCGCAGCTACCCCAGCTGTGTGGAATCCAAGTGGAGTCACAATACTCCCTTTTTCTACTGTTGTGATTTTATCCTGTTCCGATAAAATTTGCATTTACTATAATCCTCCTTAAGGAAACAAAGGGATAAACTCTAATCCCTTACTTTCATCTAATCCGTTCATAATATTGGCGTTCTGAATCGCCTGCCCTGCTGCGCCTTTAATGAGATTATCGATTACAGAAACAATTGTCAGCCGGCCTGTTCGTTCATCGACATGCAAACCGATATGACAGAAATTTGAACCACTCACTTCTTTTATTTCAGGGAAATTCCCTTGTGGACGAATTTTAACAAATGGAGAATCTTTATAAATTTCCCTATACAGTTCAATGATGCTTTCTGTTGTATAGGTCTCAGTAAGCTTGACATAGATCGTCGACATAATTCCTCTTGTAATTGGTAGCAGGTGCGTGTTAAAGCTAATTGGACCAACATTATCGTTCCAAATTCGTAACTGCTGTTCGATTTCAGGAATATGTTGATGTTCATTTACTTTATAGATTCTTAGATTCTCATTTATTTCTGAGAATATCAGTTTTTTAGAAGCCGAACGGCCTGCACCCGATGCACCGGATTTCGCATCAATAATGATCATGTTAGGATCAATAATCTTCTCCTGGACTACAGGGGCAAGCCCCAGTAAGGTTGCAGTCGGATAACAACCCGGATTGGATAAAACCGTTGCATTGGCAATATTCGATTTATTCCATTCTGTTAACCCGTAAACCGCTTTAGCCAAAATGTCATCACTAACAGGTTCATGTTTATACCACTTTCGATATTCATCACTTTCTAAACGTAGATCACCGGATAAATCAACAATTTGAATCCCCTTATCCACAAAAGCTGGAACTAGTTTACTGGATACTCCAGATGGCGCGGCGATGAAAACAATATCTGAATGCTTCGCAATTTTTTCTGGATCTATATGTTCAAGATTAATATCTGTTATTCCGTTCAAATGCGGAAATTCTTCATTTAATGGAATTTCCTCCCTGGTCGTATGAACTGAATGTATATTGAATACAGGGTGATGATATAAGAGCCGAAACAGTTCTCCACCACCATATCCAGTCGTTCCTATAATCGATACATTCATATTGCTCCCCCTAATAAATCTTGTATATTTAATCATATTTACTTATATTTATAAATCGATGTTTCTACTATTATAAAAATTTAGCAACATAAAATCAATAACTTTTTAAATATTATGTGAACGTATCGTTAAACCATTGATTGTTTGTCATAGTTTACAATATAATTATGTTGATATAATTACTAAGTGGGTAACCTTGTATTTTTATAAATATCTTTAGTCAAATTGCTTATATCATTGCTATATAATAAAAATGAATTCACGCTGCCAGGGAAGATGATGAAACTCCATTTTACTTGCATCTAAAAGGTGGTAATCACATGCAAACAATCATGCAAATTTCAACAGAGTTAGGTAAATTGTTTCAATCTATCCATCATATACAAAAGATCGAGAAAGGGACTTTTCTATTTCAGGAGGACACACCTGCTAATGAACTCTACTTCATCCAAAGTGGGAAGGTTCAAGTAAGTAAAAGCAGTCCTGACGGTCGAGATTTAACACTTAGAATGTGTTCTCAAGGTGATTTAGTGGGTGAACTTTCACTGTATAATCCAGCACAAAAATATATGCTAAATGGAAAAGTGGTGGAAAGCGGTGAAGTAGCCATTATCTATAAGCATCTTCTCGAGGACAAACTTGAAAAGAATCATTCGCTTGCCCTGGAGTTTATTAAGTGGATGAGTCTTCAGCATCAAAAAACTCAAACAAAATTTCGCGACCTGATTTTAAATGGTAAAAAAGGGGCTATGTATTCTACGTTAATCAGACTGGCAAATAGCTATGGTGAAAAAACGAAGGATGGAATTCTCCTCAATATTAATTTAACCAATCAGGAATTAGCTAATTTTTGTGGTACGTCCCGGGAAGTAGTGAATCGGTTCTTAAGTGAACTAAGGAAAAATGGGGTTATTTCTATCGATAAAGGAATGATCACCATCTTTGATCTGCATTATTTAAAAACAGAAATCGAATGTGAAAACTGTCCAATTGAAATATGTAATATTTCATAGTAAAGCAAAAGAGGCGCGACATGTCGGCCTCTTTTTTTGTCCATTTTGATTGCAATGAGTTGGTGGCGGACATAGGATCTTTATTTTGATTGCAATGAGTTGGTGGCGGACATAGGATCCTCTATTTTCACAAAAATGGTTGTTTTGACAGGCTAAGCGGACACCAGATCCCTTATTTGATCATAAATCGGCATTATTCAGTGGTTTTTATCCAAATAAGGGATCCTGTGTCCTCTTAAGTCTAGAAAACAGGTTATTTTATCAAAATAAGGGCCTCTGTGTCCGTTCAAATTAACCTAGCTTTTAAATCACAATGGCAACAACGATAAAAATAAAGAAAATGGCTGCATTAACAATCTCATATATGCCAACTTGCTTTGCAGAGTACGGTTTCCCATACATATAGAAGGCTCTAACTAAACTAGGAATAAAAGCGAGCGCCACAATCCATTCTCCCAACAGAAGCCATAGGATAGGAGCCACAACGTGGAACCCCCATGAAATCCACTTAAACGCAAGATTCTTCTTTTCCCTAATCATTGTTTTTACATAAAAAGTACTGCCTGTGAAAAAAAGAATGGATGCTGCAAAGATAAGAATCGTTTCTGCACTTATACTACCGTTGTATAAATAACTGCTGGCCAAGCCGGCGATCGAAAATGTAAGGATGGCACTAATATCATTTAAAAAAGCACGGTCATTGTTTTTACTAGAATAATAGGCATTGATTATAAAGAACGGAATCATCAATAAACCGAAATAAACGATTGTGGGCCGCGTAAAAAGAACAACCAACAATAGACCCAAAGCCGGAGTCATATAAATCAATGTCCACTTTGTATAAAATTGGATTTTTTTCTTCTTAAATAATAACAGCATAGGATACGTTGCTAAATATAAAAACAGCCAGCCAAAAAAGAATGGAATATGATGCCATAAAAAACCAGAAGCGGCTACACCGAGCCAAAATGGAATAATTAGCATGGCCCATGCCCCATGTTGTTTCGGTAAAAATAATTGCATGGTTCTCACTCCTTCACTATTGCTAACCTAACTATATGAAAATACCATATTACAATAAGTGAACCTCGTCACTCCACACACAAAAAATGAAGGCAATCTCCGCGATTGCCTTCATTTTGTAATATTTGATTTTTGGCCCTTACTTAAACCCGCTCATTAAGAAATTCTTCAACCAGAACAAACCGTTTTCATCATTAATATGAAAACAAGGAAGGTCTGTTTTAATCGAAGCCAATAGACTGTGATCCCAGTAAAATACAACGATAATATTCGTTAGGTTGGTAAGAAGCTCCACATCGTTTTGGTCACGCACGATCACGGCTTTCGGAAAATCGGCGCGCTTATGGCCTTCAATGATAATCATATCGGGATCAAAAAAACTCAGCAGCCTGATTTGCTCTTGGAGGGTCCAAACGGCTTGTTCGGCTTGGAGGAGAATTCGTCCCTCTCCTTCAACAACAGAGGCTAATGCCCCAGCGTAAATATGCTCACTAGAATCTTTTTCATTTAAAAGATCTGGACGTCCGCCATGACCGTGATGCTTCAAGGTTACAACCTTGAATTGTTCCTTACTCAGTTGGCGTACCAACTTCGTTATAAACGTTGTTTTCCCACTATTGGAATAGCCTGAGATTTGAAAGATGATTGGATCACCATGGCCACTCACTTCCGGTCGTGTCCTCAAGCAACAAAACCTCCACTTCTGTTCCGGCCTCGTACCCTCTTGTTCCACCTGGCAAAATCATTAACGAATTGGCTCCAGCCAAACTCATCACGATATTGGATTTATCTAATCCGCTCGGTGCTGCAACAAGGCGGCCATCTTTCACCGTTACCGAACTTCTTACAAATCGAGTAAATGGATTAGCCTTTGGAAAATCCACCTCTAAGATGGCTTTTTCTTTTCGGAGGTGCGGCTTTTCTGAAAACAGGAACGTCCTAATTATTGGACGGGCAAATAATTCGAAACCAACATAACATGCAGATGGATTTCCTGAGAGGCCAAATAACAGTTTACCGTTAAATTGAGCTACGGTCGTAACGCTGCCCGGTCTCATCGCCACCTTATTAAACAGGACTTCTGCCCCCATTTTCTCGTATATTGCTGGCATAAAGTCAAAATCACCGACTGAAACACCACCGGTCGTTAAGAGTAAATCCACCTTACTTAACGCTGATGTTACCGCCTCATAGCATGTATCAAAATCATCTGGAAGTTTTCCGAAATAAGAAACCTCTGCTCCTGCCCGATCGATTTGTGCAGAAATCATATAGGAATTACTGTTTCGAATTTTCCCAGGCTCAAGTGGTTCATCTACCTCTAGTAGTTCCGTACCAGTTGCAAACAGGCCGACGATTGGTTTTTTCGAAACGGGAACCTGCGCATAACCAAAGGTCGCGAGCATCGCTTGAATACCAGGATTAATCAATGTTCCTTTTTTTACAAGGACTTCACCTTTATTGGCATCCTCCCCAGTAAACGAGACATTGTCCCCCGGCTTATAAGAGCGCTTGATGGAAATGAAATTCTTCCCATCTTGCACAAATTCTTTTGCAAGTTCAAGCATGACAACTGCGTCACTTCCATCAGGCATTTGGGCACCCGTCATAATTCTTACTGCTTGATACGGGCCTAATATCTTGGCAGATACTGCTCCAGCTCCAATATGATCAATTACTTCAAATTCTACAGGATGATCAAGGGAAGCTGCTTGAGAATCAATCGAGCGAATCGCAAAACCATCATAAGGGGCTCGATCAAAATGTGGTACATCGCTTGTTGCGATTAAATCCTCCGATAAAAATCGATTGTGACTTTCAAAAATTGACACATATTCCGTTAATCCATTTCTTTTATACTTCATCACTTGACCAACAGCATCAGCAATTGGAATGGGTATTCTACGATCCAACATTCTTTTCAACTCCTATGTTTAAACAAGCTTGCTTATGTATTGAAATATCTCTAGTTTTCACCATCTGCCATATCATTATAAGCCTATCAAGTTGTTCGTCAACATGAAAAACATCACAAATTGAGATATTTTCTCACTAAAGACCCATATTCCTGTAATTTTTACATGTTAATAAAAACATTCATCTTGTGTGATTTATGTCACCAACCATAACCTGCATTTTCGTTATGCTAAAGGGGAAAATAACACAAAGGGTAATAAGGAGGAACTTTCATGAATACTATGCCATTTACAGAAACTTCATTAGTTAGAGATATTGTCAATGAACTACCAAAATCAAGTGATCTTTTCAAAAGCTATCGTATTGATTTTTGCTGTGGCGGAAATCGCCCAGTAGCCGAAGCTGCTGCTGAAAGAAATGTAAATATGGAAACATTAATGGCTGAACTAGCTGAAGTTTACAAAAACAGCGTAAATGAACCAATCGACCTTGAGGTATGGACAAATACTGATTCACAAACATTAATCAATCATGTTATTGATAAATACCACCGTCCCCTTGAAGAAGAGCTTTCAATGCTAAGTCCGTATGTAACAAAGGTCGCAAGAGTACATGGTGATTCTCATCCAGAATTAATTAGAATGCATGACCTCTTTTATGAACTAAAGAAGGAGCTATTAGAGCATACAGCAAAAGAAGAAGCAACGGTTTTCCCAATGCTATTGAAGCTTGCTGAAGCAGAGGGTGCAGAGCGAGAAGAAATGATGAAAGAAATTCAGGAATTAGAGAAAGAACATGACCATGCAGGGGCCATTTTAAAAGAATTACGAGACATCACATCAGACTTTGTACCTCCAATTGACGCATGCGGAACCTACCGCCTCGTCTACAAACGTCTCGAGATGCTCGAAGGAGAAACCTTCATGCACGTCCACCTTGAGAACAATATTCTGTTCCCAAGATATCTATAAAAAACGAGAAAAAAGGCTGCGAACCCCGCAGCCTTTTCTTTTTTCCTGATATAAAATTTAATTGCCGTTAACCGCCGATATAGGACATTTCGATTTTCTTACGCGCTTTTCTTGTTTCCTCTGTTCGTTCATCAGAATAGCGATCAGATCGTTGACCCCAGATATCCTTTATTCTGTTCTCCAAGTCTTCGTCACTTACTCCGCTTCTCATGAATTCTTTTATATCATGACCATTTCCATTGAATAAACAAGTGAAGACTTGTCCATTTGCGGATAGTCTCGCTCTAGTACAGGTAGAGCAGAAGGATTCAGAAACTGAGGTAATAAACCCAACATCTACATTCGTGTCCTTATATCGATAACGTTTGGCCACTTCACCATAATACGCTGGTTCTACCGTTTCTAATTCAAATTCATTCTTAAGCATTTCATAGATTTGTTTTTTGGTGACAACATCATCCATTTTCCAGCCATTCGTACTGCCTACATCCATGAATTCAATATAACGGAGCTCCAAGCCTCGCTCTTTACAAAAGGCAGCCATTGGGATAATTTCTGTATCATTTAGTCCTTTTTTAACGACCATGTTAATTTTGATACCCAATCCCGCCTCTTTGGCAGCTTCAATCCCTTTCAGGACTGGACCTACCCCAACATTTCTACCGTTTATCGTGCCAAATAGTTCATCATTTAGACTATCTAAACTAATATTCACCCTTTTAAGGCCTGCTTCCCTTAACTCTTTGGCATACTTTGGCAAATACACTCCATTCGTCGTTAAGGCGATATCTCTAAGACCATCAATATTAGACAACATCTTAATTAAAACTGGTAAATCTTTTCTTAACAGAGGTTCTCCTCCAGTTAAGCGAATCTTTTCCACTCCTAGTTTAATAAAAAGGGTTGCTAGACGATGTATTTCTTCATATGTTAATAACTCTGATCTAGGTAAAAAGGCAAAATCCGGACCGAATAGTTCGGCAGGCATACAATATTGACAACGAAAATTACAGCGATCGATTACAGAAATTCGAATGTCTCGCAGCGGCCTGTCTAATTGATCTCTTACTTGTCTTTTGGTCATATTTTTCAACTCCATATACATAGAAGTCCTTAAAAATATTGTAACAGTGAAAACGATTCTTTGACTGTTAATTATCTCACAAAAACATTAATCCGTATATAAATATATTCACTTATTCTTCAACAATTCTCGAGTTAACCTGATAAACAATCTGTTTTTATTCAAATTCATATGTCTTTTCTGTGAAGAAATTGTGGCTAAACTTCGAAATAAAATGAAATAACGCTTCACTCACCTTTCTATTTACACTATGTGGATGTTAGTATTAATACAAATAGATGAGATTCGCCACTGGAAATCTTCTAAGATAAGGGTGAAGATAATGATGACTAATACTGTTAAACCTACTCATTCCATTCAAATAAAAGAATTACTCCGATTTGCTGATCGTACCATCCAAACAAAAAAAGGGACGTATCTCTTTCAAGAAGGAATGAATGCAGAGGAATTATATATAGTAATTTCCGGAAAAATTCAAATAAGCAAGATTACCGCAGATGGACGAGAGTTATCATTAAGAATTTGCGGCGAAAATGATTTATGTGGAGAACTAACCTTGTTTGCTGAAGCTCCAAAATATTTATTAAGCGCCCTTATTCTTGAAGAAGGAACCGTTGCAGCAGTGAAAAAAGATGTCCTAGAAAAAGAAATCTTTCAAAACAGTGCATTGGCATTTGAGTTTATGAAATGGATGAGCGATCATTTCCGCAAAACTCAAACGAAATTCCGTGACCTCGTCTTAAACGGAAAAAGAGGTGCTCTATTTTCGACATTAATCAGAATGACGAATAGTTATGGTATAAAAAATCAGGATGGGATCCTGATCGATCTACCATTAACCAATCAAGAGCTTGCTAATTTCTGCGGAACTTCACGTGAAAGTACGAACAGAATTCTAAATGAATTAAAACGAAACAAAATCATTTCCTCAAAAAAAGGAAAGATTTATGTACATGATCTTCAGTACTTAAAAGATGAAATTGGCTGTGAAAACTGTCCAGCCATATATTGCAGTATTGAATAAACAAAGCGGAAGCGCCCTGGCTTCCGCTTTTCTTTTTTACTGTTCTTGTTTTTTACGCAATGCTTTTGGAATATATACACAGAATGGTTCGCTTTCGAGATAATCTCCTGTCATTGCATACGCACGTGAGCGAGAACCTCCACATACATGTCTAAATTCACATTGTCCACATTTACCCTTATACTGATCGGGGTCTCTTAACGCTTTCATCACTGGTGATTCTCGATAAATCTCGCCTAATGGTTGTTCGCGGACGTTACCAACCTTTATCGGAAGTAATCCGCTCGGATACACGTCCCCAATGTGAGATATGAACACAAATCCATTTCCGTCGTTTACACCTTTTGGTGCTCTGCCTAATCCATCGATTGAACCTGTTAAACCTTGCTGCGTAAGCGCATCTAAATACTGGATTTCCGTTGGCTGCTCCTTCGCTTCACGCTTCTTCTGTTGAATCACGACCCGACGGTAATGCTGACCAGCCGTTGTTTTAATATCAAAAGGGGCACGCTTGCTTAATTGATATAGCCATGTAAATACTTGTTCATGCTGTACTGGTGAAATCATATCACTTGTTTGGCCGCGTCCTGTTGGAACAAGGAAGAATACGCTCCATAATACGCATTTTAGTTCTTCAACAAGCTTCGCCATGTCTTCAAGATGGTCGATATTGTATCTGGAGATAACCGTATTAATTTGAATTGGTATTTCTAATTCATGCAAATATTTAATCCGTTCCATCGTTAAATCAAATGAACCGGCAGTGCCCCGAAAATGGTCATGAATTTCGGCAGTTGGACCGTCTAAGCTAAACGCCCAGCGGGAAAGGCCTACTTCTTTCGCCTTTTCGATTGCTTCCTTCGTTACGTTTGGAGTGGCACTTGGTGTCATTGAAACACGAACACCTTTTTTCACTGCATACTCTGCAATGTCAAAGACGTCCTCCCGCTCCAAAGGATCGCCACCGGTAAAAACGAGCATCGCATTGCCCATTTCTTTTATTTGATCGATTAACGCCTTCCCTTCTTCAGTAGAAAGCTCTCTTGGGTCTCTTCTATATTGTGCCTCCGCACGGCAGTGTAAACAGTTTAATTGACACGCTCTTGTTAATTCCCATATGACGATAAACGGATTTTGATTAAAATCTTGATTAAATCCCATTTTATGCGCCTCCTAGTTTTCAATTCGAACAGCTTGTAAATGTATTATAAGTCACTTTCGGATTCACAAAAGTGAACTACCTCACAAACCGAATAAGAATTTGACTAGAAGGTATGGATTTTTTGTGTCAAAAATAAACCAACTAGTATTTAATCAACCGCAAACCGATAGAATAAAAAACAATTGTAAAAGCAAGCAAAGCTCCTGTGTCCATCAATAATGTGCCGGTATGAAGACTGCCGCTGATTATCTCTTCAAAGCCTTCCATTGCCCAACTTTGCGGAACCGCTAAGGCAATTTTCTGCATGACGAGTGGAACGATATCAAGCGACCAATATACACCCCCAAGCATGGAGGTACTGACAATTACAACTGCTCCAATCGCACCAGCCTGCTGTTTTGTTTTTACCAAACCGGCCATCATCAGTCCAAACCCTACCACACATAAAATAACCATTGAAGCAAATGGGATAAAATAAACCATATTTCCCCATTCGGCATCAAACATGAGCTTCATGGCAACCATTAACACGATTAACTGAATCCATCCCATTAAGAAATAAGAGAATAAATATCCTGCGATAATCTCAAGCTTCCTAGCCGGCGAGATGAGCAGCCTTGCCCATGTCCCCCCGCTTCGTTCATCCAGAATGGTGGATGCAGCTCCCGATAAACCGAACATCATAAACATGATGGAAAAACCTACAAACATTAAATTAACGGCTTCTTTTTCAGTATCGTCCTTTTGAAAAATTTCCCTGCTAATGTTTACGTTCTTTATTTTCGTAACAGACTTAAGCAACTCCGGAAAAGCTGTCTCGTCTAAACCTTCAACAGAGTAATAGGTCGTATAGATCGTTCTTGCCGTTCCATTTAAATGCTGTACTAACCCGAGATAATCCTGAGTTTCTCTTTGAACAATCACTTCAAACAGCGGTTTATTTTCTTGCATTCTTTGTTTTACATTTTCAGGGAGGACAACGGCAGCCACCACATCCTCGTTCTCGACATTTTCCATAGCTTGCTTTTCCGATACTATTTTCCATTGGTAGGAATCATTTTTCTTAAGCAAGTTGATCAGTTCCGCTTCAAGTTCGCCACCATTTGTAACAATATTTACGAGAGGTTTATGGACTTCCGTATTTAAGGCCATCCCTCCAAAAATCGCCCCAAACATAATCGGCATCACAATCATTAACACTAATGCGCCCGGTGATTTAAAAAATTCTTTTAAATGTAACCACGCAATCGCCAGAACCCTACGCATAACGACCTCTCCTTTCTTTAGAAAGGCGAATTAAACCAATCGAGAAAAACAACAAGCCCAAACATAGGTTAGCAATTATTTCCGGTAAGACATCGAAAAATGAAGTACCGGCCATAAGGTTTATATAGGTTTGCAGTGCTAGGCCATTAGGCAAGAATTTAGTTGCGGTAATCGCCCAATCCGGAAATATGTAAATAGGTGCCATACTGCCACCCAAAGCTGCCATTACTTGAGTTCCGACCATCCCTGCCACCATAAATGTTTTTTCTTTATTAATAAAAGCACCGGCCAATACGCCAAGACCACATGCACTAATGACAAAAGATAATGTAACGAAAACAAGCCCAACAGCTGATTCGCCCCAATCCACACCAAAAATCAGCTTTGTACCAATGATAATTACAAAGGATTGAATAAGACATATAACCAGCAACCCTAGCATTTTTCCTGCTAAATAATTGGCATAGGTTAATTTTGATACTAGCATCCGTTTATACACTTCTTGTTCCTTTTCAAGAATCATCGCTCCAACCCCTTCAACAACCGTCATTAATAAAAACATGACGCCCATTGCGGCAGCGTAGTATTGGAAGGAACCTACCGGTTTTGACTGTGCCTCAACCGACTTTTCATCGATTAAAGGAAAATCAATTTGTTTATCCATCACCATGTTGGCTTGCTCATGCACAGCCCCATGATTGGTCTCGGATTGTGAAGGATCCATTCCCCTCAATTTTGCGGCCTCCACTTGTGTCGCTGCTGACTGGGTAAACTGTTGGATGACACTTTGAACGATTGTTGCCTTAATCCCAGGGTTTGGTGTCGAATATATCTCAACTGTTGTTTCCGCCCCGGACATCAGCGAAGCGGAAAAATCTTCGTCGATGACGATTCCGATTGGGATTTTATGATCTTTAATGAGTGTTTTCATTTCACTTAAGTCATAATGTTTAACATTTACTTGATCGGACAATCCCTTTGCGAACATTTCATCAGCGAGGATGGCTCCAAGTGCCCCATTATCCAAATTTGCGACACCTAATGTGAACTTTTGAATCTTAACGTCCTCTCCCTGATCTTCATTAAAGATATTTCCAAAGGCTGCACCGAGGATTGCGATTAAAAGTAGCGGCATCAAGATAAGTGTTAAGAATGCTTTCTTATCACGTCCAATCAGGAGTAGGTCTTTAACGGCTAACCACCAAATTCTCATTTTTCCAACCTCCTTAATCTCTCAGGCTTCGCCCGGTTAAATGGAGGAAGACGCTTTCGAGGTTGGGCTCCACAATATCAACGGAATTAATTTTGGCTCCTGCCTTTGTGACTGATTGAATAAATTCACTTAAAATGTGTTGTGGTTCTTTATGGAAAACCATTAATTGATTCTCTTGAATTTTAATTTCTTTTTCCGGAAAAATCTTAGATAAGGGTTGGATTAGCGTACCGTTTGTTGGTTTTTCTTCTAAGGTTAAAATGATTCGGGATTGGTCCCCAATGGTCTCACGAAGTTCAGGTATGGTGCCACAGGCAATCAATTCCCCATGGTCGATAATACCTATTCGTTTACAAAGAAATTCAACCTCTTCCATATAGTGGCTCGTATAAATGATCGTAATTCCTTTTTCATTTAATGCTTTAATCGTTTCCAAAATGTGATTTCTCGATTGCGGGTCAATTCCAACGGTTGGCTCATCCATGATCAGTAACTCCGGTTGATGTAAGATGGCAGCCCCAATATTCACCCGCCGCTTCATTCCTCCAGAAAAGTTAGCCACTTTATCCTTGGCACGATCGGTTAAACCCATCAACTCCAGTACTTCATCTATGCTTTTGTCCAGTTCTTTTCCTGAAAGGTCGAACATTCTGCCCCAAAATTTGAGATTTTCCCTAGCCGACATTTCTTGGTAAAGTGCAATATCTTGGGGGACAACACCGATATACTTTTGTGCCTGCTTGGCATTTTTGATCACATCAATATCATTTAGTTGAATCTTGCCAGATGTTGGAGAAAATAATCCCGTAATCATATTAATGATGGTCGATTTTCCCGCGCCGTTTGGACCAAGGAGACCGAAAGACTCCCCTTTTTCTACAGTGAAGGAAACCCCTTTTACTGCATCAAAATCCCCAAAGCTTTTCCGTAAATCACTAACCGTCAGCATGTTCACAGTCTTCACTCCTAACTTTACACTCATTGTGCCTTTCACCTTTAAACATACAGAAACAGCATTAGAAAATATATAGTTTATTGGAAATAATATGAATTTTTTCTTACTTTTCGGACGTTTAATTCCTTTAAAACTGATAGAAAACCGGGTTATATTTTTTTGAATGAAGGCTCAGTTATTTGGCTGCTGTGATTTCCGCTTAGGTGCTCGCTTTCAGGCAAACATTAATAAAGCAACTAAAAAATGACTAACAGATTACATGGTAATTTGTTAGTCATTTTTAGTGATATATACAAAATTTATTTGGTCCGAAGACATACGTTCCGCTATTTTCACAAAAAACGTTGTTTTTATAGGTTAAGCGGACAACAGATCCCTTATTTGATCATAAATCGGCACTATCCAGTGATTTTTATGTAAATAAGGGATCCTGTGTCCTCATAAGTCTAGAAAAATGATTATTTTATCAAAATAAGGGCCTCTGTGTCCGCTCAATAGCTAGCTTTGTAAATTATAATATTTATGAAATTGTAATGACTTCATATTGTGCAGCTAGTTCAATAAACTGAGCCATGCCGCTAATTTTACCGGCAACCAATTTCTCTTCAAGCTGATAATGGTCGACACAGGTTTTACAGGCTAAAATATCGACACCACGGTCTTCCAGTTCTTTTAAATGAACCGAAACAAAGGATTGATCGGTGAGGGTATATACTCCACTATTCATAAAGAATACAGCCACAGGTACTTCCTCTCGCTGTTTAAGTAGTGTGAAAAATGTCTCTAGAATACCTTCGCCCAGTTCTTTATCGCCTTTGCCAAGCTGGTCAGAACTTACTAAGATTACTTTGTTTTTCATTCTAATCACGAACTCCTAAAGCAATTTTTGCGTAGCGTGACATTCTCGCCTTAGTCCAAGGTGGGGTAAACACGATATTAACTTCTGTTTCCTTTACTTCAGGAATATCGGCTAACGCGCTTTTCACTTGGTCCACAATCGTACCAGCGAGCGGACAACCCATTGCCGTTAATGTCATGGTGACGGTTGCTTTTCCGTTTTCATCCATTTCTACATCGTATACAAGTCCTAAATTAACAATATCGATTCCTAATTCAGGGTCGATTACTAATTCTAGAGCACCCATTAAATTTTCTTTCAACGCTTCATCCATCTTATTCACTCCTCTATTTAATTGAATCATTTGCATTTTCTTTTATAAAAAACATAAAATTAGTTTACCATGTTAACAGGGTTTTTCCCAAGTTTTACACATCGTTAACATTCAAGTTAACAATGTAGTTTAAACTATTGAGTAAGGAAATAGATCAAAGAAAGAGAAGGGGAACTTATGACAAAAAAACACCTAATTGCTTTAGATCTTGATGGTACATTACTTACAGATAATAAGATTATTACTGCTAATACGAAAAAAGTATTGCGTGTCGCTCGTGAACAAGGTCATATTGTCATGATTGCCACCGGCAGACCCTTTCGTTCGAGTGAGATGTATTACCATGAGTTAGAACTAGATACCCCTATTGTAAACTTTAATGGGGCGTTTATTCACCATCCAAAAGATGATCAATGGGGCATTTATCATTCTCCGTTGGATATAAGTGTAGTTAGGGATATCGTTGAAGCACTTGGATCCTTTTCATTTCATAATATCATTGCCGAAGTGATGGATGACGTCTATATTCACTATCATGATGAAAAGTTACTGGAGATTTTTCAACTAGGAAATCCAAATATTACAACAGGAGATTTGCGTAAATTTTTAACAGACTCCCCGACCAGTTTGTTAATCCACACGGACGAAGACCAGCTAAAAAATATCCGCGCACATCTTTCTGAAGTACATGCAGAAGTGATTGACCATCGAAGCTGGGCTGCTCCGTGGCACGTAATCGAAATTATTAAAAGTGGTTTAAATAAAGCAGTCGGTATTAAACGCGCTTGTGACTATTACCAAATTCCTCAGGAAAGAGTGATTGCCTTTGGTGATGAGGATAATGACTTAGAAATGTTACAATTTGCCGGACGAGGCATCGCAATGGGCAATGGGATTGACCATGTTAAACAGATCGCCAACGAAGTCACTTTAACGAATGAGGAAGACGGGGTTGCCGTTTACTTAAATGAAGTATTAAATTTGAAAGCATTATAACATGATGGAAGCCTCGGGTAGTGAATGGTTACCTTCAAGCTTATCGACGATAGCTGCCCACCTATTTAGCCAACTCTTACCTTTGTTATTCTAAAACAAATGAGGAGATACTAGTTGATGAAGCATCCGTTACTGCTTCAAATAAGCTTTAGTTGGAGGGATTCGAATGGGTAAACGGAATAAATCAAGAAGATTTGTGTCACAAGGAGTTACTTCAGTCTCCAAGCACGATGACCGTATCCCTTATCATACCACCTACGCTGAAGCTGAGGCGCAAAAAATGTCTAATGTAACTAACTCCTCAATCGGAGGAATATAAGATGGGGAACAGATTATTCCAAGAGGCAAGAAAATTTGTTAATTTAGCAAAAACAGCCTCGGGAGAAGAAAAGCAAACGGCTCTTCTTCGTGCCAAAAATGCGCTAACCTCCGCATATGCTAATTCCACTGTAGCTGAACAAGAACAGCTAAGCCAGTTACAAAGTGAACTTGAAAGTATGAAATAGAGTGTGGATAGCTAAACAAAGGGATGACTTTTCGCGAAGTCATCCTTTTTCTTCATTTAGCTGCATTACAATTTGACCGAAAAGATTAATAAAACTCCTCAAGGACGATCGGTACAACATGGATCATATCATCGGACTGTTTTGCTTTTTCATAAAAAAACATCGTAACCGTTCCATTATCAGGGAGCAGTCTTTTCGGAATTTTTATGTTCACCTTAAACTTCGTCCAGGCCGGGTAAGCCTTTTTGCTTACAACCTTTGTTTCTTTTACAAAAATACGATGTCCATCTTCTACTACATAATAAAATGATCCCGTTACAGGCCGGGCCTCCCCTTTAACAACATACTCCCCACCCTGTCCTTTTACTTTAACATTTCGAAAAAACTGATGCTGGGGTTCGCCATGTACCTCTGAAATAATATTTTTACCGTGTACTTGTAACGTTGGAAAGATTGCCAAAACCAGCAGCATGGTTACTAAAACCGTTGTCTTTTTCATGCACTCACCTCAGTATTAATCTTTGCGAAAAAAACCATAAATCCCAGTCGTTTGAAATACGTTTGTAAACGCTCCGGGATCAACCTCTTTAATAATTCTTTCCAAATCAAATAATTCATATCTTGTAATGACTATCATTAGCATTTCCTTTGGCTCGTTCGTAAATCCGCCTTTTACCGAGATTGTTGTCATTCCTCTAACAAGTTTTGCATGAATCGCTTTTTTTAACTCGGTAGAATTCTTTGTAATGATTAATGCTGTCAGCTTTTCATGTCGAGTATGAATAGCATCAATGACCCGGGTTGAAACATATAATGTTACTAGCGTGTAGAGAGCCTTCTCCCAGCCAAATAAAAAACCAGCCGACAAAATAATGATTGAATTTAGCGTAAAAAAGTATGTACCAACCGGTTTATCCTTCCTTCGTGAAAGGAGCATAGCGACGATATCCATTCCGCCAGTTGAGGCGCCCCACTTCAATGTAAAACCAACACCGACTGCTGCAATAACTCCTCCAAATACGGCATTTAATAAAATATCTTTTGAAACTTGTTGGATTGGAAGCACTTCGAGGAACAAAGACATCAATACGACACTAATAAAACTGTAGATGGTGAAGGATTTCCCTACCTTTTTCCAGCCAAGGATGGTCACAGGTATATTGAGGAGAAACAGTAAAATTCCCGTGGTTAACGTAAACGGGGTATAATCCGTAACAATTTTTGAAATTAATTGGGCTGCGCCGCTGAAACCGCTGGAGTACACATTAGCCGGAATTAAAAAATAGTTCAAGGCAACTGCATTTAAAAATGCTCCAATGGTGACAACGATGACTTTTTTCATTTCCATAACGACCATTAGCTAACCCCCTAACATTATTCCAAAATAATGGCGAATGATTGTTTTTTTCACATGAAACCGCTACACTTAAAACAAAAATATTTCACAAAGCAGGTGAAAATATGTCATTAACGATTATTACTGACAGTGGCGCTGACTTACCGATTCAGTTTTATCAAGACAACCATGTCGCTCTACTTCCTTTAAAAGTACTGCTTGATGGCAAAGAATACGATGATCATATAGAAATTGAACCCAGTACCGTTTTCCAAGCAATCCGTGAAGGGAAATTCCCTACCACATCGCAAGTTCCGCCTAGCCGATTTGAGGAATTATTTACTAAAATGGCGAAGAACAAAGAGGCTGGAATCTATATTGCCTTCTCGTCGCAATTATCAGGAACCTATTCAACAGGCGTTATGATCCACAATCAAGTTAAAGAAGAATATCCTGACTTTGATCTGACGATTATTGATTCAAAATGTGCCTCACTCGGAGTGGGCTTAGTTGTGATGGAAGCAGTCCGGTTAGCACAGACCGGTTTACCTAAAGACGAGCTTATCAATCGAATTCAATTTCATGCTCAACACATGGAACATTTGTTTACTGTTAATGATCTTGATTATTTGGCTAAAGGTGGTCGTGTTTCAAAGGCATCCGCTTTTTTGGGCGGACTGCTAAATATTAAGCCATTAATCAATGTTGAAGATGGCAAGCTTGTTCCAATCGAAAAACACCGTGGCAAGAAAAAATTAATGAACCGTATTATCGAGCTGATGAACGAACGCGGTGAGGGTCTAGATCAACAAATCATTGGCATAAGCCATGCAGATAATGAAGAAACTGCTCTTGAAATGAAGACAATGATTGAAGCAGAATTTCATCCCGCCCAAATAACGATTTCCGATATCGGTGCCGTTATCGGGGCTCACACTGGTCCGGGAACCATTGCAATCTTCTTTTTAAATAAGATGCCTTCTTAACGTCATTTACATACTCCTTTCTAAAATGACAGAAGATAAGAAAAGCGGCGGTACCTCGTAATGGTGCTCCGGCTAAACACTTCTTAACTAAGAAAGGAGTTTGAGCATATGCCTCATACATCAGATAATGATAAAAAGGCTCAAGATAATAATGCTTTGCGTCATGAAAAAAATATGATGCGTGAAAAAAACCGAAAAGCCGGGAAAAATCAATATTCTAAGAAGACAAATCATCTATAAAAACATAAGACAGAATACGGTCCGAAAGGGCAAAAAAAAGAGGTTGACCCGTTTAGGAGTCGACCTCTTCCTTTTTAATATATGTCCACCGATCTTCTTGATAGATCTTTCCTTCTTTCATCAATTTACCTAGTGCCCGTTTAAACGCTGCTTTGCTTAACTGAAAACGTTCGGAAATATCCTCCGGTAAGCTTTTATCGCTATAAGGCATGGCGCCGTTGCGGGACAGCAAATATTGGTATATGCGTTCAGCATCAGTATCTTGAACATCTTGTTTTCTTTGCAACAAGGAAACATTAATCGTCCCATCCATCTTGACATCAACTACTCTGCCCTCCACTTTCTCACCGAGACGTGGCTCTCTTTCCCGCTGCGATTCATGGATGAACCCCTTATAGCCCTCTGCTGTAAAGATCCAGCTTCCTACCTTTGCTGTTCGATAAATAAAGCCATGAACGTTTTTATTAAAGGCTGTTTCCGTTGCTTCTACTGCCTTTTCCTCCATGATTGGGTCAGTTGCAAGTTTGGCGTACAATCGCTGATTTCGATTTACTCTTATCGTTACAAAAAGCAAATCTCCTACGGTCGGCCACACTCCCTTATGTGCCGGCAAATCCTCTTCACCAAGCAAGAGATCTTTTTGGATGCCAATATCTAAAAATACCCCTAATCCAGGCTGAACATCGGTGACTTTCACCCATTCATATTTTCCCACTGTTACGAAAGGAATCGTATCTGTTGCAGAAATTCTTCCCCTTGAATCTGTATAAAGAAACACCTTAACGGTTTCATCAAGTGCATATTCGCGACTTGCTTCGTTTTTATGCATTAAAACATCTTCGGTTCCATCCGTTAAAAAATAGCCAAATTCTGATTCCCGGGCGACCGTTAGCTCTATTACATGACCTAGCTCCATTGCTAAAGACATATTGATTTCCTCCATTGATTTTTTCTATTTAAATATTTTCCTTAAGTTGTTTGAACTGCTATATTTTACTATAATGTAGACGTAAAGAAAAATGTTTTCGGAGGTTTGTAATGGCAAAAGACAGCTCATTTGATATTGTGTCCCAAGTTGATTTATCTGAAGTCACTAACGCAATAAATTTAACGATGAAAGAAATACAAACACGGTACGATTTTAAAGGAAGCAAAAGTGAGGTTTCTCTTGATAAAGAGGAGCTTGTGTTAATATCCGATGATGAATATAAACTTGGCCAGCTAAAAGATGTATTGTTTTCAAAATTATTCAAAAGAGGTGTGCCAATCAAGAACCTTGACTACGGAAAAATTGAAGGCGCCTCTGGCGGAACGGTTCGCCAACGAGGAAAGCTTGTTCAAGGTATTGATAAAGAAAATGCCAAAAAAATCAACACGATTATTAAAAACAGTGGCGTAAAGGTTAAAAGCCAAGTCCAAGACGATCAAATTCGTGTTACCGGCAAGAGCCGTGATGATCTCCAAAAAATTATCGCATTGGTTCGTGATGCCGATTTATCGGTCGATGTTCAATTTATTAATTATCGTTAATAATAGTTGACCGGGCAATGTTGAAGCCCGGTCTTCTCATTTATTCAGCTCTTTTTCTGCCTTTTTTTATTAACATAAACAGGAAGGCTGCGAATAGTAGATATACTCCCGTCATAGCGGCAATATACGGAATGTTTAATCCGCTTTTTTCAGATAGGACATACATTTCAGCCTCATCGCGATCAATAATTAGATTATATTTCCCATCCTTTTCTTTAATTAAATCCTCATTAATTAAACCGCGTAATTCCATATCATTAGTGATCTTTTCTCCATTAAGAGGAACATTTTGCGATTTAGTTGTGTTGTTTATTGCGACAACAATAACCTCATCCTTATATTGGCGTTTAAACACGAGCATGCCGTTTTTATTATAAAGGGGCTCAAACGTCCCTTTTGTTAAGGCTGGTAACTGATTTCTAAGCTCACCAATCTTTGTAATATACTCAACTAACTCCTTGTCGGTCCGAAAATCCATTTGCTTATGATTTTCTTCCCCTTCACCACCCTCAAGCGCAATTTCGGTGCCATAATAGACCATTGGAATTCCAGGTGTGGTGTACAGGTAGGTCAAAGCCAACTTCCAGCGTGAGCCTGGGTGAAGATTGTTTACCACTGCCTCATGAGTAAACCTTTTAACGAGCGGATGGTCCATGAACGTTACTCGTGGGAAGTCTTCAGTGCTTACGAGCGGGAAAAGTTTATCGGTCGGTTGGTCAGGCTTGGCAAAAGCTGATCGCAGGGCATTTGCAGCAGGATAATTAAGGTAAGCATTGATCCCTGTGTTTTTGGTTTCGTTCGTGTATGCGCCTTCATCATCACCAAGTAAGAAAATGTCCGCTTTCGTCTCGTTTAACTGTTTTGAAAATTGGCTCCAAAAGTTAGTGGACGCTTGATTTATTTGATTGACCTTATAGCCATCGATATTTGTTTCTTTGACCCACCATTTTGCAGCATCGATTAAGTAAGCTTGTACCTCGGGATTTTCAAGGTTTAAGGTTGCTTCTTCGTTTCGGGTAATCCAGTTTTGTTTATTTGTATCCTCGAGCCATGGATGGTTAGGCCCGATTGAGCTGGCCGGGAATTCGACGATAATTTTCATATCGCGTTTATGTGCTTCCTTAACCAAATTTTTAAAATCTGCTTCGGAGCCAAAATGCTCATCTAATTTATTGAAATCCTTCGTCCAATAGCCATGATAGCCATTTTCTTCATTATCAAAAATCGGTGTTAGAAGAATGGTTGAAAATCCCATGTCCTTTAAGTAATCAAGCTGCAGTGTTACCCCTTTAAAATCACCGCCATGATATGCTTTCGGATCATTGGCATCTACATCAAAATCATTGCTGGAATCCCCATTATTAAAACGGTCGATCATCAAGTAATAAATCGATTCATCCTGCCAGCTCTTGTCTTTTTGTTCTGCAGCCGCAACATTTAGGCCTGATACGAAAAGAAACAAGATGGTTATGAATGGTAATAATTTTTTTATCAATATTCCGCTCCCCCTTGCGATGAGCCGATCCCTTTTTTGGATTCCAACTGTCATATTTCAACAAAATTTACCCAAAACAGAGAATCTTCTCACTTTTTTGCATATGCTTTAAGATTATCTGTTTGTCGTAAGAAGGTCAAACAAGATGCAATGGATTGGATGTTCACTATTTTTATAAAAAAAATGACAATTTTGTGGAAAGGCAGGGAGCGCGGCCATTAATGGAGAAACTTTTAAAAATAAGGCTGTGTTAAAGACGAATGTTGATTTTGAGCACTCTGTTGATTGGAGCGGAAGGTGCGAGACTCCTGCGGGAGAAGGTGTCACGGGAGACCCCACAGGCGCTATGGCGCCGAGGAGGCTCCCGGACTCCCCCGCGGAAAGCGAGCACCTGGAGCGGAAATCAACAGCAAAATTTAACACAGCCAAAAATAAAGAAAGGAGTTGTTGCGCTTGATTATGTTAAAAAGACTGAGGCCCAGGAAACTGGAATTTAATGAGGCCTTGTTAAGCAGGATTTGTGCCAATCACCCGAAAATCCCTGTAATTGAAGCAGATAGCAGGAAAAGAGAAGCTGGCTACTATGGCGAGGTTATTCTTGATTCCTACCTCAACTATCTCCCCGAAAAAGATTACTTCATTTTTCAAGGCATCCGCTTAGCCAACGATCGAGGCACCCATTTTCAAATTGATTGTCTTATCCTTCACTCAACCCATATCCCGTTTATTGAATCCAAGAATCTATCAGGCAGTGTTGAAATTGATGAGCACCGTGATCAGCTTATCCAAAATGAGGACATAGTCTTCGAAAACCCCATGCTTCAAGCTCAGTTTCAGTATGGCGAGCTAAGAAATTGGCTGAGGCGACATAAATTTCCTTGTAGAAATCTAGAGTATTTGGTTGGAATGATGAACAAAAATTGTTTGTTGAAAGTCGAGCCGGGTTCTGAAGCTGCGTTCCGGGTGTGCCGCGGTCGTCGCGTCATTTATCGACTTACTGGTTTTCGTGAAAAATATAGGGAGGTTGTTTACCCGCCTGATGTGTTACGGAAGCTGTGTAAGCTTTTGATAAAAAGTCATGTTGAGCCTAGTTATGACCTTCAAAAATGTTATGGGATTTCTAGACCTGAGATTTTGCCAGGGGTCCATTGTCCACCATGCGGGCGTCTTGGCATGAAATATCGGGGCGGTTCGTGGCATTGTGACGGGTGCGGGTGCAAATCGAAGGATGCCCATCTAAAAGCGTTAAAAGATTATTACCTTCTTTTTGGTCCAGAGATCACTAATCAGCAGTTTCGGGAGTTTTTACAGATAGATTCCAGTGATATTGCAAATAAAATGTTACGAAAACTTAAATTGGCTTATTCAGGGGTAAATAGACATCGAGTTTACCTGCTTTCATTAGAAAAATTAAGGTAGATCGGCATCCTATCCGCCAAAATATGGGGTCTATCCGCCAAAAAGATGAGTCTATCCGCCGGAATAGGATTCTATCCGCTACTTTTCGCAGTCTATCCGCCAAAATCACCATCCTATCCGCCAAAACGTCTTCCCACGCACCCAAATGACCAAAAATCCCAAACAAAAAGTGCTCCAATACAAATTCAATGAAACCAAACCACCTCATGACAACACAATAAAGGGGCCCGCGAGTACAAACACTACAGCGGACCCATCCAACAACTCAACTTTCCACAATATTAATCTGATAATCTCGGAACCACACATGAATTTGATACAGATGAGCCAAAAGTTGGGGTCCTGTCATGAGCTGGCCATACCATGGAACGGTGAAAGCAGCGCCACCTGAATCAATAATCCGCCCAAGCTCGCCCGCATCAAAAAACTCATGCAAAGCGGAATTCTTATCACGCAGTACATCCGCAAGCAACCCGATAACACGCTTCGTATACTCGGGATTATGCGTTTTCGGATACGGGCTCTTTTTCCGGTACAACACTTCATCCGGAAGCACCCCTTCCAGCGCCTTCCGCAAGATTCCCTTTTCACGATGCCCGTAAATTTTCAAATCCCACGGAATATTCCATACATACTCAACTAAGCGGTGGTCAGCAAACGGAACACGAACCTCGAGGCTCGCTCCCATACTCATCCGGTCTTTCCGATCCAAGAGTGTTGACATAAACCAAACCTGGTTTAAATAAAACAATTCGCGCCGTCGTGCTGCATCTCCAGACTCTCCATCCAACCTTGGTGTTTCAGCAATCGTATCGGAATAACGATCCATAATATACTCCGGCAAACGTAACCGCGACGCCCAATGGTCCTTTAAAATTCCCTGCCTAGCATCCACCGATCGCATCCACGGGAATCCAACACGATTTAAATCGTCCTCGCGGTAAAACCATGGATAGCCGCCAAAAATTTCATCGGCACACTCCCCACTCAAACTCACTACAAAATCCTTTTTAATTTCCCGGCAAAACCACAACAAAGATGAATCCACATCGGCCATCCCCGGCAAATCGCGGACATGAACTGCCTCCGTCAAATGATCGGCCAAATCCGCCTGGGTAATTTCACAACTGTGATGCACCGTATTAAATTCGGAAACCATCTTCTGAATAAATGCCCCATCCGCATTCGGCTGAAACTCATTTTCCTTGAAGTATTGAGCATTCCCCTCATAATCAATCGAATACGTATGCAGTTGCCCCTTGCCCTCACGCTCAAACTCTCGTGCCGCGATCGCCGTGATCGCACTTGAATCGACCCCGCCTGATAAAAACGTACACAATGGCACATCCGATACAAGCTGCCTCTTCACCGCATCCGTCACCAAAAACCGAACCTTATCAATCGTATCCTCCACACTATCGCGATGCTCTTCACTCTTCACATTCCAATAGCGCCAAATCTTCAGTCCACCGCTTGCATTCAAACGCAGCGCATGCCCCGGCCGCAACTCCTTCACACCCTTAAACACTCCAATACCCGGAGAACGTGATGGGCCTAAACCGAATACCTCAGAAAGCCCCTCCCGGTCTACCTCAACGGCAACGTCAGGATGAGCCAACACCGCCTTTAACTCCGAACCAAACACAAGCCCGCTGCCAACTTCCGTATAAAACAGCGGTTTTACCCCTAACCGGTCCCGCCCAATAAACAATTGCTCCTTAGCATGATCCCATACCGCAAACGCAAAGATTCCGTTTAAGTATTTAACACACTCTTCCTGCCATTCAATATAAGAAGTCAGCAAAACTTCTGTATCGGAATGACCGTTAAAAGAATATCCTTTTATAAGAAGCTCTTTCCGGATATCCTCTGTATTGTACAACTCTCCGTTATAGCAAATCGTATACTGGTTTCCGGGCTGCCCTTTGGTCATTGGCTGTCTTCCGCCCACAGGATCGACGACAACTAATCTTTTATGACCAAAGCCTACATGGGTATCGGTCCATACATTCGTATCATCTGGGCCACGTAATGCAAGCGTTTCAGCCATTTTCGAAATGGTTTTTGCTTCATTTCGAAGATTTTTTTGATAGTCAATCCAACCTGAAATTCCGCACATCTGCCTATCTCCTCTCTATCGCTAAATCGTTTTGGGAATGTTTTATCTTATGCAAACCTAGAAAAATGGTTATTTTTCTAAAAATAAAATGGATGGTTATAAAAAGTGGGTAAAGTGTCTAGAAAGAAAAGTGAGGGACTATCCACGGAGGTAAATCATGAATCGACAACATCGGATGCGTTTATTAGAAAGCCAAGTTCGGGCTTTTACAACAGGAAATATTGAATATATAAATAACCAGTGGGTTTTCTTTGATGATGAAACAGAGGAAGCCGCTTCACTTGACGAATATCTTCACCATGAAATTGAAGTATTCCAAAATAAAAGCTGGAAAAAAGGAATTCTATTTGAGGACGGCAAGCTCGGTTTTGCCGATGACATTTATTTTTTAAAAAATCAAGATTTGATCCGAATCCGGAGACATCTTGTCTACTCTTTAGAAAGATTGATTGAGGACCTTCAAGATGATGCTTTAATCCATTTCATCACAACCTTAAATTCACTAAAATTCTCTATTTATGATTGTATTTATTGCTACAACCATTTGACCTTTCTTAATAAAAATCAGCCAAACAGCGGTGTGAACTTTATTGTGTTTGATAATCAGGAGTTAATCTGTACCGTCCAGCACCATTTTACTTACTACGAAAAAAATAGTGATCGATTTGAATTCACCTTAAACAGCGGCAAACGATTAATAATCGAAAAGATATCATAATGGAAAAGAGGAGGCGCCCAAACCATTCGGGCTGCCTCCTCTTTTTGTCGTGATGGTGATTAAAACCAATCGAAACCAAGGGGTAAAGAAAATCCTAGGTACAAAACAAGAAGTAATGAAATCACTAACTGAATCCAAGCTCCGGTTGCATTTTTTTGCTTGGCTGCCTTGATAAGGACTTGCTCCATGGATCCAATAACCCAAAGCCCTACTGCGGCTTTAAGTAAGTGCATGCTGTACATCGTTAAAATCATGCCACCTGTCAATAAAACAAGAATATAGAACAATCTTAATGCCATATGGACAATTTTTGCACCCTTTTGGTTTCCCTTTTTATAAAGCGCTGCTGCAATAAAAAATAAAACTATGGCCAAAAACCATGCTGTAATATGTGCGTGAATCAATTATGTTGCCCCCTTACTACAATTTATGACAACATAATATCACATAAAAAACAAAAACACTAAAAATAAGTTGCCAAACTTAAAAATCTATAACTCTACCTTATTACGTAGGGTGCCAATTCCTTCTATTACAATTTCAATTTCATCCCCAGGATGGAGGAGCCGTGGTGGCTTAAACCCTTTGCCAACTCCTGCTGGAGTACCTGTTGCAATAATATCGCCGGGCTCTAATGTCATTCCCTTTGAAAGGACCGAAATAACTTCTTCAATCGGGAAGATAAAGTTTTCGGTATTAGAGTTTTGTCTTAACTCACCGTTTACTCGCGTTTGAATCTGTAGATGATTAGGATTTTCCATTGCTGAGGAATGGACGATCCACGGACCGATTGGGCACGTGTTATCCAAGCTTTTTCCTAAGAAAAATTGTTTATGGCGGGATTGTAAGTCCCGTGCTGTCATATCATTTAGAATCGTATAGCCAAACACATAATCAAAAGCTTGTTCCTTAGGAATTCCCTTTCCTTTTTTCCCAATGATGACAGCCAGTTCTCCTTCATAATCGAGTTCAGAAGTCACATCTTGATAGTTTGGAACGACAGCATTTGGCGCTGTAACGGTCGTTGGCGCTTTCGTGAAAACCATGACGTGCTCTGGAATATCATCCTTGCTCCCCAATTCGATAGCGTGCTCAACATAATTTTTTCCAACACAAAAAATATTCTTCTTTGGCCGGGGAATGGGAGCCAACAAGGTAAGCTCTTCGATTGGTATGTATAATTCGTCTTCAAGCTGGGCGTTCTCGACCCAAGTAGCGAGCGATTGGGCTGTTTCAATAAACTTTTCACCGAGCTCAATACATTCCAGCATCGTTTCAGGAATATTCACTTCCTGTGATTTCTTCTGCTCAGCTCTTCTCAATGGAAGAACTTTTGAATTGGTGACAAGACCTACAAATACTTCTTGGTTGTCTGTAGCAGTAACAAATTTCATCCAAAACACCCCTCTATTCTTTTTTTAGGATCCGTCTGTTGATTTCAGCTCCAGGTGCTCCAATCAACACAGCTTTTTTAAATCATTATACTCCAGGTTTCCGCAGCTTTACCGGCTTCATATAGGTAAGTACGCGCCAGAGCCACTCAACAGGCCCATACGAAAATCGGCTTAACCATAATCGGCTCACCAATATTTGAAACGAAAAGATCACAAAGACGAGAATCGTTCCCGTAAAAAGTGATACGTTCCCATAAAGACCCAAACCATATTGATAAAAAATAAAACTTGATAACAGCGATTGAAATAAATAATTGCTAATCGACATTCTACCAACAGCAGCTAGGGGGCTTAGCCATTTTTTCAGCCTAGGCCTCTCGATTATTTTAACGATAAACGCCCCGAAAAAAATAGCCAAGCAAACTCCCCCAATACTGTCTTGAACGTATTGGGCAAATAAAGCTCCCTTCAATAAATAAGGCATACTTTTTAAAAATAGACCAAGGACGAACATTATGATTACAAGCAGTGTCAATCGGTGGCGATGCTTGTCTGGTTGTTCGAGCCACTTAAGCTTGGCAATCCCAGCACCGATTAAAAACAAAGGAAAAATCGAAATAAACAAAAACGGCACATTTCCAAGATCATTGGTAGATTGCCAATCGTTGACTCGTTGCTCTGTTATGTCCATAAACGTACCTTGTGAGTATACATGTATGGACTGTTTTGCAGCTTCATTATCGAAAACTGCCAATTCCTCACTTGGGATCCCGGTAGCCATAATAAATAATATTAGGCTGAGAAAAACAACTGGAATTACGTATAAACTCAGACCGATAGCCATCAAATTTCGTCCTGACAAAGCCAAAAAGAACAGCAAAATAAACCCTAACATCGCATATTGAATTAAAATATCCCCATGCCAAACGAAAAAAGCGTGAATGAGTCCGAAAATGAGCAGGACAATCAACCTTCGAACTACCAGCATCGTTTGGTTTAAGCCACGACTTTTTACTTTTTCCAGTAACAAAACGATACTAAAACCAAACATAATTGAAAACAAAGGATAAAAACTTGCTTGAGCCATTAGGTCGATTACGATATATGTGGTATGGTCGAGTGGATTCGACCACCACGTTAATGGTTCTACATATAACAGCGGAGAGTGAAAGTCCATCATATTTACCAGGAAGATCCCGAATATGGAAAAACCTCTGATGATATCAATCGAGATGATCCTCTCGGTTCCCTTCCCAGCTCCTTCTTCTTGAGCCATATCCATCATCCTTGTTGGAATTGACATAACAATTTGATTATAACAAAAAAGAATGGAACAGCGTACGCCGCTCCATTCTCTATTAAGATTAGTTTACAAAGCGTGTCGGACTTTCATTACCGCTCTTTTTCCAATAATCATTTCTTAAATGAACCTTTTGGATTTTACCTGAAGCAGTTTTAGGCAATTCCTCTACAAAAGTAACGCCTGTAACGGCTTTAAAGTGAGCAAGCTTTTCTCTTGAGAAGGCAATAACCTCTTGTTCTGTTAAACTTTGACCCTCTTTTGTCACAACAAAAGCATGAGGTGTTTCGCCCCATTTCTCATGTGGGACTGCCACTACTGCAGCTTCTAGAATAGCAGGATGCTCATAAAGAACACCTTCCACTTCAATAGAAGAAATATTTTCACCACCGCTGATGATAATGTCTTTCTTTCGGTCGACGATATCAATATAACCATATTCATCAATGGTTCCCATGTCACCAGTATGAAGATAGCCGTTCTTGATTGTTTTCATCGTTTCCTCTTCATTCCGCCAATACCCAAGCATGACTCCATGGCTTTTTACGACCACTTCGCCTATTTCCTGACCATCATGGGACACTTCTTCACCCATATCATTGACCACTTTCACCTCGACACCTATTTGTGGATATCCAGCCTTCGCTTTTAAACGATAGCGATCTTTCTTTGGAAGATTCTCCAGATGTGAATGAACGGTGGATACAGAAACAAACGGTGAAAGCTCCGTCATCCCATACACTTGGATGAATTCCCAGCCAAGCTCTTCTTCTACTCTTGTCACGAAAGCAGGTGGTGGTGCAGAGCCTGCAATCACAACACGAACATCCTGTTCCACTTCCGGCACATTTTTTTCATAGTATTGCATTAATGCGTTAAGAACAGTTGGAGCCATGTGCATAACGGTTACTTTATGTTTAAGCAATTCACCCCAGATGGAATCAGCTGTTGCCTTTTTCAAGAATACTTGAGTTGCCCCATTGCCTGTGTAATAAAAAGGAGATCCCCATCCATTTACATGGAACATCGGCAAAATATGTAAGAGAACATCATTGTCATAAACACGCAAATGATGCTGAGCGCTTAATGCATGTAAATAATTGTTACGGTGAGTTAGCATAACCCCTTTTGGATTACCTGTCGTACCGCTTGTGTATAGTAAGCTGCATACATCGTTTTCATCCAATTCTTCTCTTTCAAACGGAAGCTCTGATTGATTAGCCAACCATGCGTCATAATCAAGCTCAGGCGTATCTTTTTCTTTGTACTGAACAACGATGGCTTCAACCGATGTAAGCTTGTCCTTAATAGGAACAATTAGCGGATAAAGGTCTTGGTCGACAAATAGCACTTTAGACTCACTGTGATTTAAAATAAATAAATAGTCTTCAGGCTTTAGACGGGTATTTAATGGAACCATGATCGCTCCTAATTGAAAAACTCCGTAAAACCCTTCAAACATTTCAACCGTATTCGGCGCTAAATAAGCAACACGATCTCCTTTTTTAACTCCTAAATCTTTTAGTCCGTGTGATAAACGATTTACCCTTCCGTTGATTTCTTCATATGTAAATACGCGATCATCACATATTATCGCTGGTTTTTTTCCGTATAAAAAAACAGCACGATCAAGGAATTGTGTTAATACTAATGGTACATTCATCCGTTTCACCTCTAAATTGATTTGAATTTTCAAAATATAATTTATCTTAACATAATTCTGTCTTTATCCGACAAAATGATTTACGTTAAATTTCACTGTTATACATCAATATTCGACAGGTTTAGTAGGTTTTCGTGCTGAAAAACAAGGTCTGTAGAATTTGGCTGTTGAGTTCCGCTTCAGGTGCTCCAGTCAACAAATTGGGCTTTTTAATCACCTTTTCTTGCCTCGCACATACGATATAAAAGAAAAATAATGAGGGGGTTTATTTATGCCAGCAATCGTTGGAGTTGTTCAAGTGATCTCAATCGGAAGCAGTTCCGTATTAAATATTGGCGATGTCTATAAAATTATGCCGTTAGCTAATGCAAAAACCTTCTCAGGCGCCGGCTCTTTTAATACAGGTGATGGCCTTTATGTCAACAATCATTACAGTTCTACTAATACGTACGATCAGGATTACCTTGACCAGGGTAATTTCTTGAATGTTTAGGTGATAACATGAACTTCTACATTCAACAGTCCATTCATATTAATCTGTTAAAAGTAAATTCCGTTTCCAACTCCTCTGTCCTGCAAATTGGCAGCTCGGGGATTATTAAACCAGCTTCGTATCTATACAATACTGGCGGCTTCACTGGGCCGGCTCCGCAAGTCTCAAAGGCTGGGGGAACTACTTTTGAAGGCCCCTCAGTCCCATTAAGTTCTTAGTTCAATAGCACGCTCATTTTGCCGAAACGATGAATTTGGTAAATGCGAGGTGGTTACATGTATCACGATTTCCAATATTATTTAGGTGAACTCCATGCAAATATGATGAGACAGGAACAAAGAATTCAGACCCTTGAAAAATTGGTCTCACAGCTAACAACTGAATTAGATGAATTGAAGAAAAAACCGCCGATTAATGTGGAAAAAATCGAATATAAATTCGATCAATTAAAAGTAGAAACATTGGACGGAACGTTAAATATTGGCTTAAATCCTTCTGATTTACAAGGCATTGATAGTCTAGAAGTGAATAACTCCGGGGCTGGACCACATGTTGATCCCGTCGATCCTAAAGGTATTTTTCGGAATACTATGGAGATAGAAGAAGAAGTATTTGCCCACTTAGAGACAGACTTGCCCCAGCTCATAAACAATGCAGAAGCAAGGGTAAACCAAAAGCTGGATGATCAATATCTGGATTTTATTAAGGAAGATATAAAAATGCAGGTTCCTTCCAGGGTCCAACATCATTTACAACAAACTCCTTTTCAAGGCAGCGATCATGATAGAGAAGGCTGGAAACAAAGCATTATCCAAAAGCTTCTTAAGGAAATGGAAAATGGGATTTGTACGTTTATTACTAACATGCCTAACCATATGAAAGGAATGAAAGGTGAATGAACTTTCACGTATACAACCGAGACATTTGTGTTGGACAAATTAGAATCATCGGGGTCTCAAGTTCTTCCCTGTTAATGATTGGCGATACTGAAACAATTCAGTTAGCCTCAACCTTCGATACCCCAGCGGAATCCCTGATCGTCGGACCCCTAGTTCCGCTCGCGCCTTAAGGTGAATAAAATGTTAAAACGGACATCATTCGTTGATTCAATTAAGGTTGATTCTGTGCTATTCTCCTCAATAATACAGCTTGGCGATTCCACATATATCCAAGGGGGCAACCGAGCAATAGCGGTCCAACGCCAGCAAGAAATTTTTTGGGGACAAGAAGGAAACTTCAGGCAATTTCGTGTATTCTCCGAACCGATCCCACTACCTTTGATTACCGAGTCATTTGCGATGCAAATCGTTAATCCCCCTGTGGTGTGCATAAAGGTGAGAAATATTGATATTATCGGGGTTTCCTCTTCTTCTATCGTTCATGTAGGGAACAACAAAAGCATTCAAATGGAAGCGCGGATTAAGCATATTAGGCAATTGTCAGATGTGGATAAAAGTGAAAACAAGTAAAAGTGATATTCATTATCATCGATTTTTTAAAAGATTTATGTTTTTTGATTAAGGAGGTTGGGTATGCCATCTTTCGTTGGACCAGTACACATTGTTAATGTAAGTGGAGGGGTTGTTCAATTTGGGGATACAGCGTTTATTTCTCCGAAAAGTAGTTCTAAATCGTTTTCCGGCTCTGGTGGAGGAAACACGGGCGGGGCGATTATTACCAATAATGGAGTAAGCGGTACAAACGTCCTCGATTCAAACCTAGTTGATCAGCCGACAATTGGGAATTCCTAAAATAAAGCTGATAACCTTGGTGTTAATATACCACGTTGTTTTCGGATAAACTGCCATCAATAGCCCTTATTGGTATCAATTTAACTCGATGTTCTCAGAGAAACTGTAACCAATAACCCTTAACCTAAAAAAGAGGACGATCCACAATCTGGATTCGTCCTCTTTGCCAATTAAACTACTACTCCATTTTTAACATATGCCCGCCGTCAAAGAAGAACAAGTACTTCTCATTTACAGGCTTCTTCAATATTCGTTCAATCGCCTTAGCATAAAGATCGATTTGAACTTTATACCGTTCTTCAAGGGTCGGCATGGCTTCCTCAAAGCCACCTTTAAAACGTTCCGTGATCGAATCCGTTTTATAATCAAGTAAAACCGTACCGTTCCCATCCTCAAACAGACAGTCAATGATCCCTTGTACGAGGACAGGTTCATCCTCACCGTTCCAATCCGCATATACTTCCTTAGCGGAAAGGGACACACTGAACGGAACCTCACGGCTGATTTTATCAGCAGAAAGTAATCGTCTTCCCAATTCTGAATCGAAAAAAGCAACGATAGGTTCTGCAGCAATCACTTCCCTCTGCTCGTTTGACAGAAGTTCTTTTTCCACCATTTCACCTAATAAAGTATCGAGATATACCTCATTAATATTTCTCGTTAAATCCACATGCTGCATGACCATGTGCATGGCTGTCCCACGTTCAGCAGGAGTTAATGCTTTTTCCTGCATAAACCTTGGCCGTTTGAACAGTGGTTTCGTAAATTTTTGCTTTAATTCAGTACCGCCGCTTTCTGGATCAAACAACTCCAGCTGCCGCTTAATTTCTGATACTGATTGTTTCGAGCGATGCATAGAAGCTTCAAAATTTCCATATTGCCATGACAGCTGGTCCTTAACGATTTCCGCAGCATCCGTCGAAATAGGTGCTGGAATTCCTTGTTGTACATAATCCATTACAGCCAATTCTGTTTCGGCAGATTCTTCTGCAAAAGTAGCAACTTCATCAGCCGAAACAGTTAACACTCTCCAATTAGAAGGATGCATGCTAATCTCCTCCGGAACTCGGCCCACACAGCTTTCTTTCCCCGCCGAAAGTGCCTCACAGCAGTCATGATGGCGGACAAGTGCTGGTCCGACCCAGTCTAAGAAGGTTGAGGCAGATGCCCGGTCATATTCAGGCAAAAGCCAGCTCTGGTACTGGGCTACCCGCGACCATTTATCGAAAGATTTTTGCAATTCCTTGGCTGAACCGAGCAAATACAGCTTTTCCTTCGCCCGCGTCAATGCAACATAAAGAACGCGCATTTCCTCAGCGAGCATTTCCTTTTTCTTTTTCCGCTTAAAAGCAAGCTGGGGCAGGGATGGATACGTTATTCGCTTTTCTGCATTCACATATTTAGCGGCAAAACCAAATTCTTTATCCAGCATATACGGTTTTCTTACATCCATTAAGTTAAAATTTCGATTTAAGCCGGCCATGAACACAACCGGAAACTCAAGGCCTTTACTGCTATGGATCGTCATAATCCGGACTACATCCTCTTGTTCACCAAGGGCTCGTGCAGCGCCTAAATCATCGCCACGCTCCCTCATTCGCTCGACAAAGCGCAAAAATCGAAATAGCCCCCTAAATGTGGTTGCCTCATAGGCTCGAGCCCGATCAAATAAAGCCCGAAGATTGGCTTGACGCTGTTTCCCGCCCGGCATGCCACCGACAAACTCATAGAATCTCGTTTCCCGCAGCAGCTGCCAAATGAATGCAGACAGCGAGCCTTGTCGTGCCCGGGTCCGCCAATCAGTCAGCTGATCGTAGAATACCCGCACCTTTTCGTACATGCTTTCATGGTTCGCAGCTGGTGCTTGCTTACAAAACGAAGCTAGCGCTTCATAAAATGTTCCGCTCTTTTGCTGAATTCGGATTTGTGCTAATTCCGCTTCCGTTAAGGCAACGATTGGTGAACGTAATACTGCAGCTAGCGGTATATCCTGATATGGATTGTCAATGACCTTTAAAAGCGAAAGGATGATGGCCACTTCGGTTGCTTCAAAATATCCTGATGACAGATTGGCATAAACCGGAATCCCTTGTTGTTTAAACTCTTCGATGATTTGCGGTGCCCAAGTCATCGAACGCAGCAAAATTACAATGTCACGGTACTTGATTGGGCTTGAACTTTTCAGCTTAGGATTGAATACCTGCTTTCGCTCCTCAATCATCTCCTTAATTTTTCGCGCCATCAGCCTTGCCTCAAGCTGGGATTGCTGCAAATCATTAAGGTCAAACATCGCTTCTGCAGAATCCGCCTCTTCTGTTGTCTCCGAAGTCCCTTCATCTTCTTCTGCAGCTTTGTGATCTGCTTGATCAATTAAGATCACATCAACAGGATAGCCATCTTCAAGTGGGTAACTTGCCCCAAGCTTCAGCTCAGCTGCTTCATCATACTGGATTTCGCCTACTCGTTCACCCATGATCTGTTTGAATAAATAGTTCGTTCCATCAAGAATTTCCTTTCGGCTTCGGAAGTTTTGCGAAAGATCAATTCGGAACCCGGAAGCTTCCCCGTCCGTAGCAAAGCGTTGATATTTACCAAGGAATAAATTCGGTTCTGCTAACCGGAAGCGGTAAATCGATTGCTTCACATCGCCAACCATAAATAAATTACCGGTTTCTTCATCCCCGCTTTTCACGAGCTGCAAAATCGCTTCCTGGACCATGTTCGTATCCTGATACTCGTCGACCAGTACCTCTTTAAACTTCTTTTGGAAAAATAAAGCAGCTTCAGAGGGGAGAAGTCTCCCAGCTTCCTCCACCTTTTCAGTCAGAATTTGCAAGCAATAATGCTCCAAATCAGAAAAATCAACGAGACCCTTCTCTTTTTTTACATTAGAAAACCGGATTGAAAATTCACTTACAAGCTTTACAATGGTTTCGATATGAGGGTTTAATTCTTTCATATCGTTCAAAAAGCTTTGCGGTTTTCTTGAAAAGAGCTCTTTTTGAATATCGGTAATAATCTTCTTCGCTCGATCCCGTAATTTCTTTGCCTTCTCGATGAGCTCTGGGTCGTATTCATCACCTTTACACGTCTTCGCGCGCGAAAAAGGAACGGTTTGAATTAGTTCGTAAAGAGTGTCCCAAGAATCCCTTGCCGAAAGCAGAGCCTCAACATACTGAAGGTCGCCAATAAAATTTTCCGCCCTTGGCGCAGGTCCCCCCGGTTGCTTCGTTAACTCCAGTCCTTCTTCAAGCAATTGTTTTGCCCCCTCAAGCTGCAACTCAATATCCTCGAGCAGCAGTTGGGCAAATGGAAGCTCAGCAATCACGGTATCATCATTCACATCATACATGTCGAGCATCGAGTTTAAGTAAACTTTAGGTGATGGATTGGCAACCGCAAAATTGTATACATCACGAATAATCGTCTGTAAGGCATCATCACTTCGGTCATTGGTAAACGAATCGACTAGAGCAAAGAACGGCTCATTGTTGGTTTTGGCATACTCTTCCTCAAATAATTCATCAATCACTTCATCACGAAGCAATTGTACTTCCGTTTCATCACCAATTCTGAACCCGGGATCTATGTCAATTAAATAGTAATATTTGCGGATGACCTCTAAACAAAAGGAATGCAGGGTTGAAATAGAAGCCCGATTCAGTAATGTTAATTGTTTTCTGAGATTGATTGATTTAGGATCCGCTTGAATCGCTTTTTCTAGAGCTTCCCCAATTCGATGTCTCATCTCAGCTGCGGAGGCATTTGTAAACGTCACGACCAGTAACTCGTCGACATTTATTGGGTCCTCTACAGCGAGAATTCGTTGAATCATCCGCTCTACTAAGACGGCTGTTTTCCCGGAGCCAGCTGCTGCGGCTACGAGGATATCCTGGTTTTTTGCATAAATTGCATTCCACTGGTCTTTTGTCCAGTTAACATCATTCGGTTTTGGAGGTATGATCGAACGAACCAATTGATGAATCCTCCTTTTGAATCGATTCGAGAATTTCTTCTTTCGATAAGATCGGCAAATTTCGATACTCATTATTTTTTAATGATGGGTCAAACTGACAAATCGACTTAAATGAACAAAACGTGCAAGACGTTTTATTTTTCATTTTATATGGTGAAATATCAACGACCCCATCTAACATGCGGTTCCCAGTTTTGACATACGTGTCTCTAACGTAATGAGTGAACTGGGCAAACTCATCCTTCGTCACAACCCTCGACCTTTTTTTCAAGCTGCCATCTTTATTGATCCCGGCAGGAATCAATTGTGAATCCCCTGTTTCTAATGTTTTGTCCATTAATTGAATCACGCTCTGTTCGCCGAGGATCAAACCATTCATCTTAAATTGCTTTAATATGGCTTGCTCAATTTCATCTAGTGAGAGCATTTTCGTCGCTTGAATAATCGGGTTATGGACATGGAAATACAAAACCCCGGCCGGATCGGCATTACGCCCTACTAACGCTTTTGAATGAGTAATAATAATATCAAGGTATGTTAGCATTTGCAGCGACAAGCCATAATACACTTCACTCAAATTTAAATCCCGTTCACTCGATTTATAATCAATGACTCTTAGGAAAACGTTGTCGCCTTCCTCCGCTTTATCGACACGGTCAATTCGACCCACTAACTCCATCCTCGTTCCGTTTTTTAATGAAAACTGGATTGGAGGGAGTTCTGCTTTTGGTCCGAAGCCGAGTTCAAGCCCAATTGGTGAAAAGCCGCTCGCTTTGGCATGTTCACTCAATACATAAGTAGCCCGACTGATAATCTTCTCTAGCTTCCGTTTTAAATAAGCGTGTCGATTAGAGCTAAGCAAGATTTCATTTTGCAGTCTTGGTGCGAGTATTTCTACAGCTTTTCCGGCTAACATTTCACATTGTTCCCTGGACATTTTCGCCCACGACAAGTTTTGCTCGTTGACCGTATCAGCAATTTGCTTTAATGCAGCATGAAACAGCTCCCCAATATCGGGTGCTTCCAAGCGGAATATTTGCCGGTCACGCAGCTTTAATCCATGATGGGCAAAGTGCGAAAATGGACAGCTATGAAACAATTCCATCCGCGACACGCTGGCCTGTATGCTATCACCGTATAGCTCCTGACTAACCTCTTCAGGTAGCATTTTCGTCTTATTTTCATAAAAAAGGCTTGATAACACCTTTGCTGCAATCCCGTGCCATTTATCACTTTCCATATAGTAGTTATAAACATCCCACCAAAAATCATAAATCGGGTAACGCTGCTTCTTAAGCTGAAGCTGTGCTGTCAAATAAGCAAGCGTTGTATTGTCATTGCAGACATATTCGAGCTGCTCTTCTTCTGTCAAATCGGCAGGGTCCGCTACAAATGTATGCTCCTGTGCATGTGGAAACAGCTCCTGCATCCTTTTGACAAAAGGAGATGGAATCAATGCCTTTCCTTCTTCATTTGCTAACGGATAGGTTAAAAACAACATCTCTGAAGGGATCGTAAAGGCCTTATAGGCAAGAAAATTCTCATCAAGCAGTCGCGTCCGGCTAGATGGAGCCATTTTCAACCCCTTCGCAAGTAATGACTCACGGTCCTCGTCTGCAAAAATTCCTTCATCACTCAGCTTTGCTGGCATAACCCCTTCATTTAAACCGATCACAAATGCCACCTTGATTTCCTCAAGTCTGGATTTCTCTAAATCAGCTGCGACAACTTGGTCCATGGCAGGTGGAACGAGAGAAAAGCGGAGTGATTCAATTCCTGATTCCATAATCGTCGCAAATTGTTTCACTTGGATTTTTTCTGCCCCCAGCATCTCTTCAAATTGATCAAGGAGGTCAATGACCCCATCCCATACTTGGTCATGCTCACGGGCTTTAACTAGGTTCCCTTTCTCCTCTTCTATTTGTTTCCAACGCTCAAGCTTTCTTGGAATCTCTAATTCTTCTAAAAATAAATAGAGGGCTTCGGCAAGCTCCTGACCATTCCCCGCTTTTTTCATTCGACGTGCAAAGCGAAGCAGCGGTGCTGTGATCATTTGCCTTAATTCATTTAGCTCTTCCTCCACCCTCTTTTCAGAATCAGTTTGTGGGAGGCTTTCAAGTTCTAATCCTCTTATTCTTCGATAAACCCAAGGCTGTTTTCTCGTCCATTTGTCCCCCTGAATTCCGAAGGCTAAAACATAATTCTCCAATCGATCCATCTGCTCACGAAGCTTAAGTGGATTGCTGTCATGAGGAAAAAGAAGCTCTGTTTTTACCGCACGAAAGATTGGTTCATAACGCCAATTTCCATTAATGATTTCCAAGCTTGACCGCAGCAACTCGATTAGTGGATGATGCTGCATCGACGACTTTTGATCAATATAAAATGGAATTTGATAGTCTTCAAAAACGGCCTCGAGAACATCTCGATACTCATGGCTGTTTCTTGATAAAATCGCGATCTCGCGATATCGATAACCGTCTTTCCGAACTAGAGCTGTTATAGATCGTGCAATCCCTTCGATTTCCGCTCTGCGATTGGCCGCTTGAGCAATATGGATCGCTGTCGTTTCATCATGAAAGGGTTGCACAGGCAAAAAGTCAAAGAATTTTTCAAGATGGAGAAAAGAAGGATTTGTCCATCTAAATGCCTCACCTAATACAAGAGGTTCTTCCAAGGAAATTCCTTCTGAATGAATCATGTCATTCAGAGTCTGGCATGTATCCCCTGTCATTCGGAAAAGATGAAGCTCCTCTGGACTTGTATTGGTAAAAGGCTGATCGAGAGTTAATGAGAGGGTGACCCGCTTGCAATGCTTCATTAATTGCTGAATTACCAGATACTCAATCGGGGTAAAACTATAAAATCCATCTATATACACTTCCGCTTCTTTCAAAAAGGAAGAAGCTGCTGCCTTTTCGGCTAAGAGGCGAAAGTAATCTTCAGAATCAATATATTTATCATGTAAAGCTTCTTCAAATCGTTGATAAATGAGTTCAAGATCGTGGAGTTTATCATGAAGCGATTTTTGATTGGTTGTTTGTTTCGATTTTTCAGCTAGTTCCTCCGGATGAATACAATATCGCTTAAATTCAGTTAATACTTGCTCCATTTGTTCGATAAAGCCATTTTTATCTGCTGCTCTTTTAAATAGTGTAAGCTCGTCCTTTTGATCCTCGATAATTTTCCGAATCAGCATGCTGATCCCGGTGCTGTTTAAGTGATAGCGGTTGAATCCACCAGTTTCTTGGAGAACGCGCCAGGCCAAACGAGTGAAGCTATAGACTTGTGCACGGATCATTCCACCAAGTCCGGGTGTTGTTGCAAGTCTTTGTTCGGATAGAAACGTCATTTGCTCTGGCACCAAGTAAATAATTGGGGCCCCGCCGGGATTTTCTATAAGCCTTTCCCGTATTTCGTTTAGGCAGTTTTGAGTCTTTCCGCTTCCAGACCGCCCAATGATGAATCGAACAGACATGTTTTGTACCTCCTTGTCTGAGCGGAATTTTTGCATATCCATACTATTTTATCATAATCTGACTCGAGTTTTGCCGAGGATCATTGAGTTGCTGGCGTTAAATATTTACAAATAGAACTTGGTAAAGTATAAATTGCGAAGATACTGAACTTGTCTCAAAAGTGGCTATTCTTTTAATGGATTTATTTATTTATTTATTTATTTCATTGCTAATGAAAGGGGAAGGAAGGGGGAATTTGGGATGAACAGTATAAAACCAATACCTAATATTGGATTGTTTTTAAAAAAATTGAAAGTAGAAAAATCAAGCCTTGAAAACAAAATAAAAGTAGGCAATGAGGCATTAAGAAAAAACGAAAACCAATGAATCATAGTTACACACTCCTTATAGTTTACCTTCCGAAAATTGGATAGGCTATCTTCTGAGTCTTAATTCTTGTTAGTTTTAAAGTAACTACCTACCAAATTAACCGTCGTGTAATAAAAGAATATTAATTATAAATCATTGGTTCTTCAAATAAAATCATACTTGCTTAGCTGGGATTCCAAATACCGTTGTAGCAGAGCTTACTTGTTTAATAACAACACTTCCAGCACCAATCTTTGCGAAATCCTTCACCTTTACACCTGGCATTACTACTGCGTGACTACCTAGAAATACCCCTGTACTAAGTTTCGCACTTCCCGTTACATCTGAATGGGAATTAATTGTGCAACCATCACCTATTTGGACATCATGACCAATTGTTACACCTAAATTAAGCAAAACGTAGTCGCCTATTTTTATATCACATGTCAAAATGGCACGTGGACAAACTACACTTCCTTTACCAATTTCAACATTTTTACCTACTAAAGCAGTGGGATGAATTAAACTTTTAAAACTAGCTCCTCGGTCCTCAAGATCTTTTGCGATTTCTAGCTTATCTATCGGATTAGCGATTGCCATCACTAAAACATGATCATCTTGCGGTTGATACTCCTTTATTGTACTCAATATGGGAATGTCATAGTTATAACCTTCAAGAAGATCTAATCTGTCACTAATAAACCCAATAGGCTCTAAATCTTCATCTGAAAAATCTGGAAGCCAACTATATATCATTCTTCCAAGTCCACCAGCACCAACTATAATCACTTTTTTCATTTTTTATCTTCCTTTATTATTCAATGGTTGAAAAGGATACTAAATTTCTGTTAACTGCAATTTGTCATTTACAAGTTTTAATAAATCTCCTACTACAATGCACTCCCTTATTGCCTCATTTGAAACTGTTTGTTGAAAATGCTCATCAAACATTACAATAACCGAAATAAGAGCTAAGGAATCCCAGTTCTCATTATCTTCTAAATAATAGTTATTGGTTAACTCTGCCCTCTCTACTTCCAATAAATGGCCTAATTCTTCTAAAAATTTTTCTTTTTTCACTTTGATCATCCTCTCTAAAATGTATAAACAACTATACATTCACATGAATAATTACACCTAATCAATTCTTTATAAAGAACGATGAACTAAAAAAAATATTCCTTACCCCTGTACTAGTTCAGTTTTCTTTGGTTTGTTACGATATATTGGAAAGAAATTTTTTTGAGACTCTTGATCATAATATTCTTCCCATTTATCAACTAACTTTTTGTATTTCTGCGGATTATGAACTTTTTTACCAATATAAAAATCAAGGGTTCCATAAGGATTGAAACGATATTTGAATTGAAACAAAGAATCTCTTCCTACATGCCCCCCTCCTAAATGAAATACATTTAAGCCGTTTTGTTTTCCCCAAATAGCAATATTATGAAGTAGAAAAACATTCCCACCTAAGTGTAAATATTCTTTCTTAGAACAACCAAGGTGATAATGTAATAGACCTCCTTCGTACATACACAAAGCAGCTCCAATAATCTTGTTATTAAAAAAGACTGCTCCTATCATTGATTTATCGTATAAACTTGACAACAAATTTTTCAAATAATCTGTTGAAAAATATGAATGGGCGGAAGCATTTAATTTATCCATTGTTTCTTTGTAAAGCTGATAAAACTCTTCAATTCTTTGAAAAGCTTCTTCCTTCATAAAAACCTTAAACTCTAGTTGGTTTTTTATTCCTTTATTTACATTTCTTTTATGATTTTTATGATAACTTTTAAAAATATCTTCTTCACTTTTTGTCAAATCAATATAAATAGTCTCCCTATCATATGAAACTTCCATTAAATCCTCCATAAATTTAGCATTTTGGAGTAAGGGATGAAATCTTATAAATTCACAAATAACATTTTCTTTTTGACAATATTCCTCAAATTCCTGTCTGAATTGTTTTATCACCAGTTTATCTTCTACATCGGAAATAGGACCTCCATAGCCATAGGTTGGAGTAATAATGTCATAAAAGTTTTCTTCCATCACGTCATCTCGAAGGAACGACAAAAGATTTATTTTTCTTTTAAAAAATGAATAGCAAATTTTATTCCCTCTTTCATCTTCATAAAAAAACAAATGAGGGTCACCATCTCCCAAACTTTGATACAAATGGTTATAAGAGTGCTCATAAAAGATATCTTTTTTCGTAAGTTGATTTAATACTTCTTCCCATCGGTTCCTCTGCTGATAAGAAATTACCTCATACAAATTACCCACTCCTTTTTACAGTAATATATAAAGTCCAACTATCGCTTAAGCTTACCCAACGAGTTAAGTACCATAACCTCATCAAACTTTATCATTACCGACCCTTCAGAATAATTCCCTATATCTCTTTGATTAGAAAAACCTGATAGATTATTAATTATATTTCTAACGAAGTTTTGTCCCATTTCGTGAGCATGTAAATATCCTCCACCAAATCTTGGGTTTATTTCTGAAATGATAAATCCTCCATCAGTTTTAAAACAATCAATATCAATCGGACCGATTGGATTAAGCACTTGAATTACTTTATCAATTAATTCGAATAGCATCGGATTATACACAGCTACAGACTTGTCAGTCTCTCCAGCCCGCATCTTAATTTTTCTTTTACAAAAAATATTAGTGGTCTTATAATTTATCAAATCAATATAACAATCAACACCATATTCTTCTCCCTCAATAAATGGTTGCATAATTAATTCATTATTATCTTTCCAAATAGCATAAAGTTCTTCAACTGAATTAATAATTGAAATTCCAATGCTAGCACTGCCATTTCTTGGTTTAACAATGATTGGGAACTTAATCCAATTCCTTTCAATATCAGTTATTATTTCATTAATGTTTTTATATGTTGGGACTACAGGTAAGTCATATTCGTGTAAATATTTATAGGTTAAGTATTTATCAAAGCAAATATTTACCACTTCTCTGTTGGACACAATGATTTTAATATTATTTTTTTCAAATTCTTCTTTATGTTCTGCAAATAAACTTAATTCAGGGTCAATCAGACTCAACACTGCGGTTATTTTGTATTTTTCACATAATTGCATAATATGCTTTATATAGTTTGGGTTAGTAATAGGGGGAACTATCTCTGATTTATCTGCCAGATATAAAGCTGGTGCTGAAGAATCACAATCTACTGCGATAACTTCTCCCCCAATTTTACTTAACTCCTCTTTAAAATATTGAATTAACTTCGCTCGTCTACCTACACTGCATACTAAAATATTCATACAAATTTTCCCTCAAATTCATTATTGAACACGTAAAGATTTTCATTAAAAAATTCAGTAAGGCTTTCTTTTTTTCTAACTAAGAAAATTTCTTTATCATCTAAAGCAATAATACTTGGTCTTTCTTTAATAAATGGCGGGTTAAATACAATCGTGTAGGCGCCAACATTATCGAAAATAACGTAATCATTTTTATTTGGTAATTCCCCCTCCACTCCATAAGCTAAGTAATCTTTTTCCATACATGTGTATCCAACAATGTTGTACGAGACATATTTTTGGGTTTCACTTCGTTCTCTCATAACTTTCATTGGTAGATTTTTTTTATGCATTGTAGGCTTAATATTATGTACACTACCATCAATAAGCACAAAATATTGATCTTGAATTTTTTTGGCTTCAATAACCTTTGCAAAAAATGAAAATACATTCGCTACCATGGAGATACCAGGTTCTAATATTAAATAAGGTCTTTTATCTTTATGGCTAAATTCAGAATTCATAATATAACAAACCTCTTCTGCATAATCATCAAAATTTGGGGTTTGAAGGTTAAAGGATGAAGGCACTTCACCATAAATTCCTCCTCCTATATCAATGTATTCTACTGAATCCCCAATATATTGCTTAGCTAACTCACATAGTTTTTTTGTAATCGTACCGTATGTTTTAACCTTTCTCTCACTGGTGGAGAAATGACCATGTAAACCAACAATTTTAACGTTATCTAACTTTTTGAGTTCATTAACTGCGTATTGAAAATTCCCGTTTGAAACACAAATTCCAAATCTGCTTATTTCAAATCCTTCTTGAAGAATACCTCTTTCATCATTTGAAATATCGAAATTAACTCTTATTCCAACTTTCACTTGTTTTTCATGGTTATTTATACAAAAAGTTGTTATATAATCTATTTCGTAAAGTGAATCAATATTTACAATACTATCTTTCTCCAAAGCAGTTTCTATATCATCTGATGTTTTTAATGGACCATTAAAAATAATTTTTCTAGGATCGACACCTATTTTTAAAGCTAAATCATATTCTAATCTTGATACTACTTCTGCATAGGCACCTAACCTGGACATCTCCTTACACAAATAAGGTAAATAGTTGGTTTTATATGAATAACCTATAATAAAATTTGTATATCTGTTTTTAAATGCATTATTAATTTTTTGGTAATTTAATCTTAATTTATTAACATCTAGTAAATAAAATGAAGTTCCAAACTTCCGTTCTAATTCATTAATTTTATGAAAATTTATATTCATTGCTAAGATCATCTCACTTAAATATTAATTAATTGATGGTTATTTTTTTTCATAATTGAACTACTACAAAATCTTACCTTGTTAGCAAAATATTCAATCACATCATTATCGATATCCTCATCAAATTTTCTTGCAAAATACTGGTTTGATTCCTCAATTATCTGAATATCGTTAACAGTTAAATTCTGTGGAGAATTTCGATCATTAAAATTTTCTCCCCACTTTAAAAACAATAAGTTATTATCCATCACATTGGATTTATATGGTGAATTCATGATTAATGTATGAAAAAACCATTCATCAGGGGTATAGGTATTTTCAAAAAAATTTTTATACCATTTATTTTCTTCTAGAAACTTAATAATGTATCTTGCTACATCAAAAGGTAAAGTAAACCACTGTGAACCACTATAAAATGTATAATCTTGAGGCCAATATTTTAAATTAGGAAAAATATTAATACCATTATGAAATAAATCTTGGATTAATCTCCTAAAAACTCTATAAGGGTGTGCAGTAGTAAATCTTCTACGCGTAATTTTAGGCCAATTAATTTTCATTAATCCTAGATCTTGACTGCTTATATCTTTAAATGACATAAATATTTTCCCTGTATTCTCAACCAAAAAGTCTTTAAAACCATCTTTAACTAGTAAATCTTGACCACTTCTAAAACAAACAAAATCATAATTTTGCTTTGAAGCTACCACTTCTTGCAACAGAAGAATCGTTGTAGTTACCTGGCTTACATCACCCCAGTCGCAGATAATACTTTTTTCTAAAATTTTCACATTTGGGCTTTTAACTATTTTCTCTTGTACTTTTTCATAACTTCTTTTATCAATATGAACATAAATATCTGCTTGTTCTTCTGAAATTAGCTGATTAATAAACAGGTTTACCTGATCCGGATTTTTATGAATTTGTAAAATATACGCAGTCCTAAGATTAGAATCCATCTTTATTTCCCCTTTTTAAAAATAGTGGCAAAAAACAGTTCACTATAAAGAACACTTAACCTAAAAAAATTTTTGTATTAATTTAACCCTGACCTTGGTTTCATTTAATGTTTATTTAGCATCCCTTAATGTTAACAAATTAATTTCAGGGGTATTAAATAACCTAAATTTTAATAATGGAAGTGCCTCACTACTACCTAATCCAGTACTTACGTATTGTTTTATATCTTTATATCCCCATAAACCTTTTACCCTGTCCTGCGGAGGAAGTAGCCCTTTTCGAGGGTACCAGCCTTCAGGAATAAAAATTGCACCCAAAAAGGGAAGTCGAATTTGTCCACCATGGTAATGCCCTGCTATGACCAGATCGTAATCTCTGATTATAAAATTCGAATTTGAAATTAAGTAATCAAGTCTTTCATCAACAATTGGGAAATGAGTCAATCCAATTAAAACATCTGAATCAAACTTGTGATCAAGTGATGAAAACTCATCAAATAATTGTTTTTGGTGGTTTAAATATTTAGTTGAGCTATTTTCTGTTTCCAAAGTATCTTCAATTGATTTTATGGCACTATCCTTATCCTGGATAGAAAACTCAAAATCAATGAAATGTACTTTTGTACTGCCTTTCCTTATTGTATGCAAAGATTCAAGAAGCTTAACTCCTCTTTTCTCCATACCTGAAATAAGATCCGTTTCCTTATAGAGCGTATCTTTATTTAATGAGTAAATATCTGGATCGGAATTACCAGGCACAAACAAAGCCTCATCTTTATTATCAATCCCTTCCAACAAAGTGAAAAAAGGTTTATAATTAGTACTTTCACTGTTTACTAACATATCCCCTGTAAACACAATTACATCGAATGATATTGAATTTATCTTCTCAATTAATCTAACTTGATTTTGACCAAATTCTTTTTCATGTAAATCTGTAACCTGAAGAATCGTAAATCCTTTCAACTCATCTGGTAAATTGTCAATCCTCACTTCTTGTTCAACTATCTTAATTCGATTATTGTCAAGTATTGTGTAAATAACTAGTATAGATATTATTAGTATTGTAATAATTAGGATCGTTTTATTTTTTTCCATTGGTCAATTCCTTTTTTTCATTTTATCACCCCCTGGATAATAAATTTCTTCGATCCCGCGAACTACCTCCCAACAATATTATTTTGAACAGACCTTGATAGTGAATCAGGTACAGTTATAAAGTTTTGTGCGTTATCCGTTAACACATTATTTCTTATTAAAACATTTGTAGGTGGTTCAGAATTACGATCTAATTCAATTGCAGCACCTGTTAAATAATTATCACCTTTATCGGTTGTATTTGAAATCTTATTTTCTGAAATAATTAATCCTTTCAAAGCACCATTACTGTATTGTCTTTGAATAATCCCCCTTTTTCCTCCTAAAATTATGTTATTAGTTATCTTAATATTAGACATTAGACGATCCTCTACAGAAATATATACACCCGAAGCTTTTTTTACAATATTGTTATCAAAGGTAATATTCCGAGTAGTTCCCTTTATGAAAAGCGCGTATTCTCTTAGGTTTGTAAATTTATTCCCCCGAATCAATAAACCATTAATACGCATATCATTATATACATCGTAGTCCGTAAAAACACCGTACTCAAAATTATTAAACGTATTATCCGCTACTGTAGTATTGGTAATATCCTTAACTGATGCAAAGAATGAGATCCCATTAACTCCAGAACCGGTAAATTTATTTCGAATAATCTTAGTATCCCGCGCACCAGCTATAATGTGAACGCCATAACCTGAAGTGTTGATAATATTATCAGAAATATGGGTTCTTTTAGAAAGCATCCCCCATGTCCCTTCAATTACAATGCCATTTTTTGAGTCTATCTTATTTTTACTAATTTTAAGGTCTTCATTTTTAATCCAAACAAATACGGATGAAACATCAAGCGTATTATGATGAATATTTGCATCTTTTGTTTCCATAACAAGAAATTGGCCATTAGGACAGTTTACCGTATTGTCATAAAAATCAACATTATGGTAGAAATTCCCTGAATCCTTTCCACCTTCAAGTTGAACACAATATCCCTCTGTATTAGAAATAAACGAATTATCATGAATTTCTGCGTTATAGAAAGACATTTCTTCCCATGGCTCAAAATGCAGGGCCGGACGTCCTATATTTGATGTGCTAATATTATTAAAGATTTCAAGATTATTAACTTGTTCCAACACAATATTTGAGCGCCGATTATTTTTTAAAATATTGTTTGAAATTATGACGTAATTACTTGTTTTTGATGATCCTGAAATAGAGATTCCGTCCCCGACAGCATTAATTAGTCGATTATTATCAATTAATATCTTTTTGCTATCCCAAGCAAAGATACAGTGCATGTGTTCTATTCCATTAGGATGGTTTTTATTATTCCCATCACATGTTATGTTCTGAATCTTTGTATTACTTGTATTTATCAAGTTTATGACACGAGTATAGTCATCTGGTGCATGATCAGATAGTTTTATAATGACGTTATCACGATTTTCACCTACAAGATTAACCTTGGATTTAAGGAAGATAGGTTGTAAAATATAGGTTCCTATCGGAATAATGACATCCCCTCCACCTTTTTTCGATAAATTGTCTATTGCATCTTGGAAGGCATCCGTATCATCATGAATTCCGTCCCCCTTAGCACCAAAATCTTTTACATTTACCTGTTTACCATTCCTGGATACTGACACAGGAATTGTTTTGGTTTCACCTTCATATTTGACTGTAATACTAGCAAATCCTGAACCTACTGCAGAAATTACACCAGAAGTATTTACCATAGCAACTTTCTTGTTTGATGTAGAAAAAAGGCTTTCATTTGTGACTTTTTTACTAGATCCATTTGAATAATTAGCAGTTACAACTAACCGATAGTTTTCCTTAGGTTTTAAGTCATAACTTGTTCCATTTAAAGTTAACGAAGAAGGAGATCCAGATGGGGTTTCACCTTCCAAATTTTGTAGTAAAAAATCAAATACATGTTGATTCGGTATTTTTATTATTTTGTTGAACCCCCAATAAATAAGGATAGTAATAATAAATAATTTCAAAATGAAAACGATCCATCGACTATTATTACCTTTTTCCAAAAAATCACCTCCATATTCCACCCTATATGGCCTCGTCGTCCATTTTGCTTTTAAATATTAAACAGTCCTCGTTTTTTTAAATCGATCATTATGCATCCATTTATCAACTAATATAAGTTTCTGAGGAATTTTATATCTAGGCAATTTATCATTACAAAAATTAAGTAAACGTACTCTGAAATCCTTTATACTTTCAGATGTTGATAGTTTGATAGAAGCTTTAACCATTTGACCCGTGATTGGGTTAGCTTCACAGCTAACAACAACCTCCTGAACACCTTCCATCAACTGGATAATACTCTCCACCTCCGCCGGAAATACCTTTTCCCCACCTACATTAATGATTTCAGATGTCCTGCCTAGAATTTTAATATATTCCCCGTCAACTTCTACTTGATCTTGGGTCATAAACCAACCGTCCTCTGAGTAAGGAGATGGTGCATTTAAATATCCAAGCATAGCAGATTTCGCCTTTATTTCTAACATTCCATTCCTGACTCGAGTTTGGAACTCCTCACCGCCAACTTTTACCCATAGAGAATCGGAGGATTTTGATTTTGAACGGAGTATTCCAACCTCTGAAAGACCGTAAGTCTGCTGAAGACGAATATTTGGAAATAAAGAGTGAAACTTCTTTAATGTTGTTTCTGGCATAACTTCTGTTCCATAAGTCACTAATTCAAGATTTTCAAAATTATGACCCTTGTAGGATTCACTTAACATAATCAAATTGATAAAGGTAGGTGATGTTGGCAAGATCTGAACCTGATATTTTTCGATTGCAGAGCAAACGGCATCTGGTGACCGATCTTGAACTGTTACTAGGCAGCCGCCATTAGAAAATGTATAAAACATCGTATTAAGCCCGCCTATATGATCGAATAGTAAAAATGCAATCGTACGCTTGGAATGTCTTTTAGTTTTAAACTTTTCTAATAATGGTACAAAGTCATGGACTGCTGCTTTACTTTTACCCGTTGATCCCGAAGAAAAGAGAATAACTCCAGGGTGTCCTAATTTGCGAAGCTTAGCATGAATTTCATGCCCTGCTTTCGTTTCTTGTTTAATGACCGAAACATTATCATCAGAACTAAATGAAATTATATATTCTGCTTCTGCAATTTCACAAAATTCCTTTTTCTTTTCCTTTACAGCTTTACTTAACAAAGCAATAATGCATTTAGATTCAATTAATGCGAGCAACAAACCAATAGACGCCGGGGAAAAGTCCGCATCTAATGCAACCACGCTTCCCACAGGAAGTTTTTCATTTTCTAATTTCATTTTCCAGTTCCGATAGAGTTCAAGGATTTCCAGGTATGTATAGGTCTCATCTTGCCAAATGATAGCCTCTTTACCTGAATTTCCTTCAAATTGTTCCAATAAAAAATCGATAAACATTATACCCCTCCTAGAAATAGTGTTTGCCCTGTTATAAATGAGCTCTCCTTCTGAAGGAAGAAATCTATTGCATTTGCCACATCTTCTACCGTTCCGTACCTTTTTATTGCTTGCCTATCGATAAGTGCTTCTAATTTTTCCTTAGGAACTGAACGAATTAGGTCCGTTTCGATAGGAGTAGGTCCGATCGAATTTACAGTTATTCCATAAGAAGCTAACTCCCTTGCAATAACTTCCGTAAATGAAATAACAGCCGCTTTCGATGCTATATATATTGATTCACCATCAAGCTTTAGAGGAGCAGCTACTGTTGTGAAATTGACAATCCTGCCGTATCTTCTTTTTTGCATAAGCTTTGATGCTTCTCTACAAAAGAGGAAAGTTCCGATAACATTGGTATTCAAAATCTTATTTACTGTTGATACAGGAGTCAGAATAAAATGATTCATGGATGCTACACCAGCGTTGTTGATCAAATGGTCTAATCTTCCATATTTTTTTTTAATCGTTGAAAATAATACTTTTACCCCTGCCTCATCTGTAACATCTACTTCGTAGTGCTCATACCCTTCTAGGCTCCAATTCAATTCATTTCTGCTGCATCCAATAACAAGATGCCCTTTCCGTACATAATGTTCAGCTAAATACTTGCCGATTCCTTTCCGGGTTCCAGTTATTAAGGTTATCGGTCTGTCCACGCTGCCATCTCCTCTTCCATTAAACTATTAATATAATCAACTAGTAGACCGATATTCAAAAACGGACTGGTTTTTTGAGACATAGCCTTCTCATCTGCCAAAATTAGTGACACATTGAGTTCATCTTCAATTGCCTGTTCAATCATGACAATTAAGGAAACCAGGCCTAATGAATCTAAAACTCCTTCTTTTCCATATAAAGGCGTATCATTGCCAAATTGGACTGGTATGTTTTTATTAAAAATATCATTAAATTCCTCAATTTCCGAAAGAACTAAATTGTAGATTTTATCACGCATTTTATATTCCTCTTTCCTTTAAATTAATTACACTTCAATTGGATCTAAAATGTAAGTTGAAGATAAGTCCAGTGAACAAGATGCCCATGATAACCCTACTCCAAAGCCACAACAAACCACTTTTTGAAGTTGATTACTCTCAGATAGTTCCTTGTGTTTTATCGATAACATTAAAGGTATAGAAGCAGGACCAGTATTGCCTACATTTGATACAGCTATTGGCACTGAATTCTTTTGTAGTTTCATTTTTTTTCTCAAATAATCCAACATAAACTTATTCGCTTGATGGAGTGCAAACGTTCCTACATCTTCTTTCTTCCATCCCGAACTATCAAGCAACTCATCTATCATAAGTGGAACTTCTCTTAAAGCGAAAGTCATTATTTCCATCCCATTCATCCGAACAGTTTCTTCATTTCGAATATTCCCATCCTCTGCTTCAAAAGGAATCGATGTTTCTTCACTAAGTGGCTTTCGTGATCCACCTGCAGGTATTATCAAATATTCTGCACCAGCTCCATCTGATTTTAATATGAAATGTGAGGTAGATTCTCCTTTTTCAATAAGTGTTGCACTGCCTCCATCACCGAAAACCATTCTTACGGAACGGTCACCTGGATGAACCATTTTTGTGGAAGTATCACCCACACAAAGTAATACTCTTTCACAGCCACCTGCTTCAACCATCATAAACGCTTGATATAGACCATATACAAAGCCAGAACAACCGTAATTTATATCAATTGCAACAGCTGTTTTAGGCAAACCAAGTCGATGCTGCAATAAAACACTTGTAGCAGGCATCTTATAATCAGGGGTTTGAGAAACAAAAACAATCCCATCTATTGTTGAAGGCTCTATTTCAAGTTTTGAAAACAACTCTTTAGCTGCTGCAGCACATAAATCTGATGTACACTGGTCATTTCGAGCTACTCGAACTTGCTCAACGCCAGTACTTGCTATGATTCTCTTAACCTCTTCATTTCCGTATTGTGAACCTAATGAGATGAGACCAAGAATATCTTTTGGGATTGCTGCAGCTATTCCCTTAATTATTGAGGTAGTAAACTTTGCCTTCACTTTTTTATCACCCGTCCTTTTTGATAAATCTTGAAGTTATTAACTCCTTTAAGTAATCTATCTAATGAATATTCAAGTTAAAATCCCTCCTTAAAAAGAACACGAATGCCCAAAAATTGTTGTATCTTATTTAGTAAGACATATGCTAGCTTAGTTGATACTTTTTTAAAGTCATCTTACAGCCTCTTATGAATCGGTGTTCTTTCCTGAATTTGAAACCTACTTTAGTAATTCCATTAATAGATGAAACGTTTGTTTTATCTACAGCAATATAAAACTTTCTTATTCCGTATTCTTTATTGATAATAGTCATTATTTCTTTTATTATGCTTGGATAAATATTTAAGCCTCTATAGTCCGGTGAGACAAAAAAACGGCACAGGTAACAATTGTTTATAATATAAAAATAGTCTTTTGAGTTTTTTAACTTCGCCCAACCATAGCCCACAGGTTCCTCATTAACATATACATACAGTCCAAAATCATTCAAATTCAACATTTCTTTGAATTCTTTAATATATTCATCACCCCGAAATGTCTTTACAAGAGAATAGTTTTCATCGTTAATTGGTTTAAATGATATATTAATTTTCGGATTGATATTCTTTTCATCCCCAAAGTGTATTGAATAAAGTCTTGATCTATATACATGAAATAATTTTTTGAACAGCAAACCAAGTTTTCCTGCTACCACTTTTTCTCTTCCCCCCTCTTTTTGGGAGACACAGTAAATGCATTGCTAATTTCATATCCTTACAATCATTTGTTATTAATAACGAAGTCCAACTCATAAATAGGATCACTAAAGAAGTATTTAGCTTGGATAAATATTGATTTAATATCCTTACTTGTTATAGAGAGATCTTTTAAGTTATTCATAAGTGAAATTTTGTTTAAAGAAACAGTACCAGGTTCAATTTTATTAAATGTACTATTTTGAGAATTAACCGCTAACTCCAAAAAGTTTACACCCGCATAAACTGAATGAAGAATGCTTCCCCAAACTCTTGGATTACATTCAATGACTTTAATTATTCCATCTTGTTTATTTATCCTTAAATCAAAGTGAATTAATCCTGTAAAATTTAAAATTTCTACTATCGCTTCTCCAATTTGTAGGATTTCTTTATTTTCCTCAAATACTAACCCCTTATCTGTTCTACTATTAATAGTCCAAGCGTTAATTTTTCCATTTATGCTGAAGATACACAAGTTTACATCGTAACCTGGGATAAATTCTTGAACCAATAATTGAGTATTAGTTCTTCTTGTAACTTCAAATAATTCCTCATAGTTGTCTGACCGTATAACATTTTGTGAATTTTCACTATCGAGCGGCTTGGTAATAACCGGAAAAAATAAGTCGTTATTTTTTATTTGTGTTTCTTCGGTTTCTAATAGTTTTGTCATCGGTGTGGCGATATTATGCTTCATTAGGAAGGAATAGAAATCCCATTTATTATTTAGCATTTTCAATATATTGTAATCTGAAATAGGAAAGCAATTTTCGATATCATCAATTACTCTTGCATACTTGCTGACATACAATGTAGAACGAATACCAGTAGGTATAATAAAATTTTTCTCTTTAGTACTCATTTTTGTCTTGATAATCTCAATAAGGGTGATACTATCAATATGTAAATCTTTTTCTTCTATCTCATGACATGATTTACAAAACTTGGATAGTGCCACTGATTTAGTTAGCTCATTGGTACCGATAAATAAAAATTTCATTCTAGTATTTTTAAGACTTTTTATAACACATCTAGTTAGCCCCCTATGACACCCTATTATTATTATGTTCATAATTACCTTCCTTATTAGGAGTTTTGTTTTTATACCCTTACTTTTATGATATTAAGAATAAAATTTATTACCCGCTCTTGCTGTTCCTTTGTCATTCCAGAGCCAGACGGGAGACATATTCCTTTTTCAAATAATAATTCAGCAACATTTTCATTTTCACTATGTGAATAATATGCAGTACCTTTAAATAAAGGCTGCAAATGTAGTGGCTTCCATACATGTCGAGCCTCAATATTTTCTTCTGAAAGGTTCTTTAATAAAGACTCACAAGAGATTCCTGCATCTTTTTCTTCTACTAAAATAGTGGTTAACCAGCGATTAGATTGTGTATCTTTGAGCTCATTCATAAAAGTTATTCCTGGTAAGTTAGATAATTTTTGATAATAATAATCAAAAATTGCCCTCCTATCTCTCACTCTTTCATTTAATACTTCTAATTGAGCTCTACCAATTCCAGCTAAAATATTGCTCATCCGATAATTAAAACCCATTATGCTGTGTTGATAATATGGGGCTGAATCTTTTGCCTGAGTTGCCAAGAAACGTGCTTTTTCTATCGCATCCCTATTGTTGGATACCAGCATTCCACCGCCAGATGTAGTTATGATTTTATTGCCGTTGAAGGAATATATTCCGAATGTGCCCATTGTTCCACTTGCTTTTCCTTTATAAGTGGAGCCCAGGGATTCAGCAGCATCTTCAATTATTGGAATGTTATATTTATTACATAAATACGAAATTTCATCCATTTTTGCACTTTGACCATATAAGTGAACAACGATTACTGCTTTAGGTAGCTTACCTTCTATAGCAGCTTCCTTTAAAGCACGTTCTAATGCTTGCGGAGACATATTCCACGTTTCAGGTTCTGAATCTATAAATACAGGTTCTGCACCTTGATACAATATTGGATTTGCACTAGCCACAAAAGTAAGAGTTGAACAAAACACTCTATCGTCAGGACCAACATCCAATAATTGAAGGGCCAAGTGAATGGCCGCAGTTCCTGAACTTACTGCAACGGCTGCTTTCACTCCAACAAATGACGCCGTTTCTATTTCAAAAGCATCGACATTTGGACCTAAGGGAGTGATCCAGTTGGTTTCAAACGCCTCATTTATATATTTTTGTTCATTTCCACTCATATGAGCCAATGAAAGGTATATTTTTTCTTTATCTATCAACATATTAAACACTCCTTTAATTTTCCTAATAACGCAAAAAAACTATCAAACCAATGGGCGGTCGATAGTTTTTCATATCGTAAAGCTAATTAAAGAAAATACAGCAACGGTATTTACATTGATGTGTTATTTTGTTGATTTTTAGAAGAATGTTCACCAAATTTCGGCATAGTAACATGATTGTGGCTACTAATTCCATCTGAAATGAGGACTTTTTTAATTGTTAATATTAAGATTTTTATATCTAGGATGAAACTTTGATTTTCAACATACCAAACGTCTAGTTTGAATTTCTCCTCCCACGTGATTGCATTTCTTCCATTTATCTGCGCCCAACCTGTAATTCCTGGCCGAACATGATGACGTTTAGCTTGTTCTTCCGTATATATTAATAAATATTCTTTTAGTAATGGCCTTGGCCCTATTAAACTCATATCTCCTTTGATAACATTAAAGAGCTGCGGAAACTCATCTAGACTTAATTTTCTTACCAGTTTACCAAATGAAGTTAGTCGTAAATAATCTGGTAATAACTCTCCATTTTGATCTCGCTGATCTGTCATTGTACGAAATTTATAAAGAGCAAAAAGCTTCCCATTTAAACCGGGGCGTTGTTGTTTAAAGAGAATTGGTGCACCAAGTTTTATTCTTATTAAGAAAGAAGTCAATAACAATACTGGTAAAAAAATAATTATACACAGAATAGAAAAAATTAAGTCAAATATTCTTTTCATTATAAGTCCCATACTCCTCCCTAAATTACGATAATGTTACCTTAGGACCTATTAGAACTATTTATTGTGGAAATAATTAGATGTTTAATATCATTTATTAGGTCATTTACCTCTAAATTTTCTGCTCCTTCCCCCTTTTCAAGAGCATATAATAATATTTCCTTAAACTGATTCTTTGTAATTTTCTTGGAAATATCCATAATTTACTTCCTTAATTACTAATCAAATATGATTGCTTTTTCCTTATATCCATTTGGGTTGTTTGATTGCCATCGCCACGAATCCTCGCACATTTCTTCAATTCCTCGACTCGCAACCCATCCGAGATCATTTTTTGCCTTAAACGGATTTGCATAACATATTGCTATATCACCGGGACGGCGTTCAGCAATTTGGTAAGGGATTTTCTTTCCAGATACCTTTTCAAATGCATCAACCACTTCTAAAACACTAAGACCTTTTCCTGTACCAAGATTATAGGCTTCAACACCTTTCGACCCTAATACTCTTTCTAGTGCTTTTAAATGCCCAAGAGCAAGATCTACAACATGTATATAGTCTCTAACACCAGTTCCATCCTTTGTGGGATAGTCGTTTCCAAAAACCTTTAGTTCACGAAGCTTCCCCACAGCTACTTGTGAGATATATGGAAGTAAATTGTTTGGAATTCCATTTGGATCTTCGCCGATCAGTCCGCTTTTATGAGCTCCTATTGGATTGAAATATCGCAAAAGAGCAACACTCCACTCTGGGTCAGACATATTCAGATCACGGAAGATTTCTTCAATAATCTGTTTAGTACGCCCATATGGATTTGTTGCTCCTAGTAAAAAATCTTCAGATATAGGTACAGATTCAGGTTTTCCATATACTGTAGCAGAAGAACTAAATACAATTTTTTTGACACCATATTTTCTCGTTACTTCACATAATTTTAAGGTGCCTGTAATGTTTTGTTTGTAATATAAAAGTGGTAAGGTTACAGACTCACCTACTGCTTTTAATCCTGCAAAGTGGATTACAGCATCTATTTGATTTTCCACAAATATTTCTTCTAAAGAATCTTGATTTAGTAAATCTACTTTATAAAATTTAAAATCCTTACCTGTTATTTGACTAATTCGATTCAACGTTTCATATTTACTATGCATAAGATTATCCACTACAATTATTTCATATCCTGAATTTAATAATTCCACACAAGTATGACTTCCAATGTAACCTGCTCCACCTGTAATTAAGATTTTCATAACTTCATCCCCTCTTAGTTTTTCCTTAATTTATATTCATAGTTAAGAAGACTTGATTATTTTTTGTGTTAAAAGAAAAAACATCCCATTAGCCAACCAAATGAGATGTTTTCTTATTCTTTTTATAGATTGAAATTAAATTTTTTAAGATATTTTTTACATATTGAAGTTCAGTTTTTTTATAAAAAACACCTAAATAAATAACATTTGGTAATATTAAACAAATAACACCTTTAACAACAAGTGATAAAAGGTTGGTTTCTGTCACAAGAAAATTACATATTTTAGTTGTTATATAGCATGTTATTAAAGTTAACAAAGCATATAAAAAATATTTTTCAAAATATGTTCTCACACTGGTTTTAAATACATGCCTAAAAACCAAACGAGGTGCATTCCAAAATACAGTGCTTAATGAACTAATGGTTGTTCCTATAAAGATTCCTGCTAATCCAAAGTATTTCACTAATAATAATGATGTTCCTAAATTTATTGCCGCTTCAAGTAAAGGCATATACTTATCCTGAACAAAAATCCCTCCCGTTTGCTTAAAAGTTATAATAGATGCTCTCATTCCTGTTATATAAAAATTAATCAATATTATGGTAAAAGTAAGTGAATCTAATAAGTATCCTGAACCAAGCCACCAATTAATAAATGGTTCTAAAATGTTATATAAAAAAATTACACCAACTGAATAAAACCAAAAGTTCAGTAAATAAATTACTTTAAAAACAGAAAATTTTTTTTCGGTATCTTCCAAAGAAATTAAATTTCCAATACTCGCAGTAATTCCTCCCAATATTGGAGATATAAGAGACCCGAGCTGGCCAATGATCATTATATAATTAGAGTAAAGCCCTACAATAACAACTCCTACAAAGGATGATATCAGAAGATTGTCTGTTCCAAAAACAGCATAATAACCTATATTGTGCAAAAATAATGCTTTTACATTATGGACTAGACTTTCCTTTTCTTTTTTATCAATGGAATACCGATCTTTTGTTTTTATATAACTATATCTTTTTTCTACTATCCTACTGTTGAATAAAGATTGTATAAAAACTGTTACTAATTCTATTAATAAGAAGAGTAAATAGTTTTTTGTTAATACAAGTAACGTTATTTTGACAATAGTGGATATTAGATGAAAGAGAATATTTATTCGAGTTAATACATATTCCTTTTGGTCAGCTACTATTAATGCTACTTTGTGTGCGAAAAAATAGGAAATCATACTTTTAGTTACAAAAATAAAGTATGCTGCGCTAATATATGATATCGCTTCTCCGCCCTTCATTACATTATCTAAGAAAGGATAAAAGCCTAAACTCAAGATGAGAATAGCAACTGCCAATATTCTATAAGCTTTTTTATATAGTTGTATTAGTGCGATTATTTTATGCTTATCATTTGCTGCTAATGGTTTATATAAAAAATAAGTGATACTCGCTCCTATGCCACTTTCTATTAATGCAAGCATAGATAAAATATTAGTAAGGACTCCATTTAACCCCAGATACTCAGTCCCTAAGCTATCTAAAAATACTTTCCTGGATATGAAACCAAGTAAAATGATAATTAATTGTGTTCCGATACTAATGGATATATTTTTAATTGAATTAACGCTTCTCATTTTTTGTCCCTTTTACCTTTAACAGTATTTACTTAACAAATTCAACTTATTTCCTTTATCTTTTCGGAATAAGCTAAGTTGTTTATTAAACGTATCAGAGTTGAAAAATTCCCAGAATTTATTCCTTCTGTTAAATTCAAATTACCTTTGCACTTTAGTGATTCAATTAAGTCGATTATATAGTCGATATTGTCACTTTGAGTAAACTTGATATAATCTAAATGACTTAACCAGTTCTTGTAACTATATTCAATTTTATGATTAAAATTATTAAACACGATACATGGAGTCCCAGTAATTGCACAAAAAATCATGCCATGTAATCTATCTGTTAATACAACCTCTGCATTTCTGAATGTTTCCCATATTATTTGTAGCTCTTCATTTCTTTGACTTATAAATATTCTATAGTCTACTCTTGTATCTGAAACTTTAACATTTTGATACTTTTCTTTAAGATGTTTTAACAAATCATTTTTAAAACTATTATCAATCTTTTGTTCTACATCATTCCTTAAACAAGTAACAATTCCTTTCCTATCATTTTCTCCCCTTTTATTTAAAGAAAGTACTATATCAGGTGTCATTAACACTTTTTCTTCCCCAAATTCTTTTTTCATTATTTCGTATGATTTAGATTCTCTTGCAACAATAAAAAAATTTTTGTTTTTTCTGTAAACTCTCTTAGAACCCAGTAATGCAATCTTTCCAAGAAGAGTGTTACTAAAGCTTATCGTTTGTGGGAAAGAAATAATTCTAACGTTTTTAAAGTAACTAACAATAAACCTTCTGGTTAACTCTTCATATAGATACATATCACCAATGTTTCCCCCACCATGTATCACTATTAAGTCTTCAGAAGTTATCATTTTCTTTATAGTTCTCGCCTTTTTAAATACTTCTTCAAAGGGAATTTCTATATACTCAAAATCATTGATGTTCTTTAGTAAAAAATCCTTTTGAGCATATGCTATACCATGATCCCCCAAATTCCCATGTTGAGGAGTCTGCATTACAAAAATTCTCTTTATATTATGATTTTTTTTCAACTTGTTTAGATTTTTTTCATTTGAAATATATTGTAAAAAAGGTCCAAGAAAACCATACTTTATATAATGTTTTATGTGTCTAATTAATGTATTCATAATATCCCCCTTATAATTATTTGAATAATCAATATTTATCTAATATTCAGAAAAATCATTTCGCAGGTGCGGTTCCTACTAATTATTAAAAGGAATTCTTGGATTAATTTTGTTTAGAAAAAGGTCTATATTAGAACCCCTTTGCTGTATTACGTATTTTAAATGCTATGTAATATAATATACTTTGCTTATTCTTCAAACAGAATGCTACAAATCGATTATACATTGAAAGATCAAGCGAATTTGATAATAGCTCTCTAGTTTCTTTTCCATTCATGCATTTTTTTATTTCTTTAAGTTTTTCAATTAAGTTTTCATTGTAACCATGCCTTGTGGTTTCATACATAGCTCTTAACAGACCCGTTAGATATTCACTATGTATCTTGTTTAAATACTTTTCTTCTTTAATATTATACTTATTAAGTAACTTCAAGGATTCCTTATAAACCGTCAAAGCAATATAATACTTGTTGTATAGAACTCTAGTTGTTACACTATTTTCATGTTTTATATAATGATATAAAGGAGAATTAATACTAATTCCTTTCTCTATTGTATCAATGTATTGAATGTTGAATAGATAATCCTCTGCCATAAAAAAATCCTCATTGAAGGATATACTGTTTTTCTTAATAACATCTAACTTATATATTTTGTTCCACGTAGAAGCTAACATTTCTTCATCAAGCCAAATTTTTTCTAAAAACCTAGCCTTACTAAACGGATCTTTAAAATAACATTCACTAAGCTCTCTTTTTTCTATTTCATTCAGCTTTATTTTATAAAAAGAATATATAACCAAATCCACATTATTTTTTTCCATTATATTTAAAGCTATTTTAAAAGTGTTCTGATCAACATAATCATCAGAATCAATAAACATTATATATTTACCCGATGCTTCTTTTAGACCTTTATTTCTTGCTTTTCCTGGTCCAGAGTTACTTGTATGAAAAACTTTTACTCTCTTATCGATTTGTGCGTAATGTTCACATATATTAGCAGAATTATCTGTTGAACCATCATTTATAAGTAAAACTTCAAAATCACCCATTGTTTGTTCTAAAACAGACTTTAGGCAAATACTTAAATATTTTTCAACATTATACACTGGGATAATAACTGAAATAACTGTTGGCATCTATTCTGCCTCCAATACCTTTTTTGAATTTATGTGAAAGAGTATTGTTCTTCACCATTAGTCATTAAGAATGAGAAAATAAAAAACCTCTAATATGAATTATTTCATAAATAGAGGTCTAGTTAATTTATTGTGAAAATAGAGAATTAGCAATAGTACTGGCTCACATTTAAGTTTGCATAGTACTAATACAACACGTTGAATTAAACTATAAGGATAATTATTTTTTTTCACAGCTTTAAATTCAGGACTATTTATGAGTCTCTTAGTATCTTTAACTTTTTGGGTAAAATCTTCAATATTTTTTATCCCTATACTATTTTGATATATGACATAACTAAACTCCATAAGATAATATGCATTTACTTCTTTAATAATATTTGCGTCTATCTCTTTACCAAAAAATTCCATTAATTTATTGTATAATAATATCTGTATTCTTTCTTTTTCATTATTATATTTATTTGTCAAACTGGACGTTCGTTGAAAATAGATATATAAAGGCTTTTCGAAGATGTAAACTTTATTGGCCTTAGAAAAATAATCAATATTAAATAGCGCATCTTCACCTAAACGTAATTCATTATTAAATTTTATTTTGTATTTATCGATAATCTCTTTTTTATATAATTTATTCCACGGTGCAAAAGCAAGACCCATCTTAAGCAATTTAATGAAATCTTTTTTAATATCCCTATCTAATGAGACTCGTGTAGATAAGGAGTGGATTGTTTCTTGTTTCAAAAAATTCATTTTCTTTACGCCACAAACTACAATATCGGAGGGTTCATTAGTTATACAATTTATCAGTTGCTCCAGCATATCCCTTGCTAATTCATCGTCACTGTCAACAAACTGTATATATTCACCCTTTGCTAAGGAAATACCATAATTTCTTGCATTGCCGGGTCCGTTATTTTCAATATGAAATACTCTTATTCGAGTATCTTTTTTTGAGTATTCATCACAAATTTGACCACTTCGATCCACCGATCCATCGTTTACTAATATTACTTCAAAATTATTAAATGATTGATTTAGGATACTATTAATAGTTTCACAAACATATTTCTCTGCATTATATATCGGCATAATGATGCTGATCAATGGTCTTACTGACATTATCAAATAGCTCCTCTATATTCGATATCATTGCTTGAACACTGAAGTCTTTACTTCTTTGCGCTCCTTTATCTGAATAAAGATTTTTGATTTGAATTTCTCTTTCAATAAACTGTTTCATTCCGTTATATATACCTTCAACACTATTTTCTACAAGGACTCCGAATTCAGATTCTCCTAACACTTCTTCAGGACCTCCGCATTTTGTTGAAATGACTGGAACTTTTAATGTCATAGCTTCAATAATCGCAATGCATAAGGCCTCTGTTCTTGAAGCAAGAATAAATGCATCAGTTTCTGGTAGATATTTATACGGGTTATGTTTAGCACCAAGTAAAAATATATGATTGTTCAAATTTTTCTCATGGATCATTTCTTGGAGCTGTTTATTCATACTTCCACCGCCAATAATATAAACCTCAAAATTATTTATCGACTCATTTACAAGTTTTTCTACTGCCAGAACTAACCTATCAATACCTTTTTCATAGCTTAACCTTGAAATGGTTGAAAAGGTAATTTTCTCGGGATTATACGGTATGTCTTTATTTTCTCTTGAAAGTAACTTTACCTTCTCCAAATCTACACCGTTATATATCAAATGAAAATTATAAAAATCCCCAACTACCTTTTTAAAGCTATTCTCACATTTTTGCGAATCCATAATAATCTTGTTAAACTTCGAATAACACCTAAATTGCAGCTCTTTAGTTCTATGACTTTCTAAACCATAATTTTGGTACTCCATATCTCCATGGATCCATGCAATTTTAATTGAGCTTTTATTCGGTGAAGCTGCCACTATTTTTTCTGGCATACCTGTTTTAAACGAGATTTCTATATCAAATTTTTCTTTTATATTTCTTTTATATATTTCCTCAGGGTTAAAATATCTAATTACTCTGTAAATACCTTTATGTTGTTTTTTTAGCCAGCTAATTTGCTTTACATTTTTATTTATTAGTTTGTCAAGTTCTCCTCCGTTAAATAATTTAAAAACAGTTATTTCATATTTATCTTTTGAAAGATTATTTACAATATCAATTAGTAGTTTTTCAGCACCACCCAAAGTCATTTTATCAATAACAAATAGGATTTTTTTCATACTCTCACCCTCCTATAATAGCTCCGTCGACCTTTTCAATATCTTACTTTTTATAAAAGGTGTTTTAAACAATGTCCGCATAAAAGGGTAACCTCCAAAAGTAAAGACAGCTAGAATTCTATAAATCATTGGAATGTTAGCACTCTTAAGATAAAAAAGACTATTTTTTCTTATTTCTTTCGTTAATATTGAACCCATTTCATTAAATTCACAGTTTCTATATAATGACTCAGACTTTAACATATCTAATAAAGAATTAATTAATGATAAATTTAATCGCCATAATAATTGTCCACTGAGTTCAGGAAAGGTAGCGTCTACATATACTTTAAACTCTCTAAAAGCTTGGAGACAATCCAATTTCCTTATATTAAATTTTGACCTCAATATACTCCCTTGTCTTTGAGTATAGTAATAACCAATTTTATTAGAGTAAGCTATTTTATTTGCTCCAGCAAAAAGTTTATAGGTGGTAAATATATCCTCATACAATCTTCCCTCTGGATATCTTACATTTTTAAATAGTTGAGCTTGATAAAGTTTGTTTACTGCATAATGTTTGATGTACTTTTCTTCAATTAAAGCCTTAATGGCTTCTCTCCTATTAAGAACTGTTGAATCAACTACTAAACCATCATGCTCTGAATAATCGTAATAAACTTTAAGTACAGCACACATTGCAATCTGACATTTATTATTTAATATTTCTCCCAAAAGATTCTCATACAGATCTTCAGTTATATAATCATCACCATCAATAAAACCAATATAATCTCCAGTAGCTTTATCTAAGCCTGCATTTCTAGCGGAGCTAAGTCCCCCATTGGGTTTATTAATAATCACGATTCTTTTATCAGTTAATGCAATATTATTTATTATCTCTTGGGTACTATCGATGGAGCCATCATTCACTACAATAATTTCTAATTCTTTAAAGGTTTGAGAAGTGATCGATTTAAGACATTTCTCAATATATTTTTCAACATTATAAGCTGCTACTATTATACTTATTTTCATTTTATTACCCGCTTTATGCTTAAAATTTTCGCAGCTAATAATATTAATTTGGCATTATTAGTTCTTAAAATAAGCTCTAAAACTCTGGTCGAAATATCATCATAATGATTCTTATTTAATACATCTCTGATATCTTTTCTTAATATGATATTGTTAATTTTGTTAAGTTTTTCATTATACGTTAACGAACAGCTACTTTTATAAAAATCCATAAAATAAGCCATAATATCACGGATTACCATCCGGTTTATCATGGCTTGATTTTCAAAAATTTTATCCCAATAGGTTAATAACTCTTTTAATTCCATCAGAAGGCTATATCTTAATTCAAACCGATTTTTCCGAAATTTTGAAACTAACCCCTCGCCTTTTTTAACCGTATAATTAACCAATGGTTTATTTGAGATTTTTACATTTTGTATATCTCTTATAACAGACAAATTAAATTTTAAATCTTCTCCAATATTTAAATCTGGTGGGAATATTATCTTATTTTCTTTTATATACCTTGTTAAGTAAATTTTGTTCCAGGGAGCATTGATCATCTCATTACTAATTAATGAAACGGCAAAATCCCGAAAATTTTTCTTGTTATTAAATTCTAAATTTTTATAGTCCGGTAATACACTTTTTGAATACTCTTTTCCATATTGAATGATATAACCAAAAATTACCAATTGAGTCCCTTCATCAAGCTCAGGTATTATTGTTTCAAAGGCATTTTCCACATAATAGTCGTCTGCATCTAGAAATAATATATACTTGCCATTAGCATGCGTTATCCCCTTGTTTCGTGCAGAACTAACCCCAGAATTTTTTTCATTATAAAGTTTGATACGTGAATCCTCATTAGCAAACAATTCAATTATTTGCCTACTATTATCATGAGATCCATCATTAATAAGCAATAGTTCAAAATCTGAGAAATTTTGATTTTGAATACTTTTAATTGCTCGTTCAATAGTTTTTTCAGCATTATAAACTGGTATTATAATTGATATTAATGGTAGATCCATCAATTTTTTACCCCTCTACTTGTTAAACATAGAAAATAAAATAAGATATAATAAAACCATAAAACAGATCTTCGTAAATCATTAATCCCTAAGCCGTACATTAATAAAGAAACAACTGCACATAAAATAAAAGTATTCATATATGTAGCTTTTGTCATTTTTAAAACTAAAAAGAGGTAGGCGATGCCAGCTACTGCCCCACCTTGGGTCAATATTTGCAGGAAAGTATTATGAGCCTCAAATCCCCCAAATACCTGGGTACCGCTATAAGAACCTGGACCCAATCCAAATATTGGTGAATGCTGCCAAGCTTTAATTGCATTCCCCCATATAATAAGTCTATTTTCACCATTTGTATCTCCTTCAAAAAAATCATTGACTAACGCTAATACCTTTTCAAAGTTGAAAAAAGCAATAAAAATGATAACGCAAATTAATACAACATTGATACTTAGAGATTTATTTTGTTTATTTAAGAATTGAGAAATTTTTAAAAAACAAAATAAAACAGCTGAAATTCCCCATGCTGAAACTAAGGTGGAAGAAGTAGTAGCTAAACCAATATTTATACATAAAACAATACCCAACACCGATAAAATTTTATTGGTAATCTTCATTTCTTTTGACAATATATATAGTCCTATAAATGGTAATGGAGTTACAAAATAAGCAAACTGGTGATAATCATTGGCAAATGGTGAAAAAATACTGGATCCAGCGTATGTTAAACTAAAACCAAATAAACTTCTTGCCCCCTGTAAATACAAAAAATACAAGATTCCAATTACAAATAATCCCCCAAAATAAATAAACCGTAATAAACTATATAGATTTGTAAAACTATTCCTTTTAAAGAATAACTCAAACGAAAAACATAAAAATAATATTACAATATATGCTCTATAATCAAACTTAACCGATTGAGGTGCTATATCCAATAGAGTATTTACGGCATATCCAAACGTGATGATCGCAATATAAAAAATCCAAAATGTTGAAAAGATATGTTTATTCAAAGATACTAGAATAGTGTTTCGACCGAATACTTGTAACACGCAAAAACACAATAGAATCAGTTCACCAATTCCGAACATTCCAAACCTTAGTGATGTAAAACCAAAAAATAAAATCATAACCAAAATTAGTATGTTTTGAATACTAAATGTAGCAAATTTCTCCTGCTCTATAATATTCTCCATAAATATCAATACCCTTAAATGTGTTAATATTTTTTATTTACTTCTTTCCTCGCTTCAAATTGGGCCATGTAATTATAACTAAACATAAACCTCAACCAAATTTTCTATAACTCGGTCTACATCATAATTTTTTATGAATTCATGTGCATTGGAACCCAGTTTCTCTAAGAGCATCCTATTATTAATAAGTTCTTCTATCTTTTCTGCAGTAATTCTTGAATCATTTACATTGACTAAGAACCCATTAACTCCATCCACTACAAGATCTCTGATCCCTCGTATATTTGTTCCTATTACAGGTTTTTTACATGCCATCAACTCCATAATATTTCTCGGAAGTCCCTCGCGATAAGACATCAGTATTCCAATGTCACACGCTGTGATTAACTCATTAATATCACTTCTTGTCCCCAACATCTGTATGTTTTTATCCAGCCCTCTACCCACTATATCCTTTTTTATCTCTTCCAAAAGTGGGCCATCACCCGCACAAATCACTTTTACATTAATACCTTTCTTGTGAAGAATTTCAATGGCATTTATCATTTGTTTATGATTCTTATTTTTATTCACTTCAGCAATCATTATAATTACAAAGTCATCTTCCCTTAGCTTTAGCTTCTTTCTGATCTCACATTTATTAAATAAATTAACATTAAAAGAAGATAAATTTACACCTACACCATTTACCTTGTATACCTTCTTGACATTAAACCTCTGAGCTCTCTCATAATCTTCAAGATTCATTGTTATTAGGGTGTCAGTAAAATTAGCCATCATTTTTTCTAAGGGATAATAGATACCCCAATTTAAAATTGGAGCTCCTTTATAAAAGTGAAATCCGTGTACTGTATAGATCGTTTTTAGTTTTGGGAACTTAAGCTTTAAAAGTCTCCCATACAACGCTGCAATGGGAGTATGCACATGAACGATATCATAGTTATTTTTAGCCTGTAGCTTCAGCAAATCCTTATATGCTTTTAAATTTATCGGATGAAATGGGTTCCTAGTAAAAGGAACATGAAAAAACCTTACGCTTTTACCTGTAAGGTTTTGGTCTATTTGAGTATCGATAGAGCATGCACAGTCAACTTTGTTGCCGTCAAATATGAGTTTTTCTATATGGGGAATTAAAAATGCATTAATTGTTCTATTCAAGGTCGTTATATATAGGATTTTTTTCACTATTTTTCACCACCTTTAAGGAACAGATTTTCTTAACTCTCACTAATACAGTATGAGTCGAATTGAAGATAAATAGTGTAGCTAAGATTTTTTGGGGAAATCAGTTAACATATACTTGTTTTTTTCAACAAGGTTTACCAAATATTCAGACAATTCATTTTTTAAATCCTCTCGTTTCAATGCAAATTCAATCATAGTTTTAATGAATCCCATTTTTTCACCAACATCATAACGAATTCCTTCAAAAGCATAAGCATAAACAGCTTCATATTGGTTTAAGGAGGCGATCGCATCAGTAAGCTGTATTTCTCCTCCAGCTCCAGGTTCCTGATGACTTAATATTTTAAAAATTTTCGGACTAAGAATATATCTACCCATTATTGCAATATTGGATGGTGCCTCTTCTTGGTTAGGTTTTTCGACTAGATTACTAACTGTATATATACGATCGCCTATTTTACTCCCATTAATAATTCCATATCGAGATACTTCTTCATTGGGTATTTCCTGAACGCCCAAAACTGAGGCATTATATCGATCGTATTGTTCAATCATTTGCTTTAAACAAGGTTTTTCACCATTCACAATATCATCTCCTAACAACACTGCAAATGGTTCGTTCCCAATAAATTTTCGAGCACACCAAATCGCATGTCCAAGCCCTTTTGGTTCTTTTTGACGTATGTAATGAATGTCAACAAGTTTTGAAGCCTTTTGAACCTCATTTAGCAAGTCATATTTTCCCTTATCATATAAATTTTGCTCTAATTCTAATGAATTATCAAAATGATCTTCGATTGCTCGTTTTCCTTTGCCCGTCACAATTATAATATCTTCAATTCCTGACTCTACTGCCTCTTCAATAATGTATTGAATTGTTGGTTTATCTACAATTGGAAGCATTTCTTTTGGCATCGCTTTTGTTGCTGGTAGAAATCTTGTTCCTAGGCCAGCTGCTGGAATAATCGCCTTCTTTACCTTCATGTAGCACACTCCTATTAAATTGATAATACCGATTGGAAATCTTCTTTTCTGTTTGCAATCATTAATAGTCTTTCTCTAAGTTCATCTTTATCCATCTTTTCAAAAGTATTAAGTAATGTTTCTATTTCTTCGATATATAGCTTAGATGTTTTACCAATATAGATTTTCGGATATATTTGTTGTTCATGGATCTCTTCTTCTTTTAAAAGTTCCTCAAATAGTTTCTCACCTGGTCTTATTCCAGTAAATTCTATATCGATTTCTTCAATAGAATTTCCTGATAGCTTAATTAAGTTTTTTGCAAGATCAACTATCTTAACCGGATTCCCCATATCTAAGATAAAAATTTCCCCACCTTTTGCAAGAGCTCCTGCCTGAATCACTAATCTAGAGGCCTCAGGTATCGTCATAAAATAACGGACCATTTCTGGGTGAGTAACAGTAACGGGACCACCCTTTTCAATTTGCTTTTTAAATAAAGGAATAACACTACCACGGCTCCCAAGTACATTTCCAAACCTTACAGCCACAAATTTTGTATGACTATCCTTATCCATTTGCTGAATTGTCATTTCAGCGAGCCGTTTCGTTGATCCCATCACACTAGTTGGATTTACTGCTTTATCTGTAGATATCATTACAAAGGTTTTTACTCCATTCCAACTGGCTGCCTGAGCAACATTCTTAGTTCCTATCACATTATTTTTTACTGCTTCCTCAGGATTACGCTCCATCAGTGGAACATGCTTATGAGCCGCAGCATGATAAACTACATCAGGGTGGTAGGTCCTCATGATTAGGTCTATTTTTCTCGCATCCTGTAAATCGGCAATTTCCGGGATAAACTCGATATGAGATTCACAGAAACTCTCCTTTAATTCCATTTCAATCGAATAAATACTGTTTTCACCGTGCCCTAACAGAATAAGACGGGAAGGACAAAATGAGGAAATTTGCCGACAAATTTCTGAACCGATTGATCCACCAGCACCCGTTACAAGAACTGTTTTTCCTGTTAGATATTCCGAAATACTTTCAATATCTAGTTGGATAGGCTCTCTTCCTAACAAATCCTCAACCTGGACATCACGAAATTGATTGACAACAATCTTCCCAGTTACTAAATCTTCAAGCATCGGAAGAATTTGCGTTTTTGCTTTTGTATGAGCACATTCTTGGAATATAAAGTTCAACTCTTTTTTCTTGAGAGAAGGAATTGCAATCACAATATTATCAACATCGAATTTTTTTACAATCCATTGAATCTTATTAATCCCCCCGACTACCGGGACTCCCAATATGTCGAGATTATGCTTTTTTTCGTCATCATCAACGAATGCAACCGGTATGAGGTCTGATTGCTGATTTTTTAAAAGCTGCCTGGCAACCATCGTACCAGCAGAGCCAGCCCCCACTATCAAAGTTTTCTTTTTGTTCTTATTCAAACTCATAAAAGAATTTCGAGACAATCTCCACCAAAACCTTGAGCCACCAATAAGTATCATATGTAAAATCCATGTAACTACAAGTAGCCTGATAAAGGTCTCTTGTACAGTAATTTTCTGTACAATTGCAGCTACCACAATAGAACCGGTAACTACCTTAAAAATTATCAATAATTCCCCAATACTTGCATATTCCCATGATTTCTTATATAAATTTAACTTAAATGATAAAAGATGATGACTTAACAAGATAGTAACCGCTGTTATAATAATAGGTAATGTAATAACGCTTAGAGTTGCATTTACCAAAAACCTACTAAAGAAAACAGCTGCGATAACTATGCAAGTATCAACAAAAACAAATAATGACAACCTTTGTCTATATGTCATTTCTTCTCTCCTTTCAAGTAGTAATTTATTTACTATTTTTTTGAAGACTGATGGTTCTTTATCGATTACATAAGCAAAAAGCTCTCCAACATTGTTAAAATTAAAATCTTCCATTATTAGACCTTTCAAGATCAAATAATGGAAAATTTCAATAAAAATTTGGGGCATTTAACCCCCCCTCACATCACGCTCTTGACGACCCGCGTCTAAGGACTATTTCAACCCACAGCATGACCGAGTGCCTTCATTGATAGTGGTAAGAAGACATCACCGAAACCCTTTATTCGCTTTTTTGTTCTCAATAGAGAACATTCAGGTCAAAAAATTTTCTTCCATCTTATGTAACGTTCCTTATTCTTATATGGAAGATAATAGACTTGTTCTTTCCTTAAAATACGAGGATTTTTTATTCAAAGTTCCAAGTGACCCTAGCTTTTACTTTTAGCCTTTTTTTTAATAGTCGAATTATTTGTGTTTATTTTGGAAACTCTACTTAAAACAGGAGCCATTTCTATTTGTTCCGCGTTTTGTTCTGACCTTATTGTCTCGTTAAAAAAGTCTAATAAAAATATAATTCCAATACCAGCAACGATTCCTACCACAAAACCTATCAATATCTTTTTCTGATGGTCTATGTTTATGGGATTAGAACTAACTTTTGCTTTGGAAAATACTCTGATATCATTAAAATCTAAAATGTTTGGTATTTCCTTTTTAAAAACAGCAGCAGTTGTATTAGCTATTTTTGCTGCCATCTCAGGATTTGTATCGACAACAGATATTTTCACTATAGATGAACCACCTATGCTCTCAGCTGAAACTTGTCTACTTAAATCATCAGGATTTCTATTTACATTTAACTTCTCAATTACATATTCTAAAAATGCAGGTTCTTTTATCATAACCAAAAGGGTATTCATCAATTCAGGTTCTGCATTTATGATCACTCGTGAAGATGATTCGTAAAGGGGCTTAGTAAAAAACAAACTATAAATACCCGCAAATACTGAAAATAAAAAGGCAAATACAACAACTAACCAAAAACGTTTCTTTATGACATAAAAAAACCTTTTGATGTTAATTTCTTTTTCCATGTTTATCCCCACGTTTCTTCTCTATGTATTTAGAAATTTTCCCCTTTTTAATCTATACTCAAAGTTTATAAAAATATAAACATCCTATTAGAAATTTTTTAAACTATAGTGATTTTCTTTTCTAAGTTAAAGGGATAACACTTTTATTTTTGTTTTCCTTAAAAAAAATTGCCATTCACTTTCACCCTCCGTTTTGATTTTTCCATTTTATATAATCAACAATGGTTTTGAATTCTTTAATTTGTTCCTTCTCAATTTCTAAATCTTTTATCTCTTTTATGAAATCAAGCCATTCATTGTCAAAATGTGTTTCTGACTGAGTGCATTCACCAGTTATAAGCAACGTTTTAAGATCAACATCAAGAACCTTTCCAATTTTTTTTATTACCTTAATAGAGGGATTTTGATTTAAGTTTCTTTCTATGTTACTTAAATAAGATTTTGAAATTTGAGCTCTATCAGCAAGTTCAGATAGGGTAAGCCCCTTTTTTTTTCGAAACTCATTTATATTTTTTCCAATCATTCAATCTACCTCGTTTGAATTATTTTATAAATCTCAAGTATTTATAATTTTCACAAGGATTTGTAATAGGTCGTGTATTTTTGATTTTTTATACGAATTAGATTAGTGATGTAACAAATCAAATCATCAAAGACTTAATTGATTATTTCGAAAAAGAAATTAAATCTGCAGAGGAAATCAGAAGGGATTCGTTCTCTTTTGAGAACGTTTTTTCAAAAAAAAAAAAAAAAAGACAATTTCCTTTAAGGAGATTAGCTATTTTCTCTCCTTTCATCATTATTGTCATACCACTTTTTTAAATAATTCACATTGAACACCGTTTCTATATAAAGAACAATTTGTACTTATAAAGTATCACCTAATTAAGGGGGTGTCAATTCAATCTAAGACTTTAAAAATCTAAAAATTATTACATAAACTGCAGGGTTGTCGAGATCCCCCGACAACCCTGCAGTTTAATCTGACTATTTTCGTGTTATTCCATCAATCCATATTTCCTCTTAAAACGGCTTAAAACAGCAATCCACTTTTTCCCAAATAAGACAAAAAAGACTGTATTGGAAACCGCATGCATGAAATCAAATAGAGCACTACCAGCAAAATATGTGAGTACGGCATTCATATCAATTACGTTTCCATATTGACTTAATGAGAGAATTCCCCACACGTTCATAATCCAACCAAACAAAAATCCCCACACTACACCGAAAACAATTTTTCCCCATGTAGACTTCAAGAATTTCGTTCTTCCCAGCAAACCGGCACTGAATCCGACCAAGCCCCAAGCTACCATCTGCCAAGGAGTCCAAGGACCTTGACCGAGGATCATGTTTGATGCAAGTGCTGCAACAGCTCCAATGATAAAGCCACTTTCAGCACCAAACACGAGGCCTGAGATCATAATGATAAACGTGGTTGGCTGGACACTTGGAAGGCTGGCAAACGGAATGCGCCCGACCGCGGCAATCGAAGCCAAAACTGCTATGAGGACTAGCTCTCTCGCTTCGATTTTTCTATTTTCAAAGCGGGTAAGAATCAAAAGAATAGCTGAAGCAATTATTCCAATGCTAATTAAAAAATAGTTTTCTCCCCACCATATTGTAAGACCAAGTAGGATTAACGCAACAATTGGCAGACCTATTTTTCCTAATGCCCTTATGTGTTGCATACACGAACGGCCTCCTCAAGCGTCATAATACTACTATTAGGTACATGGTGAAATAATCTTTGAATCATTGTTGTATAAAAGAAGTTCCCTTTAAAAAATTGGTTCGGCAGCCCTTCTGATGTAATTTGCCCCTGAAACATCATGCCACACTTCGTGGCGTGCTTTGCTGCAAATTCAATATCATGGGTGGACATGACGATGGTAACTCCGTCAGCTTGTAGATTTAAAAGAATAGAGCCCAAATTTGCTTTAGACACCGGATCAAGTCCCTTAGTTGGTTCATCAAGCAATAGAACTTCGGGTTTTCTCAACAACAAACAGGCTAATGCTGCCTTTTGAAGTTCTCCGCCGCTAAGATCATAAGGATGCTGATGTTGGAGGTGCAAAATTCCAAGTGATTTTAAAAGATCATCAACTAGATGCTGATCCGTTATGCCCCATTGTTTCATCGTATCGTGAATTTCTTTTTCTACTGAATCCTGTATAAAAAAGAGTTTAGGATTTTGTGGGAGATAGCCAATTCTTTTTACTAATTCGTTTTTCCCCCAAGCTTTTAATGGCTTTTCATGAAAAAATACTTTTCCAGCTGCTGGCTTGAGCATTCCACAAATCAACTTTAAGAGTGTCGATTTCCCTGAGCCATTTCCTCCTAATAATGCATATGTTTCTCCTTTATTTAAGGAGAATTCCAAGTCCTTTATAACCATGTCATCATCTCTGTTATATAAAAAAGAAAGATTTTTGATATGGAATAATATTTCATTGTGATTTTTAACCAACGGTGAAGATGTGGCTTTTGGTTCAATAAGATTGATTTGCTGAATCCAACGTTTTCCTTCCTTAACTGTTAACGGTGGAAAAGCATGGTCCCCTGTGTTTTCTGCACTTAAATAGAGTGCAGGAATGCTTGGAACAAAAACACGATTAGGAGAATCCCATAGCATTTTCATAATCTGCTTCGGCTCCCCAACGTGCGTGATCTCTCCCTGATCCAGCATTACAATTTTATCGGAAATTGTAAAAAATTCTTCTAATCTATGTTCAGCAACAATAATGGTAATGCCAAACTCTTCGTTTAGTCTGACAAGCATATCCAACAATTCTCTTGAACTGACAGGATCGAGCTGTGCCGTGGGTTCATCGAGCAATAGGATATCCGGCTGCATTAATAAAACCGAGGCTAAATTTATTTGTTGCTTCTTTCCACCTGAAAGCTCATAGGTTTTCCGCTCTAATAACGACTCAGCTCCGAAGAAATGGACCATTTCTGCCACTCTACTTCTCATTTCTGTCGTTGAAAGTCCCATGTTTTCAAGGCCAAAGACAATTTCCTGCAGGACGTTTTCAGCTACTACCTGATTTTCCGGATCTTGAAAAACGAAGCCAATTTCACTAGCGGGTCCATCCGATTCTGAAATGGAGCGATGATTTATTACTATATCACCAGTAAATTTACCATGGGGTCTAATTTCCTTTTTCAATAAACGCAACAAGGTACTCTTTCCGCTTCCTGACGATCCAAAAAGTACAACAAACTGCCCTTTTTCAATTTGGAGGGATAAATTGTTAAGTGCAGGATGAAGTGCATCCGGGTAGGAGTATGTGACATTTTTCAGTTCAATTTGCGCCATTTTAACATCCCTCCAATTTCAACAAAAAGTGGGAATCCTAAAAATAGAAGGAATTCCCCAAACACCGCTGTGTCCATGACGGATAATTTCAGCGTTTCAATTAACGGATAAATCGTTAAAAACCCATACCCTAAAAACCGGCCATATAAAGCTAATATCATGAAAAGAACTAAATAGATGATAGCTGTTAAATCAGCCTTTTTAAATCGAAAATAATCATAAGTAGAACGAGTTCCCAGGCCGTAGCCTCTAGCCTTCATCGAATCTGCCGTTTGGATCGCTTCTTCAAGTGAGTACGTTAGGAGAACTTGTACATATAACAAGCCTGATTTTACTCTACTGTTCCATGAACCAGACCTAACAGATAGCCCTTTACTTGTTTGAACCGCTGAGATTTCCTCCAGTCGTCTTTTCATCAGCGGAATAAAGCGCAGCGTTAACATCAATAAAACTGCAAATTGCGGGAGGAGCTTTGAAAACAAATAGAAAATTTTATTGGGGGTCATGACCTCATTATAGGAAACAAAGATGGCAATTACCCCCATTATCGATAAGGCGGTTGTTACCCCGAACATAGTTGCTTCAAGAGTAAACTGCCGTTTAAAAATATTAAACAGAACATGACTTCCATTTTGATTGAACAATGGGTTCAGTATAATAATGATAACTCCTGTTGATACCATTAAAAAAAACCATCGCCGCAAGCTTCTGCAGCGATCTTGTATAAAATGAAAGATAACAATAATTACTAATCCAACTACTAAAACAATTGGATGAAACAATAGCATAAGTAAAGCTAATACACCCACATAATAACTAAACAAAACGAGCGGATGAAAACGCTCAAAGCGCTTTTTCATGACCTCTCCCCTCCAATTAGTTATTTGTGTAGCTCCATACAATATGGTCACCGTTCTTGACCTTGACGGCTCCAGCTCCCTGCATGACTAAAGTGCCATTTAATTTATAGATCCAACCGTTAGATCCTTTAGCTTCAATATTGTTTATTCCAATCACGTAGGCTCTCGAACCACTCCCACTATATTTTACATAAATATCGTTCTTTTTTGTAACTTGAAGAAGAACATCAAAAACCGTCGCACCTTCATCAATCGTTTCCTTCGTTTCACCGATAATGGTCCCATGACCACTTGGACCAATAATAGAGATTGTTACGATTGGTTTAACTGGCTCAGGGTTTGTTGGTTCCACGGGTTGTGCTGGAGCAACTGTTCCACTGTTTGTATTGGATGTTTGCTGGTTCGTAGTTGTATTATCGGTAACATTACTTGAATTACTAGTTCTATTATCAGAGGTTGTTGTTGGTGCTTTATTTACCACGGCTGAAGCTGATTGTTTGCTTTCTACATTTGCTTCTGACTGCGTTTGTTCATTTGCGCCATTTTCTATATCCATATTACTCTCATTGACTGTGGATTGTTCGTCTGATTCTTCCTTTGAATCTTCTTTTGATTCTTCTGATTTCTTCTCTTTACTATCTTTCTTGGACTGCTCAAATTTTTCTACCTTTGGACTATCCACCTTATTTGTTTCAGAATTCCCACATCCAAAGAGACTGAAGGTAAGTATTATTACCAACATTAATTTTGTATATATCCATAGCTGGGGCATGTTACTTCCCTCCTAATGTTCATTAATAAAATCTAACATAAAAAATATTCATTGAAAAAAGGAACCCTCCTGTTAGAAACAAGAGGATTCATCTTGATGTTATGCCCGTTTACGTTTTCCAATCATATAAATTCCCAACCCTAAGAACATAATCAATAATCCCAGTGATAATGTATTGTACCCATTTGTTGCAGTATTTGGAAGGAGCTGACCTTCTGCTGTATTTTTCGCGGCATCCGCTGTAGTTGGTGTTTGATTCACTACTGTGTTTGGTGTTTCAGTTTGTTGATTACTTTGCTGTGGTTGTTCTGGTGTTGTTGGTTGCTCTGGTGTTGCTGGTTGTTCCGGTGTTGTTGGTTGCTCTGGTGTTGTTGGTTGTTCTGGATCCATACCAGGTACCAGTAAATTATACAATGAACCTCTATTGTTTAAATATAGCTGGTAAGCAACAAGTCCAGGGAAAGCAAATTTCGTTGAAATGGAATCACTTTCTTCACTCCACCCGCCATCTTTAATAAATCCCCAGAAAAATCCACCATCATCATTTTGAAATGTCATTAAATATTCTACTAAACCTACCCCATCAACAGCATAATCAGCGCTATTTGCATCAATGCCTAATGCTGAAAGTGCCACAATAACAGCCGATGCAGAACCACTATTTTTCAACAATTCACGATGATTTTTAATAAATAATAATCCCTTGTCTACCGCAGCTTTAACTTTATCTTGATCCTGATAAGGAGCCAATGCTGTTAATGCTTGAGCAGTGGTATCAATATCGAACCAACTATTTTTTTGATAATTATAACTCCAACTTCCGTCCTCAAATTGATTGTCAACTAATTCATTGATAAGCTTTTCTCGATTCCAAGCCGCATCTTCAGGAATAGCAAAATTTCCACTATCTAGTGCAAGAAGTGCAGAATAAACACCATTTAATAACTGTCCTCCACTAGTTACATCCCCTTCATAAATTGATTGGGTAAGGTTATAACCAGAGATGTTTGTTGGATCGCCTCCAGCAGCTAAAATTCCCATTGAGTATCCTTCATAATCGGTAATACTGTTTAGTTCCCCTTTTTTATCCACTACTTCTTGAGTTACAGTTGACAAATATGTATCCGGAACTTTTTTACCAGCTTTTTTTAAAGCAACAATTACATCCCATTCAAATACTTTATTATTTATCAAGTATTCTGAACCAATATTAACAGATTTTTGAAGATTTTCTTTTATTAGGTTTCCTTGTTCAGCTGCATGCGCTGTCGTCTGAAACCCTCCTTTAAAAATGGACAACAACATTAATAAAACAAGGAAAATTTTCGTATTTCTTTTCACTTTCATTTCTCCGACTCTCCATTCCCTAAAGTATTAAAAATTACCACACAAAAAAACCCCCCTAAATTACTAGGAGGAGGTCTTTGCAAGTTAAGCAGTAACAAAAAATATGTCCCTGTCTTAACACCCTCCTATCCACGTAGGCATTTGGTGAAAAAAACAGGCAGGTTTCCTGGCTCATGATCATTGCTCCCTATGCCTTCCCATCTTTAACGACAGTGGCAAATTATAGGTTGCTCCCATTTACAGTGGCGGGACCGCGTTGGCTTGCACCAAACTTCCCTATTAAGCTTTAAATCTGTAATCTATAGAAGATTTTAGCACCTGTTTATGAATCTAATTTTAATATCATTTTTCATTATACAAATTATCGACTTCATTGTATATCTTTTTTAACTTTTTGTGTAGTATTTTCTGATTTTTTAAAAAATATGTTGAATCAACTCGACATTTAATGTTAACCGTCGAATGAAACAAGTTGACGTACTTCAACATCCCAAGTATGCTTAATGTATCCCACTATTATTCATAAATAAAACAAACCGCATTAATCTCAATGCGGTTTGTTTTTTTTCCATAGCTGTGCACAACTTAGTTATTCATCTTTTACCACTTTCACATCCACTTCCACTGACAATGTTTGTTTCGCGGTCCCTTTGTATATCCCTTTTACTGGAACAATATCTCGATAATCACGGCCATGGCCAACCTTCACATATCGCCAATCAATCAGACCGTTATTGGTTGGATCAAAACCTACCCAGCCGATTCCAGGTACATATGCTTCAACCCATGCATGTGAGGCTTGGTTATAATCAGCGTGCCCCCCTTGAAGATCTCCGATAAAATGATATCCACTTATGTATCGAGACGGTATCCCTTTAATCCGACAAACAGCACTCATTAAGTGCGCAAAGTCCTGGCAAACGCCCCTTCTAAGCTTTACCGTTTCCTCTACTGTCGTATGAACATGTGTTGCATTAGGGTCATATATAAACGATGAATAAATCGTTTCTGAAATATCTCTTAATAGCTGGTAGACACTCCCAGAAGATTCTACATCAGGGAGTGTCGCTGCATATTTTTTAATTTCCTCGGTGATAAATGTATAAGAAGTCCCATTTAAATATTCTGCAAAGGTATTCTGAAACGGTTCACTCTTGATAATTTCTTTTTCTTTTTTTAAAGGCAAAAGATTATACACATTTTGGTCTGTCTCATGGGTAACAACCAAAGAGTGAGATTTTATGACAAGCTCTCGGTGTGGTTTGTTAACAGTAAAGGCATGAGCAACATTTCCAAAATAGTCCTGATAAGAAAATAACTCGGTATCCGGGGCAATCGTAAGCAAATGCTTTACACATGATTGCCGGGAATCTGTTCGGGGTGTCAAACGGATTTCATTGACACTGTCCTCCACGGATTCTTTGTAGGTGTAAATTGTCTGATGAAAAATCTCCAATTTCATACCATTTCAGCCAGCTTCCGGGGTAAGTTCTCTATTACTTCTTCCTCTCTGTCATAAACAAAACACTTCTCTATTTCTTGGCCGATTTGGTTACAACCAGTAACAATATTCGCAAGGAAGTCACGATGCTGTTCACACGTCTTTCCTTTTAAATCAAGACATTGATAAATTAACGCTCTCAAGCGATTAACCTGTCGAATTACCTTTGTTAAGTGATCCAATTGAAATTCAATTTGCAAACCTTTCAAATTTTCCTCCAGTTCATATAGCGAATAATAAACAGAACCCGGGAAAACTGGATTTAGAAAAAGAAACTCAATCACCTTATCCAGCTTCACTTCATCTTTATGGACTCTTCTAAACGTTTCAAAGCCATCTACACTTTCCAATAACGTGATCAAGCGATGATAATCACCATAAATATCCTTCAAAGTATCCCCATTAATAGAATATAGAAACATCTGCATCATTCGTACAGCGTTTTCGGTTCTTTCTAATTGCTCACCAGCTTGCATAAATCTCCATTCAATTTCATGAAGCATGGAAGAATCTGCAATACTTTGAAACAACAAAACCTCATTGCGAATTTTTTCAAAGAAAAGAAATGGGGTTTGCTCTGTACCTTTTTGACCTAATAACCATAAATAAAAAGTATTAATCTTATCCCACATTCTATTAGTAGCATATTGTCTGACGGACCTGACATTATCTCTTGCCATACTAAGACAATTTAATATTGAGTTTCGATAATTACGATCAAATGTCATATATTTAAGAAGATTACTTGGCTGTAAATCTATTTTCCCTCGTGCTTCAGAAGGGATATTTGATAAAACACCAGCCATTCTTCCCTCAAGATCAATAGCATGATTCTGCTTATCTAACAATCTATGATGAGCATATAAATTAACATCAACCAAACGAGCAGTATAATCAATTCTCTCTGTGTAACGTCCTATCCAATAAAATGATTCAGCTACACGATTTAGCATACTATCCACTTCTTTCTATAAATTTAATATAGTACCCAAGTATCTTTACTTCCTCCGCCTTGTGATGAATTAACAACAAGACTGCCTTCTTTTAATGCCACTCTTGTTAATCCTCCTGGAAGAACATCAATTTGTTTATCTCCCATAAAGGCGAAAGGCCTTAGATCGACGTGTCTTCCTTCAATATTGTTTTTTACCAATGAAGGAACACATGATAGATTAATAGTTGGTTGTGCAATATATTTTTCAGGAGATTTTATTATTTTTTCTTTAAAATCTGCGATTTCCTTTTCGGTGGAGCTTGGACCAATCAACATCCCGTACCCGCCTGATAATGAAGTTTCTTTTACAACCATTTCAGACAAATGCGATAACACATAATCATAGTCATCTTTTCTAGATAATATATAAGTAGGAATATTACTTAAAATAGGTTCTTCATTAAGATAAAAACGAATCATGTCAGGAACATAGGTGTAGATTGCTTTGTCATCTGCAATACCTGTACCTGGTGCATTAGTAATCGCCACATTGCCTGCACGATAAGCATTCATTATCCCCGGAACCCCTAAGACAGAATCCGAACGAAAGCTTAACGGGTCAAGAAAATCATCATCAACACGCCGATATACAACATCTACTTGCTGAAGTCCTTTCATCGTCCTCATATAAACCTTCTGATTCATTACCTTTAAATCCTTACCTTCAACAAGGGGAATTCCCATTTGCTGCGCTAAAAATGTATGTTCAAAATAAGCGGAGTTATAACTGCCAGGTGTCAATAGTACAACCACTGGATCTTTTTTATTATTTGGAGAGAGGCTTCTCAATACAGATAAAAATGTATTTAAACTATGTTCAATTGGGCGAACTTTATGTTGAAAAAATAAATCCTTAACAAGACGGCGCATCCAAAAGCGATTTTTAAATACATATGACAAACCGGAAGGAGTTCTCAAGTTATCCTCTAAGACAAAATATTGTCCTGACTCATCTCTAATTAAATCTATTCCGGAAAGGGGAATATATATATCTCCTGGAACACTGACCCCCATCATTTCTGGAAGAAAATATGGATTGGATATGACCATTTTTCGAGGAATGATCCCCTCACGGAGGATGACTTGTTCATGGTAAATATCTCGAATAAATTGATTCATTGCCGTCACTCGTTGTTTTATTCCTTTTTCGATCATATTCCATTCATCTGCAGGGATGATCCTGGGAATGATATCTACAGGAATGGTCCGTTCTAATGAATCGCCTTCCTCACCATTATATAAAGTAAAGGTTACACCTTGTTTCATCATGTAAGATTGCATCGATTGTTGTAATTCTTCTAATTCTTTTCCTTTCATCTTGCTAATCAAGTCATGAACATGTTCATAATGAGTTCGTATTTCCCCTTCCTCATTAATCATTTCATCAAAGGTGTGTTCAAATTCATAGTTTGAAAACATGATGTTCCTCCTTCATCCTTTTTTCTAAAGTAAACCAATGGAAATAATCAGGATTTGTCATAAAAACTCGAATTATGTCAGAAATACTATCACATAAAACAAAAAAAGTTTTTTTATATCAATTGGTTACAGAATAGATTGTTATGCGTTACATCATTTTACTTAATATGTAAGTTTTTCTAACATGAGGATACCACTCGCCAACAGGTGTTGTCAATGTCTCAAATTTAAATATTCTGTAAATTTATTGTTTTTTTACTATTCTGCTATCTGTTGAGCTCTTTGTGATCTTTTGGCCTTTTACCTTAAAAACAATAAAAAAACGGCCTGGAACTCAATCCAAAGCCGCATTTTATGTATTTTTATTTATAAAAATTATTTATATAAAATGTCATCCCGTAATGAAGCTACTTTCGTTAAAGCTTGATCAATGTCAGCTTCACTTACTCCATAATGCGCCAAGGCGTCATGCAAATGATTAGCAATGGCATTAAAGTGTTCTGGCTGGAGGTTCATTCCTTCATGTGCCTTTGCCATCGATTGTCCAGTGTATTGATTGGGTCCACCTAAGGCAAAGCTAATAAATTTAGCTTGGTGTCTTCGTTGTTTTTCCATATCAGTTTGTTCAAAGAATTGATTAACTCTGTCATCCTTTAACACGAGGTCATTGTAAAAATAGTCTACCACCTTTTGAATAGATTCTTCCCCACCTAGCTTTTCGTAAAGATTCTCTTCCATTTTTTATCCCCCTTCTAAATGGTTACAATTTTAAGATTTCCACACAAATCTGGTTTTTATTCTCAATTATACTATTTTCCATTATTAAAGAAATCAGTCTATTTTCATGTATTGTTATTCTTGGTAGAATTCATATTTAAAAATTTAATTCCTATTTCTTTTAGTCTCTTTTTATCAATTTTCCCAACATGAGTTTTCGGCAATTCAGGAAGAAAAATAAATTTCCTCGGGATTTTATATTTGCCAAGCTTATATTCACAGAAAGAAACTAATTGTTCCGCTGTGATTGTCGTTGAGTTAGCAACAACAAAAGCTGTTACAACCTCTCCCCATTTTTCGTCAGGTATTCCGATAATTGCCGCCTCGATGATATCTGAATGGGATCCCAGCCAATTCTCTATTTCGAGAGGATACACGTTTTCTCCACCAGTAATAATCATATCTTTTTTTCGACCGACAATATAAAAAAATCCTTCCTCGTCTTTTCTTGCTAAATCCCCTGTATGGAGCCACCCATCTTGAAATACTTCCTCCGTTGCCAGGGTATTGTTCCAATAATGATCAAACACATGCTTTCCTTTTATTATAATTTCACCTACTTCATTCGGTTCCGCTTCACGACCATCATCCGTAACCAACTTAATAGTATTCAAAAGCATCGGCTTGCCCACTGAACCTCTTTTTTGATTGGCTACGACAGGATCAATGAAGAAGTTATTTGGTCCTGCCTCTGTTAATCCGTATCCTTCTTTAAAGGCAATTCCCTTTCTGTTAAAAACCTCATAAACCTCCAATGGACAAGGTGCTCCTCCAGAAAGGAAGGTTTTAATGGAAGGGAAAAAACTATTTTGAAACTCTTTTGTTTCAAAAAGCATATGGTACATCGTCGGCACAAAGATAACAATTGTACACTTGTATTCATTAATAAATTCAATCGATTTAACCGGACTGAACGCTTCTGTGATAACCACCTTCCCCCCCATCAATAAAAGTGGAAGGGACAGGACATTTAGCCCTCCAGTGTGAAACATAGGCATGCTCGTTAACGTACAATCTCGATCGGTTAAACTCCAACTCAGGATCGTATTGATCGCATTAAACAGAATAGAGCGGTGGGCAAGGACTACCCCTTTCGGCTTCCCCGTCGTTCCCCCCGTATAAATAATTAGCGCTGCATCCTCTTCAGCAACCAAAGTATCTACTGTTAAACAATATTGTCCATTTACAATTTCATTAAATTCACTATTGTTTATGCAAAATATCTTGTCTTTATCTGTATATAATTCATCTATTTTATCTTGAAATTTAGAATGGTAACCCATTAGGATCGGTGAACTATCAGCCAAAATATAGTTGAGCTCGTCTACTGATAATCTCCAATTAAGCGGAACAAATACGGCACCTATTTTGGTACAAGCAAACAATAAATCAAAATAGGCAATATGATTAGGGGACAAAAGGGCGATACGGTCTCCTTTTCGGACTCCCCTTTTGACAAGCCACGCAGCAATAGCCCTTGCTCTAGAATTTATCTGAGCATAGGTGAAGATTTGATTTTGATCCGCATCAATAACCGCTGTTTGATCCGGCGATAAACTTGCTCTATTTTCAATCCAATCTATCTCCCGCCACATCGTGATCTCTCCCTCTTTCTTAATATTCCAATCTTAAGAAAAAGAAGTTACATCCAAGTTACACGTTATTTAAAAGAAATAAATGATTAAAGCACAAAAAAGGAAAATAAGTGCTTAAAATTTATACTTATGTGGAAAATAAAAAGGAATTAAGCTCTTAAGGTGGGTAATTAAATGAACAGACTAGTACGTACATTAGTCATTTTCTTGGCATTAATCGGACTCGGCTTTGGAGTTTTTAGGTTTACAACGTTTGAATATGCCTATACACCTCCTAATGAAAAAATAGTGAATAAAAACCAAGGGTCTGCAAAGGTGCAATCAATTTCTTCTGATGAAGAAGCTGGATCAGATGAGCAAATTCAACTAGGAAAGCAGATGTTTTTTGAAGAGTCTTTCGGAAACGAGGTATTTTTCACTGATATTTTAGGATTATTTGATGGGGCATTAACGATTCCAAATATTTCTAAAGCCATCTTAAGATTAAAGGGGGAAGGAACATCAAACCTGAAGGTCGAAGCGGCCCAATCATTTCAAGCAGGTAATAGATCGATTAAAAAAGGGGAGTTAATTAGTACCGGCCTAGACGTTGCCAAAGGGTCCATTCTTCCTTTAGGGATAAAGTTTGTTGTCGATCAAGGCAGAGTAAAAGCAGGAGTAAGCTGTGCCGCCTGTCATGCAACCGTAGATGATAACGGAAAGGTACTACCCGGTGTCCCTAATTCCGATGTCGATGTTGGTTTGGCACTTGCGATGGGTACCAATACAGCTGGTTACTTCACTCACACTGAAATGAAAAGCATTAAAGATTTTATTATTAAAACTAAGGAAAACACAGAAAACACCCAGAAAATTTCCTTACCCGACAAAGAGAAATTAGAGAAATATGTGGACGCTGAACTCGTTAAATGGCCAAAAGGAAGCAATGATACAACAATAGATTTTAATAACGACCCAGTTCAAATTCCCGATTCCTTTACATTGGGCGATCATCCCTACGGATGGAGCGGTCAAGGGCAAATCGGACCATTTACGGGATTAAGTGCTGCCATTAATAATGCCCATGGGCAAAACATGGATACTCTGTCACAAACGGAAATCTCTGAACCGGTGTTAAACATTGATAAAGAGCTCTATATTGGAACAATACTGCAAAATGCAGCCAACAAAAAGTTTAGATATGATCCCAACAGTAATCAAAAGCCTTCCAAGTTTTTCGAAAGCGTTGATCCTACTCCTGGCAATCCTGGCGTCAATACATTAGTCAAAGCGGTCACATTCCCGAAAATATCCTTTACCACAAGCACCGGAATGCTGCCGAGCTCAGAAGGATATAAGGTTTGGGAACAATTAAATGCCATTTCCGCTTATATGAACTCTTTAAAGACACCACAAACGGGTTTAGAGCGTGATGATGCAGTGTACGCGGAAGGTCAAAGAATTTTTTCAAGGGCCGGTTGCATTACATGCCATAGCGGAGAGTATTATACGAAAAACAGTTTGGTTAAGGTAGAAGAAATTGGGACAGAACCTTCAAGGGCAGGAGGATTTAAAAAAACAGAACTTTATTTTGCGGATCCCAAACTCTATTCCTCCGAGACTCCTGTACCCATACCAAAAAATCCAAAGGTTAAAAAGATTCCTTTAAGCGAGCAGCAGAGAAAATCTTTAGAACTAGGATGGGCACACGGCAAAAATAAAGGTGCCTATAAAATTCCAAGCCTTTATGGATTATATTGGAGCGCCCCTTATTTACATGATGGGGGAGTAGCGATTGGTGAAAATTTTGAAGTCGGAATCCCCAATACATTAATGAAAAATAAAAAAGCCGATCCCTACAATAGCTTACAAGCGCTAATTGATTCGGACATAAGAAAAATGGTCATTCAAGCAAACCAATCTGCCGAAGAAACGAGCACCGCCCACGTTTCCGGTATAGGACATGAGTTTTGGGTGGATGAGTCAACTGGGTTCACCGACGCTGAGCAAAGTGCACTTATTCACTTCTTGCTACGGCTGACGGATCAAAAATAATTGCAAAGCACAAAAAGACCGAAATGGTCTTTTTGTGCTTATATGGAAAAGGTAGCGCATGATGAGCTATTATGTAATTTACGATCTGAAAAATGATAAATTCGAGGCACTCTTTTACCAATTAAACAAACGGTCTCATAATTAATCGTCCCCATCAAATCTGCAATTTCATCTACAGATTGAAACGCCTCATTATCCGACCCAAAAATAGTGATTACATCACCAAGCTTGCATTCAGGTATTTCTGAAACATTCACCATCGTTTGGTCCATGCACACCCTTCCCATAACAGGAACCTTGTGTCCATCCAGCAAAAATTGTCCACAGTTTGAAAGAAGGCGTGAAAGTCCATCAGCATAACCGATTGGCAAAGTCGCGATTATTGAGTCTTTTTTTGGAGCATTTGTACATCCGTAACTAATTGGGCGGGCTGCTGGAACTATTTTCAAAGCCGCCACCTTTGTTTTTAGTGCCATCGCCTGCTTTAAAGTGATAACATGAGATTTTAAAGATGGGTCTGGATAAAGCCCATAGAGTCCAATTCCAACCCGCACCATATCGAGATGCATATCGGGAAAAATCATCGTTCCTGCAGTATTGCAGCAATGCTTCAGCGGGATGTGAATACCGCAATCTTCCAAGTGGGAAATCACCTTTTGAAATTGTCCATATTGTTCATATGTAAAAGAAGGATCATTACTATCAGCATTGGCAAAATGGGTAAAGATTCCCTTAAGATAAACAAAGGGATTTGTAATGATTTTCTCAGCAATAACTAGTGCATCCTCAGCGTTTTGGACTCCAATTCTTGACATCCCTGTATCCACTTTTAAATGTACGGAAACCGATTTATGTAGCTGCTCAGCTTGAAATATGATTTCGTCCAATGTTTCCTTAGAAAAAACGGTTAAATCAATATTTGCAACGATTGCCTCTTTGATTGAGCGTACGGGTGTATATCCCAATACTAAAATCGGTTGTTTTACACCGGCGTTTCGCAACTGCATTGCCTCATCCAAGAATGCTACGGCTAAATACTCTGCTCCTCCCCTGATAACGGTTTTCGCAACCTCCACTGCACCATGTCCATACCCATCGGCCTTCACCACCGCCATTAACTTGACATTGGCTCCTATAAAATCTTTATACTGCTCGGTATTTTGTTTAATTGCCGCAAGAGAAACCTCGACCCATGTATCTCGGAAACTATGTGAATTCATTGACATTCCTCCAGACCCACTTCACATCATTTTGATGAAAAATCCCTCAAGAAAACTCCTTGAGGGATTATATTGGTTTAATGAAGGGCTTCTACTTGCTGTGCTAGAGCTGCCTCAACTGTTACAAAGTCATAGCAAAGGTCCTTTGCCACTGCTTCATAAGTAATCTCACCATTGACCACATTAACACCTAGCTTTAAGGCAGGATTGTCGTGAATTGCTTTAACAATTCCTTTATTGGCAATTTGTAATGCATATGGCACGGTAACATTAGTTAACGCCATCGTTGAAGTCCTAGGTACAGCCCCTGGCATATTCGCAACAGCGTAATGTACAACTCCATGCTTAACATATGTTGGATTGTCATGTGTGGTAACATGATCACTTGTCTCAACGATGCCGCCTTGGTCGATTGCAACGTCCACAATGACGGAACCCGGCTTCATTGTTTTGACCATTTCTTCCGTTACAAGCTTTGGTGCTTTTGCACCAGGGATCAGTACAGCTCCGATTAACAAATCGGCTTCCACGACTGCATCAGCAATATTGAACGGGTTAGACATTAATGTCTTAATTTGATTTCCAAAGATATCATCTAACTGGCGAAGACGTTCTGCACTCAAGTCGATAATCGTAACGTCTGCACCTAAACCAATCGCCATTTTTGCTGCGTTTGTTCCGACGATTCCGCCCCCAATAATGGTGACTTTACCACGGTTAACCCCCGGAACCCCGGCTAATAGAATTCCCATGCCTCCGTTTGTCTTCTGCAAGAATTGAGCACCAGTTTGCGCAGCCATTCGACCGGCAACTTCACTCATTGGTGTAAGAAGCGGAAGGGTTCGGTTCACCTCAACCGTTTCATATGCAATGGCTGTTACTCCTTTTTCTTTAAGAGCTTTTGCTAAAAATGGCTCTGCTGCCAAATGAAGGTATGTGAATAAAAGTAATCCGGAACGGAAGTATTGATACTCGCTTTCAAGAGGTTCTTTCACCTTCATGATCATCTCTGCTTTTGCCCAAACATCTGCCGCTTGCTCAATGATTTCAGCACCTGCTGCTAGATAATCTTCATCTACAAAACTGCTTCCTAAGCCTGCATTTGTTTCAACTAAAACTCGATGCCCTGCATTGACAAAAGAAACAACCCCAGCTGGAGTGAGTGCTACCCGATTTTCATTATTTTTTATTTCTTTTGGCACACCAATGATCATTTCTTACTTCCCCCTTTTGATTACTTGTTTTAGAATCCTTGTGACTTAAGAATAAAAGATTCACAATGAAATTTCTTTGTTAAGAAAGGAGAAAGAAGAAAGCTCTTTTTGTGGAATTACACAAACGGGTGATAACCCTATTTTCTTTTATAAAAACTTCTCAAGCTTTAAATCTAGGTATAAGGTAAGTTTTTGATTGACATCTTTTAAATTAATTTCGCCGATTTCTGCTATTCGTTTTAGACGATAATTCAGTGTATTCGTATGAATGTTTAACGCTTTAGCTGCATCATTAACATTACTATCCTTGTTAAGAAACTCTTCAAGTGTTTCAACCAGCTCACTGTTACATTTTTGATCATACTCATGAAGCTTTTTCAAAGAATAATTTTCATATTTATCTTTTAGTCGTTTTTCCAGCAGCACATCAAAATATTGATAAATTCCCAAACTTTGATAACTATGAATGTTCTTTATTTCAGCAGGAAATTTTTCTTTCATTGATAGTACCGATAATGCTTCTTGATAGGCCTTTTCAATTTTTTGATAGTCACTGTAAATTCCGCTGAAACCTTGAACAATCGATTCAATTCCGAAACGTTCTTCCATCTTGCTTACAAATAGTTCGCAAAAATCATTTAACTTTTTGATTGGCTGATCGATTTGGTTAAGCGAGATGAATAAAACTAACTGAAAGTGATCGATTGTATATAACAAGAATTTAGGCTGCTGACTTGTCTTTAAAAGATAAGCGATTTGCTTTTCTTCCTCTCTCGTTATTTCCTGAGAAAATTGAAACACCATAACAACATATTGTGAAGGAGGTGTTATTTGCAGTGTATGAAACTGCGAAATAATCTCTTCATTTGAAGGCAAATGGCTGGTAAGCAGTTTCCAGAAAAACTCTTGGTATCTCTCTTCTTTCTTATTTTTGCGATTCTGTACTTGTAAAAGTTTATTTTTCGTGGCTGCCGCAGCACGTTTAAGTAAGATCAGATCCTCTTCCTGTAACGTCTTATCAACTTCCAATGCCCAAATAAATCCAAGTACTTCTACATTTTTCCAAATCGAAACCGCTACTCGATCGCCTAAGCCAATGTCGTCCATTGTTTTAACACGTATTGGCTCACGACTACTTAATAAGGATGGGATGACCCCTTCCTTCCATAAATTGTTGATCACCTTCTCGGGGACACGGCGACCGATAATGGTAGCAATTCTTGCTTTGTCCGTTCTCTCATCATGTGTGCTGTAGGCCAACAGTCGATGATTGGCATCTTCAATCGTAATCGGACATTGCAGTGCCTCACTAACGATATCCGCAAAATCTTCTAAACTATCAAAGCTGGCACGAAAAGGATCATTTACCATTTTATGAATCAAACCTTTCTGACACTTGTCAGTATTGAAACAGCCCTTAAAAGTTTGTGAATTTAATAACTTATTTGTAATACTAAACAAAAGTATATTAAAATATTTTTATATTTTCACAAAAGCAAATGTTCACTATTATGTTAAATTTATATCACAAAGTTGTAAATACTTTGTGTTTACAAAATGAAAGGTAAATTGTAAGCGTTACCACACTATACAAAGAAAGGGGATTCTTTTAAACTAGAATAGTTTAAATCTTTCCGAAACGTAATTAGGTAATTCTTATTTTAACTTTTAATGTGACAAAGAGAAATAACATATGTAGGCAAATACGCTTTTATGAGAAAATTTTTTTATGGATTTTTGCAACGAAATGAATGTCAATAAAAGGGGGCAGAACGCAATGCAAAAGAATCAACTACACAGAGGCTTGGAACAAAGACACATCACCCTTATGTCATTAGGTGCAGCAATTGGCGTCGGGCTATTTCTAGGATCGGCCTCTGCTATTAAACTGGCGGGACCAGGAATTATATTAGGCTATGCATTTGCTGGTATGATCATGTTTTTTATTATGAGAGCACTTGGTGAAATGGCGATTCAAAAACCGGTTGCAGGCTCATTCAGTCAGTATGCACGAGACTATTTAGGACCATTATCAGGATACATAACAGGTTGGAATTATTGGTTTTTATGGGTTGTTACTTGTATGGCCGAAATAACAGCAGCAGGTATTTATATGGAATATTGGTTTCCTGAAATTCCTCGCTGGATATGGGCGCTAGCCGCTTTAGTCATTATGTCAGCTGTCAATTTCATGGCGGTAAAAGCGTACGGTGAACTGGAATTCTGGTTTGCATTAATTAAAATAATAACGATTGTGTTTATGATTGTCGTAGGTCTCGGGATGATTATTTTTGGATTTGGAAATGGAGGCATGGCAACAGGTATCAGCAATCTTTGGAAGCACGGGGGTCTGCTTCCAAACGGAGTGACTGGTGTATTAATGTCATTGCAAATGGTTATGTTCGCCTTTTTAGGAATTGAGATGATCGGCATTACCGCCGGTGAGGTGAAAAATCCGGAGAAGACACTCTCAAAAGCAATTGATACAGTATTTTGGCGAATTCTTGTATTCTATGTTGGCGCATTGTTCGTGATCATGTCTATCTACCCATGGACAGAGATTGGTGTCAAAGGGAGTCCGTTCGTATTAACTTTTGACAAACTAGGCATTCCTGCCGCAGCGGGAATTATCAACTTTGTTGTCTTAACTGCAGCCCTTTCTTCTTGCAACGGTGGGATTTTCAGCACCGCTCGGATGCTGTATAACCTGGCCGAACATGGTGAAGCACCTCCAGCTTACGGGAAATTGAATAAAAACGGTGTTCCAAGCTTCGCGGTATTAGCAACAGCCGGTGCACTTTTAGTTGGAGTCGTTCTTAATTATCTAGTCCCAGCAAAGGTTTTTACGTGGGTAACAGCCATTTCTACCTTTGGTGCGCTTTGGACATGGTCAATGATTTTATTATCACAAATGCGTTATCGTAAAGGATTAACTGCTGATCAGGCAAAGGGTTTAAAATATAGAATGCCGCTTTATCCATTCACCTCATATTTTTCATTAGCCTTCTTAATATTAGTCGCAGGGTTAATGGCATATTTCCCTGATACAAGAATCGCTTTGATTGTTGGACCGCTATGGTTGGGTATTTTAGTCGTCTTTTATTATGGTAAAGGATTGCACAAAAGGGGAAAACAAGAAGATTTACAAGAACGAGTGGGTTAATAAAAGCAGCATTGGGTTGTGATCCCAATGCTGCTTTTTTTGAATTCGTGTATTCTTCACCAACAGGTCAGCTTCCACTTTTTCCACAAAAAAGTTTGACAATTTCGTGACAATTGATAGAATATTCAGTAAAGGGAGGTTGATCACCGATGATAAATGAACATGTTAAAACCTTAGAAAACTTTAAGAAGGCAGCAACCTTTGGAATCATACTTGGAATGGCTCTGTTTTTTACAGGAATTTTTGTAACCGTTTTCACAGGAGAGCCTTATCTATTATCAGCTGCTGGGATTGGGGTCATGATAGCCTCCATGGTGCTTTTCGGTTTTGGAATGTGCCTAAGTATAATGGAAGAATATAACGAAAAAACAGCTCCTTAAAAACTGATTGGCTCCCTTGAGGAGTCATTTTTATTTGCATAAAAATTCCACACCCTCCAAATAATACATCACAGACCTATTATTGGAGGGATAAAGATGAAATTTGTTTTAAAAACTCTATTAGCTATTTTCTTTACATTTATGGGTGCTAGTCACATGGTTTTTGCCCAAGTACCACAAGAAGAAGTTGATCAAATGTTAGCTGAAATGAACTGGACGATGGGTGAATTACAAGATTATTTAGCTTTCTATGAACTAACATTAGATGATTTTGAAACGATTGAAGATTTACGAGGAATGCTGGGTACACCGATTACCGATGAAAATCTTAATGAGCTTCTGCAAACGTATAATTTGACGAAAGAACAACTCCAAAGCTTGTTAGGTGAATTCGGGGAAAGCTTAGAAGATTATCATTTTATAGAAGACCTGACCATAGCAGTTGACTACTATTTAAATAATGACGAAGAATTGGCAGAAGTAGAGGAATTCCTTGCTAAAATAGGATTGACCGAAGAAGAAGTAGATAAGCTATTCACTCACCTAATGTCCTTAGATGAGCTTGTGTTGGAACAGGAAATGGAACGAATTATGGCAAAAATTGAACCCTTTATGGATATCGAGGACCCTGCTACACTTAGCGAGGAACAGCAGCAGCAATTGCTTAATATATGGGAAGAAATGCTTACAGCCTTCCATCTAAAAGCAAATTTCTACCTCATTGATGGGACAAAAACAGCCATCAGCTACGCTGAATTAGTAAAGCTTGAAACTCTAAATGGCAAAAGTCTGTTCATTGAACTCACTGATCTTGATGGCAATTTGTTAGTTGATATGCAGCTTTCAGAAGATATGCTGGGCTCTGACTTTGTCGTTGATGCAGGCGAAAATTTAGCACAAGTTGGCGATATGGCCGGGGAATTAACAACAAAATTACACGATGCAAAGTTGCCAGATACCGCTTCTCCGTTTGGGTTAAATATTATTCTTGGTTTATTGCTTATAGCAGGTGGTTTCGCGTACTTTCGGTTTAGTAAAAGGGTAGAAAGAGCGTAATAACAAATATGTGGAAGAAGAGAATTTCACTGGTTGTGATGTTGATTGGTGTGATAGTGGTAATCCATAATCTTTATTGGTTGAATAAAGGGATATCAACCCAGACCATACCTGAGATTTCACCTAATGACTTCAACCAAGCAACTAAACCGATTAAGCAAGACCAATTGTACAAGAAAAAGCCTGTTTCAGGTGAAAAAATAGGCACCCTAACCATTCCGAAATTAAACCGATCACTGCCGATCTTTGAGGGTACCAGTCAAGAGGTATTGAAACAAGGTGTTGGTCATTTTCAGGAAAGTGTTTTGCCCGGCGATCACAATAATTCGGTCTTGTCTGGGCATCGGGATACTGTGTTTCGCGGACTTGGGGATGTTGGAGTTAACGATGAGCTTATTGTCGAAACAGATATTGGTCAATTTTTATACAAAATCAAGAAAGTTAGAATCGTTGACCAACATGACCGGACTGTTATTGTTCCAAGGCCAAAAAGCACGTTAACCGTAACAACCTGCTATCCCTTTGGTTTCATTGGCAATGCCCCAAAACGGTACATTCTTGTTGCTGATTTAGTTTCACAAAACTTGGCTCAAATAAAATAGAGGCTGACACATCGTTAGCCTCTTTTTCATTCGGTTATTTATTTTTAATTCAGAATGCTGCTTTTGAAATTCTCCGTTGCTTTTTACATCATAATCCCACCGTCCACATGCAATGTTGTTCCATTTACATAATCCGATTCTCGTGAAGCAAGAAATAAATAAGCGTTGGCAATATCCTCTGGTTTTCCGAGATGTCCTAACGGAATGGTCGCTCGAATTGAATCTAATATTTTCTCTGGAACTGTCGCTGTCATACTTGTTTCGATAAACCCAGGGACAACCGCGTTGACATTGATTCCTTTACGACCAAGTTCCTTTGCCCATGTTTTCGTCATCCCAACAACGCCCGCCTTTGTCGCTGCATAGTTGGTTTGCCCAATATTTCCGTATACCCCGGAAACAGAAGAAGTACTAATAATCTTTCCGCTTCCCTGGGCCACCATCGTCGGAACCACAGCCTGTGTACAAAGGAAAACCCCTGTTAAATTTACATCGATAACTTTTTGAAAATTTTCGAGTGACATTTTTGCCAACATCGCATCCCTTGTGATTCCGGCATTATTAACGAGAATATCAATTCGGCCGAACATATCTAAAACATTCTTCACCATTGTATTTACACTGTCTTGATCGGCGACATTTACTTTGAAAAAGGCAACCCGATGCCCTTGATCGGTTAATTCTTGCGCACGTGTCTTCCCTATTTCTTCGTTGAAATCCGCGATCGCGACACTTGCTCCTTCTTTTGCAAAAATTTCAGCTGCCGCCGAACCAAGACCACTTGCTGCACCTGTAATGATCGCCACTTTTCCGGATAATCTCATTATTCCCACTCCTATTCATTTAGAAATTCTGAAATCACACTCAGTAACTGAACTAAATCATCAACTAACGGTGAATGTCCGCAATTTTTCAATTCCACAAACCTTGCATTCTGTCCAAGATCAACGAGAATCTCTTGTGCCATTTCCTTCGTGATAACTAAGTCATGCTCACCTCGTAGTACAAGAACCGGGATGGTAATCTCTTTCGCCTGATTTGTTCCGGTTGCTGCTTCATTATGAATAGCGCTAATATTAAACGTATTAAGTGAATAGTTTACTTCAGCATAGTTTCGCTGGGTTAGCATGTCATCAACATATTCCTCGTAACGTTCAGGTTCAGGCTGATTTCGGTCATAGATCACCCCATTCCAAATTGCTTTAAGGAGCTCCCGATTCTCTTGAATGTATGCGGCCTGGATCGGAATCGCCCTTAGCGGATCGGCTTTAATTTGTTCATACGTGGTTAACCGTTTGTTTGGATCTGGAAGGCCTAAATCATTTGCGGCGTAAATGGGATAACCCCTAGTAGAAACTGAATCAAGAAGCACCAGTTTTTTTGTATATCCAGGATAATCTGCAACAAATTGCATGCCCACCCCTCCACCAGTTGACCAGCCTACCAGTGAAAAGTCTGTCAACTTAATCGCATCAACAAACAGCTTTACATCATCTGCAAAATCCTTCAGCGACCATATTGGCTGGCGATAACTGGATTCACCAAACCCACGCAAATCCAGCGCAATAAGTTTATAATCAGAATCCATATTCTCTAAAATTAAATCCCAATGTTTTGAAGAGGTCATATTTCCGTGGATCAACAGGACTTTTTTCACGCCCCCCTCTCGTTCCCGATAGGCTATTGTTTCTCCATTCGGTAATGGTACTTTTTTTAGGCTAATTTTAGTCAATCGGTTCCACCCATCCTTCCCCAACGAAGCGTTGTTGCTCCCCAGGCATAGCCGATTCCGGCACTTACGAGGACTACCACATCACCGTCTTTAATTTTCCCTTCCCTTTCAGCAAGTTCTAAAGATAGAATTTGGTCAATTTGGCCAATATGCCCATAATCCTCCAAATAAATCGATTGTTCCAAGGATAAGCCGAGCTCCGACAGTACATACTCATGAGCTGAACGTTTCATATGAAGTAGTCCAACATAGGAAATATCCTGCTCCCGGTACCCACTTCTTTGCAATGAGGTTCGAATTACCTTCAAAAAATTATCCATCGATTTTTGTTCAAGCCTCTGCTTCATTCCTTCGGGATCTGTTACATCCAACCTATAAAGGTCTAAATTTTCCTTTGAAAGCGGAATTTTGGTTCCACCAACAGGAACAACTACATCCTCGGAAAAAGAACCGTCGGTAATAATTTCCGTTTCTAAAACAATATTAGAATCATAGCCCTTTTTTAATAAAATAGCGCCGCCACCAGCACCGAGGTTAAACATAAACCTAGTCCGTTTATTTTCATAATTAATAAAATCTACATTTCGATAGCCACCAGCAAGTAAAACAGTATTAATGGCTGGATCACCATTCATCAATGATTTGGCGAGCTTTAGCGCCATGATCGTCGTTCCACAACGAAGGGCCACATCAAATGCCCAAGCGTGTACAGCACCTACTTCCTCTTGAAGCTTGATAGCTGCTGTCCAGAGCGGATATTCTTTATGCTCCTCACCAATGTAAATAACTACATTGATTTCTGCTGGATCTATTCCACTACGTTCAATAGCTATTTTTGCAGCTTCAATACCCATTCCGCACGTATGGTCTTCAAGGCCAGGTACAAACTTTTGTCTTATCCCCATTTTATTTACGACAACATCCACTGGAATACCGGCCTTTTCCGCAATTTTCTTTGCCGTCATCGTCCGTTTCGGCAAATAAATTCCCGTACTGACAATCCCTATTGTCATCGGCTTCCACCTCACCCTATTGTCTTTATCATCACCCTTGTAAATCCTCCACTGATACCTTTTGATCTTGTTTAAGTGGAGTACGTCTCTTACTCTTGAACTTTATCCTTCTCATCCGAAGCGTCCCAACAATCCCTAGTGGGAAAAACATAACAACTAAGATGTAAATAATTCCGAAAAAGATAATCCATCTTTCAAAAATCAAGTGAGTTTTTGCTAACTCCGTCAACCAATGGTGGGCAAACTCGATTAATCCTGCCCCGATTATTGCGCCGATAAGCGTTCCAACACCTCCGATGATCGTCATTAACAAAGCATCAAGCGTAATGTCCATCGCAAAAACGCTTGTATTCACAAATCGGAGTGACACTGCGTAAAGAATCCCTGAAAGACCGGCAATGACACCAGCTACTATACTTGCGATGATTTTATAATGGATAACATGAAAACCCAGTGATTCCGTCCTTTTTTCATTTTCGCGAATGGCTTGAAGAACTCTGCCAACCGGAGAATTCGTAAACCGTTTTAATAATGAAAAAACAAGCAACACACCCATTAAGCAAAGGAAATAAAAATCGGTACGATCCTTTAATAAATCAGGGACTCGAAAGGTAAAGCCATCATTTCCAAATGTCAACGTGCGCCATTTTTCCGCAGCTACTAAAAACAAACCAGATAAGGCAAGCGTCAGCATCGCATAATAATGACTTTTCAGCCTTAGCGATAATATGCCAACGATCCAGCTTACAACAGCTGACAAGATCATCGTAATGACAATGGCTAAGACCAAATAGAAAACCGTCGGTTCGAATTTCTTCATTAAAATCCCAACCGTATAAGCACCGATCCCAAAATACATCGCATGCCCAAATGAGACAATTCCGGTATATCCAAGCAATAAATCGTAGCTCATTGCAAAAATAGAAAATATAAAAATTTGCGAGAGTAAAATGAGCATGCTACGGGATTCATAAATAAATGGAAGAATGAGAAGAGCGATCCCACAAATGAGGAGAAACAAGCTGGAACGATTATTTTTGATTAGCTGCAAGCGATATCACCCCCTCAATCCGAACAAACCTTGTGGTTTAAAAATTAATACAATCGCCATTAGCAGCATATTGACTGCTAGTGCTAAATCCGGTAGAAAATAAGCCATAAATGAACCGGACAATCCTACAAGAGCCGCGGCCAAAATAGAGCCAGAAAAACTGCCCATCCCACCAATGACGACTACAATGAAAGCAAGAATCGCAAACTCCATCCCCATATCAGCATAAATAACTCCGGAATATGGGGCGAATAACATGCCACCTAAGGCCGCCATCCCTGCACCGACCATAAAAACAAACATAAACACCCTTTGAATATTAATTCCTAATGCCTGCACCATTTCTTTATTCATAACACCGGCTCTGACAACTAAACCAATCTTTGTATTTTTCAGAGTGTATTGAACAAGACCGTAAATCAGTAGACCCACCAATATGATAAAAACCCTATATTTGATAATGACAATTTCCCCAATTTCCCAGCTCCCAACTAAATAATCGGGCGGAGCAGCTGAAATCTGGTTAGGTCCCCAAACCACCTTCAGCATTTCTGATAAAACCAGCATTAATCCAAGCGTAATCAAAATTTGCTGCACATGGTTCCCATACACCGGCTTAATGATCCATTTTTCCGTTATAAAACCTAAAACAAATCCGGTAAAAATGGCACCGATTATTCCAACCATAAAGCTTCCTGTAGCAGAATAAACCCAGATTCCGCTATAGGCCCCCCATGCAAACAATCCGCCGTGAGCAAAATTCAGAACATCCATAAGGCCAAAGATTAAGGTTAACCCCGCCGCTAATAAAAAGATCAGCATTCCGGTTGCCAAACCGTTCAGAGTGAGATTAACGAATACCTCCATTCCTTCTCCTCCTTCCTTAGGCAATCCCGAGGTATTTTTGTCTTAAATGAGCATCTTCTTTAAGCAAATCCATTTTGCCATCAAGGACCGTTCGGCCATCGTCTAGAATATAAAAACGATCCCCAACATTACTTGCCATCATATAATTTTGTTCGACAAGAATAATCGTCGAGGTTTCCTTTAGCTTAATGAGTGATTCCATGACCTTTTCAACCACTATAGGAGCTAATCCTTTACTAGGTTCATCAATAAGAAGCAGATCGTTTTCATTCACGTAGGCTCTGGCAATTGACAGCATTTGTTTCTGACCTCCACTTAGCAAACCGCCTTGCTTTCGCCAAAACTTTTTCAAGTCAGGAAAGAGTTCCAAAATAGAAAACAATCGTTTTTTCGTTTCATCGGTTTCATTTCGCATTGCTACCCTCATATTTTCTTCTACAGTTAGATTTGCAAAAATTCCTTGATCCTCCGGAACATAACCGATCCCTTTCTGAGCAATTGAATAAGTTGCCAGCCGCCCGATTTCTTCATTCTTATATAAAATAGACCCTTTAGAGGCTGTATTTAAACCCATGATGGTTCTTAAGGTAGTGGTTTTTCCAGCACCATTTCGTCCCAACAGTACCGTTACTTCTCCTTTATTCACCTTAAATGAAACTCCCTGTAAAATATGAAATTGTCCGATGTAGGTTTCTACTTTATCTAGCTTTAAGAGGACGCTCATCGTGTAACCCTCCTAAATAAGCTGATTGGACTGTTTGATTTTCAATTATTTCCATCGGAGTTCCATCCGCGAGTAATCGGCCATTAAACAAAACCATGACCGAATCTGATAGTTCCAAGATCATATCCATCTTGTGCTCAATTAAAATGACCGTTCGATTCCCGTCTTGTTTTATTTTTTTGATCACTTCAAGAATGACCGGTACTTCTTCTAACGACATCCCAGCGGTTGGTTCGTCAAGAAGCAATACCTCCGTGTTTAATGCAAGCAACATAGCAATTTCAAGCTTGCGTTTTTCACCATGGGCCAAGTTGCTCGCAATTGAATCTTTTTTGCTCGAAAGCAGTACCAGCTCTAACCATTGAATAGCTTGTTCCTCAAATTGCTTATATTTTTTGTAGTGATGAATCACGTTGTAGCGAATCCCCGCCTGTGATTGAACCGCAAGGCGTACATTTTCAAGGACGGTTAAATTAGGAAATACGTTTGTAATTTGAAAGGAGCGGCCGATACCAAGACGCGTTCGTTCAGTCGTTGACATTTTTGTAATTTCCTTGCCGTGATATAATATTTTTCCTTTTGTCGGTTGAAGCTGCCCACTTAACAGATTAAAAAACGTTGTTTTTCCTGCGCCGTTTGGTCCAATAATGGATTTGAAGTGATTTTGGGGGACTTTGATCGAAACTTCATCTACTGCTGTATGGCCCCCGAAGGAGATTGATAAATCCTTTGTTTCAATGATGGTCTTCAGAGTAATCACTTCCTTCCTGAAAAAAATAGACGAATGAACTTCGGCATTGCAACTGCCGAAGTTCACTTTAAATAAAAGGCCCTGTTATATTGGGCTGTTGATTTCCGCTCTAGGTGCTCCCTTTCCGCGGGGGAGTCCGGGAGCCTCCTCGGCGCCATAGCGCCTGTGGGGTCTCCCGTGACACCTTCTCCCGCAGGAGTCTCGCACCTTCCGCTCCAATCAACATTGTTCTTAAACGTAGCCCAATAAAAATGCCTTATTTGTTGCGAATCGGTGGTTCTGTTTCATCTGGTGATAATTCGCGGATTAGCACTGGTACGGGATAAGGCACACCATCTTTTTTCTCTAACTTAATCGCGTATAGAGCTTGCAGGGCTTGATGATCCTCAGGACGAAATGTCATTTTGCCCTTTGGTGTATCGAAGCTCATTCCTTCCATCGTTTCAATCAATTTGTCAGAATCTGTATCCCCCTCTGTTTTCTTTAACGCCTCAACTATGGCAAGCGCTGCGCTCATCCCCCCAGGAGTAAATAGATCAGGAACATCACCGTTAAACCGTTTTTTGTGCTCATCTACCAACCACTTGTTAATATCATTTTTAGGAAGATCATGATAGTAAACCGTAAATCCTTCCATGCCAATTAATGGCTCCATCGTTGCTAAAGCAGCAATATCAGGTGCACCTGTTGAAATTTTTATCCCTTTTTCCTGTACCTTCATATCAGCAATTTGATTCCATGGTGAATTCGCTCCAGCCCATACAACAAATAAATAGTCGGGCTTTGCATCGATGATTTTTTGAATATTTGATGTAAAATCAGTTGCAGCCGGATCGGCATATTCCTCATGGACAATTTCCGCTCCAAGCTTTACTGCTGCTTCTTTAAATGCCGCTACCCCATCACGTCCAAACGAATAATCAGGTGCAAGCGTGGCAATTTTTATTCCTTTTTTGGCAATGGCAGCAGCCCCGGCAGCCGCGTCCTGTGAAGAGTTACGGGCTGTTCGGAAAATATATGGATTAAACTCTGAACCGGTAATACTATCCGCTACGGCCGGTTCAACAATCATTATTTTTTCGTATTCTTCAGCCAGTGGTAATACAGCAAGCGTATCACCTGAACTTGATGAACCAACTAGAAAATCTACTTCGTCCTCTTCTAATAGCCTTGTCGCTTTTTGAACAGCTACCTCAGGTTTTGTTTCGGTATCTTCTGTAATAAATTCAATTTTGCGTCCGGCAACCTCCATCTTTCCATCGGTTGCATAATCAAGCCCTAATTCAAACCCTCGAAGCGTTTGTTTTCCGTATGATTCCAATCCTCCCGTTAGCGAAGCAAGAACACCGATCTTAATCGGTTCCTTGTTAGCTCCCTTATTATTGGAATCAATCCCAGTTTTATTTGAGCTACATGCACTGGTGAAAATCATTAAAACGGCTAGTAAACTGACCATTGCTAGACTGCGGGATTTTGCTTTCAATTTTCTCTTCCCCCTTGATATTTAGTTCACCAAGTCGATCCAAGCTGTACGTTAATCATAAAAAAGGGGAGTTACAATTCAGTTACATCCACGCATAACTTTTTTCAAACAAAACATAATAAGACGTGTGTTAATGATTTTTTTCAGGAGGGATAGTTGATGATGCAAAATAATCCGAACCAAACACATATGAATATGCATACGGGGAATATTCCTCAACAGTTGAATCATGGTGGACATGAAGTAATCGATGTGCATGAAGTTTTATCCGGTACAATTGGGGCTTTAAATCAATACTCTTTATTACGAAAATATGTTAAAGATTCAGAACTCCTTGATATAATTGATCGTCAATACCAATTTACCCAAAACGAATACAATATTACGTTAGATTGCTTTAAATCAGGACAGGATCCAGCTCAACCAACGCAAAGCTACAAAATGAATCAAAACAATGATTTTATATATGGATTAACTCCTACACAACCGAAAAAGCCGATCCAGTCCGAGATGGAAATGTCTGAGGAAATTGTAGCTGGTTGTTTGCTATCCTCTTGCAAAAGTCTGGCATCTGCTAAAACAATGGCATCGTTAGAAACGACTAATCCGGTTGTTCGTCGTGTCTTGGCTGACTCCATTCCAAATTGCATTGAAATGGCGTATGAACTTTCCATCTACCAAAACAAGCACCACAACTATCAAGTTCCACAGTTCTCACAGCAAGACATGATGCAAATCGTTAATTCTTTTGCACCAGCCCAAGGAAGCCCACAAATACAAGCCAATAATTACAATATGCCTCATTAAAAAATCAGCTCCGGGTTTAAAAACCCGGAGCTTTAGGTTAATCCAAATTGGCACTCATAATCATTTCATACATATTTACAGTCGGTTCAAGCGGTGCCACTCCGAGTTCATCCTCAAGCGTTTCACAACATTTTTGATACCACTTGATCGCTTGTGGTCGGTTATTTTTCCGATAATAACAGTACATTAACAAACGGTAGGCCTCTTCCCACGTTCGGTCCTTACTTACAATTTTCAAACACCAATCAATCGCAGCGTCATAATTTTCCTTCCGAACACTTAATTGGGCAAGCTTTTCCGCTCCTCGTAAAAAAAACCTTAATAACCTTTCTCGCTCTTGAATGCACCAGTCATCATAGCGGCGGTCAGGTAGGAAATCGCCTGTATAATAATTGAGACCCTTTTTTAAATATTCCATGGCTTTATCGATGTCTTTTTCCTCTAATCCCATAATCAAGAACTGCTCAAAGAATACCGTATCTATTTCTAAACCAGCATTCGGATTCATTCCATATGAAGAGCCCTCTCTAATAATGAAGAATGAATTTGCCCTTGCCTTACGATTTGGTTCAAGCACGTGATTCAAAGCATTTAAGGCAACTTTAAAATCTCGAGCAGCATTTTTTTCTTGTTGGCCCGGCCAAAGTTGCTGAAAGATTTCTTCCTTCGGTAAAAGTTGTCGCTTATTCGTAATCAATAGCTGAAGAAGTTCTTTCGCTTTTCCTCTTTGCCAACCTCGTTCCTCTACTTCCTTTTCACCAATCCAAACCCGGAAATTTCCGAGGGCTTGAACTCTTAATGTATAACCAGGATGCGATTCGGTTTGGATAAGATTCATATCTTGAAACAGCCTTACAATAATATGAGGAGCAAGCTGATTTTTTTGCGCTTCAATTAATAATGGCGCAAACACTTGCATGTCACGTGGGCCAAATATCGTCCGGTTAAGCAGAAAAAATTGGTATCCCTCTCGTTCAACTGTTTTTAAAAAATGAGAAAAATGAACGAGAAAGAGTTGTTGTTGTCCTAAATGAAAGTGAAGATAGGCGAGCCAAAAATGACTGAGCATGCCCCCGTAATCATCTCCACATTGTTGAAACAATATGTCGGCCTTTTCAAAAAACTGAAGCGCTTCAGATGAACGTCCGCTATAAAAAGAAGCAATGCCCATACAAATCGTGATAAGAGACGATAACCAAACATCCTTTACTCTATCAGTTTCCTGCAAAGCTAATTTTCCGGTTTGGTGTGCTCGATCATAGTCCCCCTTACTTCCATATAAATAACAGAGTCCCATTAATGCTTCTGCTTTCCCCTTTTCAACATGAAGCTGGTCCATTATCTCTAGTGCTGTTTCGTAACAATTTATCGCTAAAGCCAAATCGTATTTATGAATGAGTTGGACCGCATGTCCCATCCTAATCCATCCACATGCTTCAACAAATGGAGCTTTCTTACTTAAACCATGGCGAATCCCTGCTTGTGCCAATTTTTTTGCTTTTTCTCCATTTCCGGTTAAAGCTGCTATTAAAGACAGGAGAAGCTCGGTTTCACGATGAGACTGAGGCAAGAAGGATTTTTCATTGTTCTCCTCCCTTTCAGTAGACAACAATATCTTTCTAGCTGCTTCAAATCTTCCGGTCCGCAAGTACAATCTTGCCTCCAAATTTCCGTCATCAATCGGAACATTGAGGGTTTTGGCCCTGTGCAGCCATTTTTCAGCTTTTGCACCATGTCCAAGATTGATTAAATTTTCAGCAAGTAAGTGATATAATTTAGCCATTTCCAGTTCAGAACCTTGATCATTCATTTCATGTAATTGGATCGCCTCATATAAAATACGTTCAGCATGATAGGGCTGAATCGTATCTAAATATATTCGCGCTTTTCCCTCGAGTGCCTTGCTTTTCCCGATGATATCGTTCTGGTTTTCTGCTATCAAAATGGCCCGCTGATAGCAATGCTCAGCTTCTTTATAATTCGAACGGTAGCGGTGAATTTCTCCCTGTAAAAACCAGAGTATCCAAGATAAATCTTTTTCAGGATTAGGAATTCGGACTAACCGTTCAAGCAAGCTTTCAAGCTTCCCGCTTTCGAGCAATAACATCCCTTTTTCCCTTAAAACCCGGGCAATTTCAGGTGTATTATTTATTTTTTCATAATGCAACAGGGCTTCCTCGAACAAATCGTACTCCTCAAAAAATCGAGCGGCCCGCTTATTTAAAGAGTGAAAGCAATAGCCCGGATTTGCTAAAAGCCGCTCTTCTAAAAATTCCTTAAATAGAGTATGATAACGATACTTTTCTTCCGATATTTTTTGGATAAACAGATTTTGATGATGCAACTCGGAAAGTATTTTTTTTGAATGATTGATTTGTAGAACTGCATTACATATTTCTTCTGTCATATCCTCTAGAATAGAAGTTTGAACAAGAAATTCCTGTATAGTTTCCTCCTGAGCTTCGAAAACCTCCAAAGCTAAATATTGAAACAAATCCTTCAAAGATCGAGAATGCTGCCCAATCTCACCACTTAATGACTGGTAATGCTCACTTTGACCTGCAATCATTCCTAAAGCTATAACCCAGCCTTCCGTCAGTTGATAAATCCGACTTAACTCCGTTTGTGGCAATGTCATTCCGTAATTTTCATTTAACAACAACTCTACTTCTTCTTGGGAAAGCACTAAGTCATCCTTCGTTACTTCTAAAACAGCCCCATTAGCCTTCATCCTCATGAGCGGCTTCCACGGGGGACGGCTTCTTGAAATGATCACCAGATGGAGATTGACTGGGATGTGGTCCAATAAAATTTCCATCCAACGATTTACGGTATTGGAATGACCAATTTGCTGAAAGTCATCAAGAATAACGATCATATCCTGTTTTATAGAAAGTACCTCATTAATAAACATCGAACCTAAAAGATTTAATTCTTGCTCGCGAATGTAACGGTCCATTTCACTTATATATTTTTCTAATTCAATTCCAAATTCAGGAATGTTTGTCCGAATCGACGCAAGCAAATAAGATAAAAACGGCAGAATATCATCATCCATTGCCGAAATCGAATACCAGCAGCTTTTCATTTTTTCATCTGTAACATATAGAGCCAATGCAGTGCTTTTTCCATATCCTGCTCCAGCATGAACAATTGTTAACGGGTATTTATTGATTGCTTTTAATTTTTTTGTCAGCTTTGCTCTACGAAGATCGGTGTTTTTTATGGCAGGAATTATGATCTTTGTTTGAATAAGCGGAATAGAATTCAATCCTTACCCTTCTTTCAACTATCGAAATATTCCTATTATCGTAACATATAGCCCATAAAAAATTGCTCGAAATAGGAGATGGGTAATTGTAATATATTGTAAAATTATTTTTCTGTCCCCTTAGCCAAGTTCATAAAAAGTTATTAATAAATACAAAAGAGCTTGAGGAAATTCCCCAAGCCCTATTGCTATTCTAAAATGACTATTTTAACTGTTCTTCTGCCCCATGATAAGGCGTCGGCATGCGTAGGCATTAACACATCAATTTTATGCCCTTTAATTGCAGATCCTGTATCCCCTGCAATGGCAACGCCATATCCTTCGACCCATACTTTTTTTCCTAATGGAATAACCGAAGGATCAACCGCTATTAATTTCATATATGGGTTTGCTTTAATATTATAGCCAAGTGCAGTGAACGCCCCAGACTCTTCCGGACTGTATGCTGTTGAAGTGACATACAATTCTTGACCTACTGGTGCAGCCGTGTTTTGTACATTACCCGCTCCAATTGCCCGATTGTTGGCCTCTTGTTCGATTCGAATCGCTTCTTGAGCCGCGTTTAACTGTGCCTGGATATCCGTTGTTTCCTCATTAATTTGACTGTATTTTTCTTGCATCGCTGCTAGGGATGCTTGTCTTTTTTGCAAGTTAGACTCAAGCTCAGCCTGTTGTTTAGCCAGAACCTTCTGTTCCTCTGCTAACACCTTTTGCTGCTGATCGATCTCTTTCTTGGTTTCTTCAATTTTTTTAAGATCTTCCTGCTGTGCTTCTAAAATATTATTATCAGCATTTAGCAGAACTGTTACCGCATTAGCCCGTTGAACGAAGTCATCAAAGTTTTCCGCTTCTATTAAAACTTTAAAAACTAAACTTAAATTATTATCATTTTGAAGAGCTACAAGTCTTTTCTTCATAACCTCTTTACGGTTAAGAATCTTATCCTCGAGAATGACGATCTCCTCTTTTTTCTTTTCAATCAGCTCATTCATAGCGGTAATTTTACTTTGAGTAGCAGCCATCGCTTCCTTATTTTCCGATATAAACGAAGTAAGCGATTCCATTTCTTTTTGGATCGTTTCAATTTCTTTATTTACAGTCTGCTTTTCATTAGCCTTTTGTTCAAGCTCTTGTTGTAAATTTTGTAAGGTATTTGTTTGTGCATAAGTAACGAGAGTACCCGAAATGCACAACATTGATGTAAATGTTACGAGAATCATACGCTTAATCAGATGCATACACTCTCCTCCTATACATCTAGTTATATCAAAAATATGTACCAGTAATGTTACAGAAGGATTAAAAATACGTCTTATTTTGTCATAAAACAGGAAAATAACACCAATTTTGGGTGAGAAGGGCTGTTTTTTGTAAAAAAATAGGACAGCCTCAGCTGCCCTGCTTTTTATATTTTTAAAATATCACTGCTACTTCCTCTAATGGCCAGTAACGGAGATCAACTTTTCCTACTACTTGTTCAACCGAAATAAATCCGAAATGGCGACTATCCCAACTGCCAAGACGGTTATCCCCTAACACAAACAATTTCCCCTTTGGAACGGTTTTCTCTCCCGTGATCTCTGTTAATGTAAAATCTCCGGTTAAGCGTCCCCCGAGGGCTTCACTTCTATATATGTCCAAAAATGGTTCATCTATTTTTTTATCATTTATATATAATTGATCGTCTCTGTATTCTATTTTATCTCCAGGAAGACCAATGATCCGCTTCACATAATCCTCTTTTTCATTAGCATGAAACACAATCACATCGAAGCGATCTAAGTCGCCAATTTGGTAACCAATTTTATTCACTACAAGCTTATTACCATCTTCAAGAGTCGGCATCATCGACTCACCTTCAACTACGTAATTAGAAAAGAAAAAAGTTCGAATGAAGGCAAAAATGATAATTCCAATCGCTAATGCTTTAATCCACTCCAAACTTTCTTTTTTAATCTCTTCCTTCATTAAATCTCCTCCATCCATTACGATCTGCCTTTTTTTCTATCCGCCAGTATGCTCTCTTTTTATGCTCTTATTCAATCTTACTTCAATTCTTTTACCGACATACCAAAGAATAAAAATGACCAAGGTAACAACGATGGTTCGCACAGGCTGTTTAATCAGAGCGTTAAGATCGTAACCTACAAAGCTAATCGTAAAGATCATCACCATCTTACCGGTAAACACCGCCAGCATGTATTGCGCTATACTAACATTTGAAAGACCGGCAACGATATTTACTAACGCTGAAGGAGTAAACGGAAAACAAAGAAGAAGAAAAATCGGACCAAAACCATGCTGATCGATCCAGTTCATCAGCTTCTCCACTTTAGGATGCCGATGTAAAAATTGCAAGATTCTTCGTTGTCCAAACTTCCTAAAAAATAAAAACACTAGGACAGCACCTGCACAGGCACCAATCCAAGATAATAAAAAACCTAACCAAAGTCCAAAAGCATTGGCATTCGCCATCACAAATATCACTAACGGTAAAAACGGAAGGAAGGCCTCAAGCATAGGGAGCAAAATCCCCGGCAGCGGGCCAAATGATCGGTATTCGTTTATTAGCGTCATAATATTTTCCATCGTAAACCATTCTTTAAATGTTTCAAAATCCATTGAAAGTATCTCCTTGTTCACCAAAGCTGAGTAAATTATGAGGATTTATTTCGGTTTCATCTTCCATTTACCTTTATTCTACACTTATTTATGACGAATAGAAAATCCTTCTCTTGGCAGAGGCTACTCCTTTAGAAATTCATGTAATGCTTGTTTATTTTTCTCAAAATCAATATTTAAAACCAAACCAATTCCTGATACGCGCATATCGGTATAGGATCCATCAATCGGAACCCGCATTGTCTCTATTGTCCCATGTTTTGTCATGTAATCTGTTCCAATTGAGATCAGATCACCTTTCCCTAAGTTGGTATTTACAAAAGGAGTAACAACACCAATTAGTTTCGGTAGCTTTGGGATTGTGCCGATGCTAGCAAACTGATTGGCCAGCTCTTTTACGACCTTTTGTTGCCGCTGAACCCGACCGAAATCACCAACCGCATCATGACGAAATCTTACATAGCCAAGCAAATGCTCTCCGTCAAGCCTTTGAGCCCCTGGTTCAAGCGTTACATCAATATATTCTTCCATTCTTTTTTCAACATCTACCTCTACGCCTTTTGGAAATGCCTCATCAATTAAACGAACAAACCCTTGAAAGTCAACAAGCGAATAATATTGTAAATCAAGATCGAAGTTTTCCTTTATCGTCTGTCTCAATAGTTCCGGTCCGCCATAAGCAAACGCTGTATTTATCTTATTCTTACCATGCCCAGGAATATCAACATATGAATCTCTCATAATCGAAGTCAATTTGAAGATCTTCTTTTCAGGGTGATAATGAACAATCATGATTGTATCTGCTCTCGAATTTTCCTTTTCGCGTGCATCACTTCCGATTAAGAGAATGTTCGCCCCTCCATATTGATCTCGTTTTCCATTAAAATGGTATTCCTTGTTTTTTCCCCTATCCCTATCTCCCGAGACTAATAGCCCTTGTTTATACTGATAATAAGAATAAATGGTTCCAACTAAGATTAGAAGTAAAAATAAGTAAAGGACCCTTTTCCATTTTTTCTTCAGCCTTCTCTTTTTAAATTTGTTTTTCTCATACCTCATGGTCATAGCCCTTTCGTATTATTTTTTCTTTAGTTATGACTTCTTTGTTTTAGCAACGGTTTCCTGTTTTTTTCAGAATTTTTTAATAAAATTTAGAAAATTGCCCATTTGGAAAAAATAAAGTCATATCTTGATTTCATCTTCGTTTTTTTGTATGATAAAAACGAACAAATGTTCTATTTTTCTAAAAGGAGAAGAATGGGATTATGACAAGAATACCTGAGGAAGAAAGGGATTTGATGGAAAAAGCCATTTATTTGCCAATGGTGATTACCGTTTTGAATCGTGACCTTACTGTCATTGATAAAAGTCCATTCAAACTAAAAAAACCCTACTCAGCATTAGTAGAGGAAACGTTGAAGGTGATCCAAAGAGAGATGGCTGAAGTTAAGCGGCTAATGAAGCAAAAGCAACTAAAAGTGGAAGAAATTCACCGTGACGAGGCCTTCACAATGTTTATGTTCCTTTACAAAGGCTACGAGGAGCATCATAACTATTTCAACCCGCGAATCCGTAATAAGGTGCAAGAGTTGCTTGAGTATTACTTATACCGGCGCCATACTTTAGGAGCTTCAAAATAAAATTCCCACCAATAAAGAGAAGCATGTCCTTTGTCGGTCCATGCTTCTTGAATCATTCTTATAATGCCTAATGCTTTCCGTACTCACCGTTGCCTTCGGATGCTTCAAAATACCGCTGCTTACGGTAAAGATAAAAGGAATTGCGCTCCGTTTCTTCAATTCGTTGCATTAATTTTGTCCGTAGTAAGGCTGTTCGCAACAGCTGGTTTTCAAAGGAACTATACGAAACAGGAATTATATAGGATTCCTTGTTTCGGAAAGTAACGAGAGTCGTATTTGGCTCTAATCGTTTATGTGACACTACGTGTTCATGGGAGATCCATATGCATTGTATGTTTAATGGTGATGTTGTTGGAAAAAAATAGATGGAGTTTGTGGGGTCAATGGTGATTGGTACTTTGTGGGTGATTCCGACCAGCTGCTTGGTTCCAGTTATCCGACCTTCATAGCTAGACCCGAAATATTGACAACTCTTCTTAATAATATCTATCGGTCGAAAGGGAGAAAGAAATTCATCCTTTAGCTCGACAATTTGCGAATATGTTTTACTTCCATACATGGTAGGTATAATCATCATCGTACACGGATTAATTTCATATTCATCGATCATCGTCCTCTTTTTTTCTCTATTCATTTTTTCATCTCCTTTTTACAGTCTGATTTCATATTACCATCTCATTCTCGTTTATAAGTTAAATTTTATAAAAATTGCTAATTTATTCATAATTTGGATAAAATATTTTTTAAATTTTCAAAATTTTTTATTGATTCTTTCCCTAAAACTCCATATAATAGTAAAAAGGTTGCAGGGGTGATTACGATGAAAGAGAGATCCTATTCAGAGTTAATGAAGTCCGGTGCCATGAGTAAGCAAAAGTCTGGCGAGTCCTTTGTTTTGGAACTGTACATTGAAATGTTACTGTCCGAGGTGCTTTTAACTTCACAAAAGGAAAAGTTGTTAACCCGTATCGATCAAGCCATTGATGACCGCAACCAAGAAGCATTCATTCATTTATCAACCCAATATCGCGAACTTAATAAACAATTTGGAACTTAATACGAAAAGCTCGAGCGCCTTAACGAGGCGCTCGAGCTTTTTACTGTTGTCTGTTTTTTTGTTGAATTTCGTATTCCTCAAGTCTGGAAATACGCTCCAGCATAGTTGGATGACCATAACGGAAAATTTTCACCAACAATGGCGGATTTACTTGACTAAGCCCAGCCTTGGTAAGCTCTTGGAAAGAGTCAATAGCTGCCTCACTGTTCTGAGTCATTTCAATTGCATAACGATCCGCTCTCGATTCTTGATAACGGGAAACAAGATTGTTTAGTGGACTTGCGGCAAACATTAGCATCGATAAAATCAATAAAAAAAGTGGAAAACTGCGAATATCACTTACAGACTCTATTTTTAATATATTTCCCCATTTGGGTATTATCCAGTTCATAATTCGATGCACTAAATACAAACCAATAAGACTCATAAGCAAATACCCAGCGATCCCTATATAAATATGTTTTTCAACATAGTGAGCCATTTCATGTGCCATGATAAATAAAATTTGATCATCATTCAAACGGTTCAAGGTTGTATCCCACAGGACAATCCTTGAATTGGAGCCAATCCCCGTTACATAAGCATTTAATGCATTGGTTTTTTCGGCCATGTTCACTTCAAATACATGCTCTGCTGGAATCTTTGCTTTGCTGGCCAAATCTAAAATTTTGTCTTCGAGCTGTTTGTCCTTTAAAGGATAAAAATCATTGTAGAGCGGGTCAATTAATACAGGCTGCACAAACATCAAGAACAAAGTAAAAGGAATGGATAATAACCAGCTATATAACCACCATCGTTTTGTGCTTTTTTTCATTAGCCAATACAAAACGACGACAATGACAAACATCGTGACATAATTGATCCAGAAATCAATTAACTCATCTTTCATCCAAGCCGGAAAGGATTGGGTTGAGATATTGTATGATTTCGATAAGGAAAAACTAATGAACCCCAGCGGGAAAGTAGCAAGATAAGCAAAAAGGGATAACCAAAAAAGATAAATGGCTTTTTGAAATACTAAATAATTGCTTGAAGTTTCTGCCCAGCCTTTAAACGCTTTCGATAACCCAAACAAGAGGATCAGGAAATAAATGAGCCATTCAAGCGGGGTTGACAGGAAAAATAGCAAGTTGCGCGTCCTCGAATATTCCTCTGTCAGCATAAGTTCTCTTCCATTTAAGAATGTAGCCGGGTCGGCTTTTGTTCCTTCATATTCGAACGGCAGGCTTGTATCCGCGAAATAAAACAAATATAAATAAACTAGCAATCCATATATGGCATATAGTAATACGGAAAAAAACCCCAGCTTCCGCACCATAAGCAACTCCCCCTTTTTGTACAACCTTTTATTACTATATTTAGTAAGAAATAAATATAAATAGAACAGTATGTTAGAACAAATCACAAATCAAAACTTGTCTATAATAGATTGAACGAATAATGGGGTTCATATGATAAAAATCAAAAACTGCAAGGAGACGTTCCCCTGCAGTTTTTTAAAAGAAATAAGCATAAATGGATAAGACGGTAATCGAGCCTAAAACAACGATGATTACATTGGCTCCTAAAAATGCAGCAAGGAAAGCAGCTGCCGCCCCTAGCAGACCGTACCAAATATCTTCTTGAATAAATAATATTCCTGGAAAAATAAGCGCCCCTAGAGTGGCATACGGAACATTACGTAAAACACCTTGAATAAACGGAGGCAGTTTTCGCCCCTTAAATAAAACAAATGGCAGCATTCTTGGGATATAGGTTGCAAGCCCCATTCCAAGAATCATTAGGATTACGCTATTACTCAAGTCCCCTGCCCCCTTGTCTTAATTTAAGCGAATTGACCAACTCGATGATAAAGGCAGATAAAAGAGTTGAAACAACAATAGCCCACCCCGTAGACAGCCATTCCCCAACTGTAAAAATTGTATTAAAGCAAGCCGCCAAAGCAGCTAACAGGACGACTTTTACACTCTTCTTTAAAGATGGAACAAGAAGGCCAATAAACATAGCATAGAGCGCAACTGACATGCTATCTTGGAGTGTTTGCGGTAAATTTGCTCCAATTACATAGCCAACTCCGGAGTTAATCACCCAGCTTAAGTATGCAATTAAAGTTAAGCCAAACAAATACCCCGTAGTTACAGTCCCTTTATTTGTTGCAGCTACCGAGAAGGTTTCATCGGTGATTCCAAAAGAATACACCATTTTCTTACTTGTCCGATCATCCTCACACATTTCATTAAGTGAAGCTGACATAAGGAAATGGCGAATATTTACAATAAAGGTTGTTAAAATGATTTCGAAGACTCCGGTGCCCAAAGTGATTAAACTCAAAGCTATGTATTGAGAGGCACCTGCGTAAACAATAACACTCATTAAGACGGTTTCTATAAGTGTTAAACCGGTTGTTTTAGAAAGAAGACCAAACGTAAGAGCAATCGGGAAATAGCCGATAGCAATACTGAGTCCTGATTGGAGTCCTTTTTTAAACTCCGAAGATTGCTTATTAAGTACCATTTCCACCATTATCTTGTCTCACCACCTAACAATATTTCAATATATTAACTAAACATCGTGGAATTGAATGAAAAAACAGTTAACTTGCGTTATTATATTATACACAAGCTATTCCTATTTTTGTCTAGGAAAAAATTTTTATATAAGATACTCATCTTACATTATTCTATTAAAACTATTTTCTTTTCTGCCCGTAAAATTGATAGAAGGATTTGCTTAATGATAAAATAATAGGCTTTAGAAAGAGGACGATTGAATGAAATTAAAAGAAATTGGGGCTTTGTTTGCTTTGGCTGCACTCTGGGGGGCATCCTTTCTGTTTATCAGAATAGCCTCGCCTGAAATCGGCCCTCTCCTCACCATCGAGGCACGGGTAACGATTGCCGGTTTAGCCTTATTCCTGTTTATCTTGGCAACTAAACGCTCAGCTAATTTTAAGCAGTGGTGGAAGCAATATTTAATTATTGGTGCATTAAATGCCGCAATCCCCTTTACTCTCATTGCTATTGCTGCCATCCACTTAAATGCTTCTATAATGGCTATTGTAAATGCGTTAACCCCAATTTGTACTGCCTTAGCAGTGTGGATTGGGATGAAAGAAAAACTGACCGTAAGAAAAGGATTAGGGATGGTCATAGGTTTGGCAGGCGTAGTCATTCTAGTTGGCTGGAGCCCGATTTCGCCTACGAAGGAAGTATATATTGCGATTGGCTGCAGCATTTTATCGACTGTCTCTTACGGGTTTGCGGGGGTTTATATTAAAAAGACGTTTACAAAGGTTTCTCCTCTATCGCTGGCAACAGGACAGCAAATTGGTGCAGCTATCGTTTTGCTGCCTATCACTCTATTATTTTCACCCCCACCGACAGCTTCATTTTCGCTAGTCGTTATTCTATCTGTAGTCGGGCTGGCACTGTTTTGCACATCAGTTGCATATCTTTTCTACTTTTACTTAATCGATAGCGTCGGACCAACGAAAACGTTAAGTGTCACTTTCTTGGTTCCGATTTTCGGAATGATTTGGGGCTTTGTTTTTTTGCAGGAGAAGATCACCTATGGAATGATGATCGGTCTGTTAATAATATTAAGCAGTGTATTATTAATTTCAGATATATCATTCGGACCGAAAGTGAAAACAGCCAAAACTTCACCACAGTAAAGCAGTGGGGGACTGTCCCCCACTGCTAGTTTTTTAACAAATACATGTTTTCTTTTTGACACCGATAGTTGATCTTGCTTCAATCTTTTTAATATAGTCGGTTGCTAAAGGCACTTTACATGCCGTCTTCCCAACATCTACGTGAACTTTTCCAATTATTTCTGCCGCTTTTACCGCTTCTTCATGTAATGGAAGTATATAGGCTCCGACACAAATAACAAACGTATTAATATTATAGCGAACTCGATTTTTTTCTTGATGAATAGTGCCTGTTACTTGGTCCAATAGTGTTTTGATTTCTTCAAGGTTAAGCTTTTCATCAGGAGTAATCGAAATATAGTTGGCATATGTACTCCAACCGCAACAGGTAATCAGTTCCTCCTCTGAACTCATCCATTCCAGTGCCAACTCATGAGCATAATTGCTTTCTGCAGCCACACTCGCTACTGTATACTCTGCAAGCATATACCAATTCGCTTTCTTTGCCCATTCCTGTAAAGTTTCTTTTGTTATCTGTTTTGGATTAACGGAAAGGCCGGCTAAATACATTGCATCTGAGTTTCCAGTATCGAATAATGCTAACGCCAATTCATGATTCTTTTTCACATACTTCACAAGCTTTTTCAAATCGCCAACCTTTACACCAAACAGCGGTTCTTTTGCGCCGTGCCGAATAAAGGTTTTTTTCGTTTGCTCAGAACCTAGTTCTTTAAGCTTTATCATGATTTCAGCTAAATCCATTTATTATACCTCATTTAGGAGACGGTGATTTTCTTTCAGGAGTTATACCGAACAAATATGTCACCTACATTTTGATTGCAATTATTTTGTGGCGGACACCTGTTCCGTTATTTTCACAAAAAGTGTTGTTTTGATCGGCTAAACGGACAACCGATTCCTTATTTGATCATAAATTAGCATTATTTAGTGGTTTTTACTTGAATAAGGTATCCTGTGTCCTCTTAAGTCTAAAAAAAGGTAATTTTATCAAAATAAGGTCCTCTATGTCCGTTCAAAAACCTAGCTTTGTAATTATATGCTAGATTAAGACCAATCTGACTGGGCTTTTTCCATACTATAAAGTTTCAATAACAAATCCAATTTTACCCAATTGATCCGCTTTTTCCATCCGTTCAAAAGCTTTCGCAAATTGATCGAGTGGATACATATTATCGAGGACAGGCCTAATTTGATGGGTTTCGATAAACTGAAGCATTTCAGTATATTCCTCACCACTCCCCATTGTTGAACCGAGGAGGTTAAGCTGACCGTAGAAGAAACTGCGGAGATTAATTTGCACATTATCACCAGCAGACGCTCCAAACGTCACAATCGTGCCGCCAGGACGTAATTGTTCAAGCGATTTATTAAATGTAGCTGCTCCAACACATTCAATCACAAGATCCATCTTTTCTCCATCAAGTGCTTGGTTCCAATCCTCATTACTATCAAACGCTTTATCTGCTCCTAGCTTAAGCGCTGTTGCGCACTTCTCCTTCGACCGGGAAGTAACGTAAACAATCGCTCCCGCTGCTTTAGCAAATTGCAATAATAACGTGGCAACTCCACTGCCGATTCCTGGAATCAAAACTTTCATACCTGCTTTAAGTTTCCCGCGTGTAAACAAAGCCCGGTAAGCTGTAAGTGCCCCCAATGACAGCACCCCTGCTTCCTCCCAAGTTAAATATTCCGGTTTTTTAAATGCGTTTTCTGCTGGAACAACAACCTTTTCTGCAAATGTTCCATGAAAAGGCAAACCAAGTATTTCAAAACCGCTTGGCGGTGCATCACTGTTTTCCTTCCAGCCAAGGCCTGGGTTAATGATCACTTGATCACCTACTTGAACATTAGTGACACCCTCACCAACCGCATCAATAATTCCAGCTCCGTCAGAGCCAATAATTAATGGGGGATCGGTTGGCTGATGGCGGGACAACACAAATAAATCCCGATGATTCAAGCCTGCTGTTTTTAATTTTATTCTTACCTCGCCGGCTCCCGGCTCCATTTCTTCGATTTCTCGATATGTAAGTCCTTCTAAACCTGTTTTTTCGGCATGAACTACAGCTTTCATCTAACCACTCCATTACCCTTTAATATTCTTTCAGCTATTAGATTAGTACAGTGCATTCTTTAATTATATAGTCTTACATCTTTTTATACTGTTATTTTTTTCTCATTAAAAAATTTAATTTAAAAACCATCTCATTCCAATATTTAAAGTTTTCCCATAACGAATAATAAGTTAATTACCAGGAAAAATTATCGATTAGGAGGTGTATGGCAAATGGTAGAACAGGTTCCTGTTAATGGAACAAAAAAGCATGTACACGAGGAGAACGAATCACCACCATTATCTTCATCCCTTCAGAAAAATATTCACAACATCCAAGCCATTTTTGAAACATGTGACGATATTATTTTTCATCAAACCGAATTCAATGACGTAGCTGGCTGTTTTATTTATTTAGAAGATATGGTTAACAACGAAGCATTGTATGAGATTGAACAAGGAATTTCTTCGTGTTATGAAACAACGAATATGAAGCAGGATCTACCATCAGCTATTAGAAAACGCTTCTCTATTAGCAGAATTATGGAAGTTTCCGATATCCAAACTGTTTCGGAACAAATTCTCGCTGGTAATACCGTGCTAATTATTAATGAGAGCAATAGAGGATTAGTATTTCGTTCAAGCAATTTAACGGGACGCTCGATTAGTGAACCAAGTACCGAAAGAACGGTAAGAGGCCCCCAAGAAGGATTCGTCGAAGATATTCATAAAAACGTGATGCTGATCCGCAGAAAAATAAAAACTCCAGCCTTAAAGGTTGAAAACTTTACAATAGGCGAGAAAACGAAAACACAAATAAGCGTGGTCTATATAAAAGGGATTGCTAGTGATGAGATTGTCAAAGAAGTTCAGCAGCGATTATCACGTATTGCCATTGATGGTATTTTAGATAGTCAGTATGTAGAAGCGATGATTAAGGATTCCCCGCGCTCACCGATACCAACCGTTTTAAGCACAGAACGACCGGATCGTGTATGCGGCGGTCTACTGGAAGGAAAAGTAGCCATCCTCGTTGACGGGACTCCCTTTGTACTAACCGTTCCGGCATTGTTTATCGAATTTCTCCATTCCAGTGAGGACTACTATGACGGATCATTAGCGGCAACCTTGATTCGCTGGATTCGCTTTCTTGGTTTGCTTGTTACGATCATTTTACCCGCCTTTTTTATTGGATTAGTCAATTTCCATCCAGATTTATTGCAAGATCCTTTTATCATCCGAATTGCAGCAAACCGAGAATCACTCCCTTATCCTGCAGTAATAGAAGCACTCTTTATGCTAATAACCTTCGAACTTCTTCGCGAAGCAGGTTTAAGGATGCCTAAAACATTAGGAGGGGCGATTGTTAGTATTTTAGGGCTCGTTTTGATTGGCCAAGCAGCAGTTCATGCCGGAATTGTCGGACCCGTTTTATCGGTTGTTATTTCAGTAACAGCGTTAACCTCATTTATCATACCGAATTATTCCTTTCATCAAATTGCCCGCTTTGCCAGTATCCCTCTTTTAATACTGTCTGGTTTATTCGGTTTTATGGGGATTATTATCGGACTAATGTTTGGGTTAGCCTATTTTGTGAGTTTACGTTCATTTGGTGTACCGTATCTTTCTCCTGTGACTCCGGCACGAAAAGAAGGTTGGAAAGACGTATTTATTCGTGCACCTTGGTGGGCAATGGATAGTCGTCCTGTAGGGCTTGGTGTTGAAAATAACCATCGAGCTAGTTCTTCAAATCACACGAAACCTCCATATAAAAAGGAGGACAAAGAAAAATGAGCATATCGAATTCAAAAAAGTGGAAACAAAGACTTATGTTGATCCAGTTGTTCCTTTCACCATTTATTCTATCCGGCTGTTGGAGCTCAGTTGAAATTCATGATATGGCGATTACCAATATTATGGGGATTGATCTTAATGATGCTGGGGAATTTGAGGTTACAGCAGTTATCGTCAAACCTTCAGCCCTTTTCACCCCTATAAGTAATGATAAAGTCATGAATCGCAGCCATAGTAAATTTTTGGTTGAAACTGGAACAGGAAAAACTATTTTTGATGCAATGAATCAACTAACCCATTCAATCTCTGAAAAAATCTATTTGGGTCATATGGATGTTGTTATTTTTGGGGAAAAAGCAGCAAAGGAAAAGTTGCAAAATTCTTTAGATTTCTTTCATCGAGAAAATCAATTTCGCCCCAATATAAAGTTACTAGTTGCTAAGGGGAAAGCAGCCGATGTTGTCAAAACTGCCCCTGAATTTAATACAACCCTTGGGCTTGAGATTAAGGATTTCTCAAAATCCAATCGAAATGTAGCCACCAGCCTGGTAAAGGATATTAGTCAATTCATGAAAATCTTTTCTAGAAATACATCTGATCCAGTAACAGGTGTATTAACAACGTCTGAAAAACTGGGGATCTCTTCTGAGGGGGAGATTCAAAAACAGGAGCAAGATCAACAAAGTAACAATCAAGTGATTAGCTTAAATGGAGCGGCAGTTTTTAAGGATGGAACATTAAAAGGGTTCTTAAATGAAAAAGAAACCCGGGGAATATTATGGCTACAAGGTAATGTAAACAACGAGGTAATGATATTAGGCTGTGGGAAAAACACAAGTGGGAATATAAGCGTAATCGTAAGGGAAACGAACACACAAATGATCCCCTTTTTGAAAGATAACAGCCTGGAAATGGCCGTAAAAACGAATGTGCAAGCGGATATCGGTGAAGTGACATGTTCAAATCTAACATTAAACAGCAAAAAAATCGATCAACTTAATCAACAATTAGCGAAACAGATTAAATCAGAAGCAACCAATGTATTAAATAAAGTGCAAAAACAATGGCAAACAGATATCTTCGGTTTCGGAGAAGTCATTTACCGACTGGAACCTTTAGAATGGGAGCAACTTGCTCCTAGTTGGCGGACAGGTGGTTTAAAAGAATTAACTGTAAATGTAGATGTTGAAGCAAATATATCGCGCTTTGGTTTGAAAAAAAATCCTAGCGCAGCGAACGAATCGAGGTAATCTATGGATATTTTATTTAGTCTTTTTTTCATTGGATTAGTACTCCTTTCCTCCGGGATTCACGCCTACTTTGTATGGAAAAAGGAAGATTATAAAACATTAAAGGTTCAAGTTGGAATTATAAGTCTAGCGATCTTAGGCGGGATATTTTTAATTTTCAATTACAATGACGCTTCTATCGCTAGTCTTTTAAATGGATTGAGTCCGCTCGAAGAATGAATTGGAGGTTCACATTATGATTGAACGTGGCAGAATAAGCAATATTCAAGCAGCCATGCTGGCCATCACATCCTTAACGATTATTGGCCACTTAGTAATTTTAACCGTGATTTTCTCCCAAAGTCGACAGGACGGATGGATCGCTGCCATCGTCGGAACCTTCCTGGGTCTAATTGGTATTTTGGCTTTAGTAAAATTGTCCCAAACATTTCCTGGGTTAACCTTGATTGAAATCTTATTTCAACATTTCTCTTGGCTTGGAAAACTGATTGGAATTCTTTATCTTCTGTATTTTTATATCATGGTTATATTAGGCACAAGATTATTTGCAGAAGCGTATAAAAGAATTATGCCGGAAACACCGACATGGGCATTTGTTGCCGTCATTCTCCTTCTAACGGCTTTTATTGTTTATCTTGGATTAGAGACGCTTGGAAGGTTAAATCAAATCATGCTACCTGTCCTAGTTATTTTCGCCATTGCAGTAGTACTGTTAACCATGGGTCAAAATAAAGATTACTCGAATCTGTTACCTATATTAGGGAATGGATTGCGCCCTGTTGCCATTGGCTCCCTAACAGTGATGGCTTGGTTTGGTGAATTTGTGATCTTGGGAATGATCCTTCCTTATGTAGAACGTCCAAAAAAACTAGTAAAAACCGGAATATGGACGGCAATGATAACGCTGCTTTTTCTTCTTGGTCCGATTACAGGTCCGATTGCACTGTTTGGACCTGTCGAAGCGGCAAAAATGGCCTTTCCAACTTTCTCAGAAGTTCGTTATATTGCCGCTGGAGAGGTCATTAATCGCTTTGATACGATTGCAATTCTGTTTTGGACGGTAGGATCGATGATTCGAATATCACTATTTTTTTACGGACTAAGCCTCGGAATTGGACAGGTCCTAAAGCTATCGTCGTACCAACCGTTGGTTATTCCATTGTCATGGCTGATTGGTGTTGGCGCGTTATTATTTGCTAATAATTATGCCGAATTTAACGAGTTTCTATTTCAATCCTACGTTCCGTTAAACCTACTAATGGGAGCCTTTATTCCATTAGTATTCATGCTGCTTGTTATGATTTTCTTACGCGATAAAAAAGTGAATACAACTAAGTCAACCGACTAAAGGTAAAAAGTCCTGATGCAATCGCATCAGGACTTCAAAAGCCATCCATTTACATAAATAAATCGAGTAATAAAACCATGCCGAATGCGACAAACGAAAGGATTGTTTCCATAACCGTCCATGTCTTTAATGTGTCAGGTACTGACATATTAAAGAACTCTTTAATTAGCCAAAATCCTGAATCGTTCACATGGGAAAGCATAATCGAGCCTGCACCTACTGAAAGAACTAATAATTCCGGGCTTACTCCAGGCATGGTCGCTGCTATTGGTGCCACTATGCCTGCTGCTGTAGTCATTGCAACAGTTGCTGAGCCTACAGCAGCTCGAATCAAACCAGCAATCAAAAACGCTAATACAATTGGAGAAAGATGGGCATCTGAAGCAAATTGAGCAATTGCATCGCCTACCCCACTAGCTGTTAAAACCTTGTTAAATCCACCGCCCGCACCGATAAGAAGTACAATCGATGCAACAGGTCCAAGGCAATCATTTGTAAATTTCAAAATGTCTTTTCCATTAAAACCTCGGGCAAATCCGAATGAGTAAAATGAAAAGATAAGAGATAATAAAAGAGCAACTACTGGACTACCGATAAAATCAACTACTTGGCGGAATGTATTTTCTGCCGGATAGTTTAAATCTACGATTGTTGCCGTTAACATTAATAAAACAGGAAGTAATATTGTAAAAATAGTGATACCAAATCCAGGTAGATCTTCTTCTTTTCGTTGTGTCTTAGTAAACTGATCAACAAGATCGCCTGATGGCTCCACTTTTATTTTTTTGGAAATATAAGAGCCGTAAATTGGACCCGCTACTGCAGCTGCAGGTAATGCTACGAGCATTGCTAAGAAAATCGTTTTACCTAAGTCAGCTTCAAATATGCCAACCGCTAACATTGCTGCAGGGTGTGGAGGTACAAGACTGTGTACTACTGCAAGCCCTGCCACGAGTGAAAGACCAATTTTAAGTAACGATGTACCTGTATGTTTTGCAATTACAAATACTAATGGTATTAATAGAACAACCCCAACTTGGAAAAATACAGGAATACCACATATCAAGGCTACAACCATCATCGCCCAATGGACATTTTTTTCCCCAAACACTTTAACTAACGTACGGGCAACTCGCTCTGCTCCGCCTGATTCTGCCATCATTTTCCCAAGCATTGTTCCGAGCCCGAGTACAATCGAGATAAATCCTAATACACCGGCAACTCCCTCTTGAAAGGAAGTAACAATATCAGGTAGCTTCATTCCGGAAATTAACCCCATAAATAATGCGGCTACGATTAGTGCTACGAAAGGATTCGTATTAAACTTAGCAATTAAGACGATTAAACCTACAATTGCAAGGACAGCATAGATAAGCAGACTTGTTTCATGTGACAATCCAAACAATGACTCCATTACTCTTCCCCCTAGATGTATGTGTATTGCTTATTTATAAATTTTAGTGTTCAATAGTTTATTTTCTTACGCATTTAGGATTTCTGCAACTTCACGCAGGGTATCTTTCGTTCCTACATTTCCTGGGAATATGATATAGGCTATTTGCGGGAATTTGCTTTCATCTCCGGTAACCCATACTGGGATACCTGGTTTAATTTGTCCTGCTACATTTGCTCTTTTTACTGAAAGTCCCTTAGTACCAATATCACTTGAGGTTATACCACCTTTAGCAATAATATACTTTGGTCTTACTGTTAATTTTTGAACAATACTTGTAACAGCATCTGATATTTTTACTGAAAGCTTTAATTCCTCCTCTTTCATTCCTTCTCCAAGATCAAGCCTCTCCCTCTTTGTGTAAACGGCTACATTTTTCCCCGAGCGAATTAGGCTTTCACATGTTTCGATAATTCTATTAACTTCTGTTTGGAATTTTTCAGGCTCCAACACAAGATGAACATTAAATTCAATAAATTCAATAGAATCACAGTTCATTAATTCTTCCAGCTGCTCAGTAGTCTTTTTAACATGAGAACCAACAATGATAAGGCCACCATGATTGGATTCTTCCTTTATGAGCTCAGCTTTGGTAAGCAAGCCCCTGTCACTTACTCCCCCGATGACTTTTGTTAACGCGGCTGCACTTCTAAACATAAAGTTTTTACCCTTTTTTATCGCATTTATTAGCGCTATGGTAAAGATCTTTACATCCACATAGTCGACTGCATTAACAACAACTTTATTAAAATGATTTACTTCCAACAATTGGTTCGTAATTTTGTCAATTTCTAAAGATCTAATGTCCTCTAGGGAAATATAGATTGTGTTGTCGGCTTTATACTCACCGTTGGATTTTTCCTCCACCCACTCACCTAAATGGGATTTTGTATATCCAAAAGTCCGGTCCTTTGCAAATTCCGTTTCTCCAGCCGGCACTAATTCATTATCATATTGCACGTAATGAATATTATTAATCGTGAATCTGCCACCTTCTTTAAAAAATGGTAGAATCACTTCTCCATCAAACACCATCTCAGAATTTGATTCGATGGTTTCCTTTAACACCTTTGTTTCAAGAGGATAATGTCCTCTTAAAGTCGAGTCGCCACGGCTAATCATAATAAATTCCTTATTATGCTTTTTGGCGACCTCCACTGCATTTGCAGCAATTTCTTGATGAACCGCTTCAGTTTCTGCTGCTGTAAATCCTCGTGAATTGGTTAACAGGAAGAACATCGAGTTCTCTTCTAAAAAGCCCTTTTCAAGGCTATCGACTGTCCAATCCGTGTAAACTGAAATATTATGAACTGTTTGAACACCAGTTGGATCATCATCCAGAACAATGATTTTTTTATTTAGGTCTGTTAATTGAAGGTTAAGCAACTCACTTATAGCGCTTTCATTTACTTCCGGAATGTTGGCAAAAACATCCTTTACTAATACTTGGCCATTTGTCATAGCTTAAGATCCCCTTACTTCAACATTTGCTAACTTTTCATAATATTGCACAATTCCACCATGATCATCGCCGGCTTTTCCATCTACCTTTAGTGCATGGAAAATTTCTAAAAGCTGGCTGGATAATGGAAGCGGAACGCCAATTTCATGGGCCGTTTCCATAACATTTGTTATATCCTTAAGGTTTATATCAATTCTTCCACCTGGAACGAAATTTCTTTCAAGAATTAATGGAACCTTTGCATCAAGAACCGTACTTCCAGCTAGTCCGCTCCTAATGGCTTGATACATTTTGTTAATATCAATTCCTGCTTTCGCTGCTAATACTAGGGCTTCAGACATCGCGGCAATATTTAAATTAACAATTACCTGGTTTGCTAGTTTCGCTGTTGTTCCACAGCCGTTCCCGCCAACCAAAGTCACATCTTTTCCCATTCCATAAAGAACGTCTTTCACACTTTCAAAGACTTCTTCCTTCCCACCAACCATAATCGCTAATGTACCATCTATTGCTTTAGGTTCTCCCCCACTAACCGGTGCATCGAGCATTTCGATGCCCTGTTTTGCAAGTTCATTGGCAATTTCTTTAGATACAACTGGTGTAATGGAACTCATATCGATTACGACTGTACCTTCTTTTGCACTATGAATAATTCCATTCTCACCTAGTACTACTTCTTTTACGTGCTTATTTGCCGGAAGCATGGTGATAATAATCTCACTGTTTTCGGCCACTTCCTTCGGTGATGTCGCAGCTACTGCACTAGCATTCACTAAAGTTTTTACAGCGTCTTGATTAATATCGAATACAGTTAAACTATGTCCAGCATTAATTAAATTTAATGCCATCGGTTTCCCCATGATTCCTAAGCCAATAAATCCAATTTTTCTCATCTTTCTTTCCCCCTAATAATTTTGTAATGGTCCATCATCTTGGATGTATGCGCTTACAGACTACTTTTTAAAAAAAGGGGCTGTATTTCATCAATCAAATGGATCATTGAAATAGATTACCTAAAAACATTGTATACGGTAATTTAATTTTTGTATACAATTTTTTATTTTTTGTATACGTTTTTTCTTTTCCTTTTTTTCTTGAATGGCCAACCTGTATTTTTTTAATATAAAATTTGGTATGATTAAACCTAGTAATAGTGGGAATGACGAGGTGAATAACTTGAAACGAGATACTGAGAAAGCAGGACCCGCTTACCATCAATCATACGAAATTATTCGGGACAGAATTTTAAATGGAGAACTTCAGGGTGGAACAAAGATCGTTGAGGAAAAACTTGCAAAAGAGCTAGGGGTTAGTCGAACCCCCATTCGTGAATCAATTAGAAGGTTAGAAAACGAGGGACTTATCGTAAAAAAAATCGTTGTAAAGCCTACAGAAACTGACTTACGCAACTTATTTCAGGTTCGTATCCTGTTAGAAGGATTTTCTGCCAAGTGTGCAGCATCCTATTTACCTGATAACGAGCTCGACAATCTAAAAGAATGTGTGGAAATTGGGAAAACGGGAACGTTTGAAGAAATTATGAAAGCGAACGAGAGGTTTCATGAAATCATTGTAAACGCCAGTAACAATCCGGTTATGATTGATATGATCGATCGAATGCAATCGATCATTTACCTGTTTCGCAAAACAGTTGTTTTCTATAACCGTCCCTTCTTAATTGAAGAGCATGAGCATATTTATGAAGCCATCAAGGCAAGAGATGGTCAAACCGCTGAACAGCTCATGCAACAGCATCTTCAACTTGATTTAGATTTTTGTTTACATTTATTAAACGATAACCAAAGGGCTTAAGTTTCTAATCGAAACTGAGCCTTTTTTATTTGAACTATATTCCAACCTATACAAGCCCTTCCCTACTTTCATATGTTATTGCAAACAGCTTGAAAGGGGGGATTATAAATGTCATCCTCATCCTCATCCTCATCTTCATCCTGTCGACGACTTGCTAATATTATTGGAGGCGTTGTTGTTACTACTGATCCTGTTTGCGTGGTTCAGCGCCTTCGCGACATTGAAGCTACCATTTTAGGCCGCGAAACTCAATCTCCTTTAGCCTTACCGTTTGCCCTATCTTTTGAAGATAGCAGAAGGGGTGAAACTCTTAACCTTGGTGAAACGGTTATCCTGCAAGAAGAAATTAATCGTTTCCTAACCGCGCTGCGGAGAAGAGGAATTATCGTTACAGCTCTTCACAATCACTGGCTCTTTGATAACCCAAGATTAATGTATATGCACTGGGAGAATGTCGGCGATCCGTTCGAGTTTGCTAGAAACAGCATTGCTGCTGCAAGAGAAGCTCGCTTGTTCTAATAAAAAAAAGCATGTCCGCCAATTATAACCTGGACATGCTTTTTTGATTATTCTTAAATTAACACTGCACGGTCGCTGTTCATTTTTTCACCGCGAATGCGTTGGAATTCCTCTAGTAATCGATCAATGGTTAAGTCTTTCTTCTTTTCTTCATCTGCTTCAAAAATGATTTGACCCTTATCCATCATGATTAACCTGTTACCAAGGTCAAGAGCTTGCTGCATATTGTGCGTAACCATAAGTGTCGTCAAATGGTATTCATTAACAATTTCCTTTGTTAATTGGGTGACCAATTCAGCCCGTGATGGGTCAAGAGCTGCGGTATGCTCATCAAGCAGTAAAATTTTCGGCTCGGTGAAAGTAGCCATTAATAGTGACAAAGCTTGACGCTCCCCACCAGATAATAAGCCTGCTTTCGCCTGAAGGCGGTTTTCAAGACCCAAATGAAGCATCTCTAGCTTTTCCTTGAAAAAATCTCGTCGTTTTTTGGATAATCCGCTCCGCAAACCTCGGACACCTACCCTTGAGTAGGCGATCGCTAAATTTTCTTCTATCGTCATATGGGGAGCCGTACCTGCCATGGGATCTTGGAAGACCCGTCCAATTAATTTAGCCCGTCTATGTTCTTTCACAGTTGTTACATTTTTTCCATCAATTGAGACTGAACCAACATCGGTAATCAATTTTCCGGAAATGATATTCATTAAGGTTGATTTCCCGGCACCATTACTGCCGATAACCGTGACAAAATCACCTTTTTTTAACTTTAGGCTAACATGGTCCAAAGCAATTTTCTCATCCGGTGTCCCTTCATTGAAGACTTTAAAAATCTGATTTAATTGCAGCAAGGTGCTCACCACTTTTCTCTACTGAACTTTGACTCTTTTTTGCTTCCATCAGACGCTTACGCTTGCGTTTTCTGTCACGCTGAGAATCTAATAGTTTTGGAATTACAAGGGCAATAATAACGATACAAGCGGTAATTAATTTCATATCACCTGTTTCCAAAAATTGAACCCGGAGTGCCAGTGTCACGATGATCCGATAAAGAATCGCCCCACCAACCACTGCTAGGGTTGCTCTCATAATACTCTTTGTACCGAAAACCGCTTCCCCAATAATAACAGAGGCGAGGCCGATGACAATCATTCCGATTCCCATTCCCACATCGCTAAATCCGCCATATTGAGCGATTAACGCACCAGATAACGCAACGAGACCGTTTGATAAACCTAGTCCTAATGTTTTTAAAAAATCAGTATTCGCAGAAAAACTGCGGATCATCGTTTCATTATCACCCGTTGCACGAATCGCCAAGCCTAAATCAGTTTTCATAAACCAATCGATTGCGAGCTTCACAAATAGCGTCAACGCCAACATGACAATTAAAATCCCCCACGTTCTTGGAACAAAACCAGACAAGCCAATTGTATTAAACAAAGACTCAATTCCAGCATCAATTCCAAGCTTACTCCAAAAATCATTAATTTGGGTCATCACCGTATCCTCTTGCAAAAGCGGAACATTGGATTTCCCCATAATTCGGAGATTAATAGAGTAAAGAGCAATCATCATTAAAATTCCCGATAAAAGAGGATTAATTTTCCCCTTAGTATGCAGGATTCCTGTTAATAATCCGGCCAAAACACCAGCAAATAATGCTGCAATGGTGGCTATTACCGGATTAAATCCTTTTACAATCAGAACGGCAGCGACAGCAGCCCCTGTAACGAAGCTGCCGTCCACCGTTAAGTCTGGAAAGTCTAATATTCTAAAAGAGAGATATACTCCTAAAGCCATCAGTGCGTAAATTACACCTGCTTCAACAGAGCCAAAAATGGCGGTAAACATATGATTCTTCCTTTCTATCCTGGCTGTATTCAAAGCATGCTGCACATGATATGTGTTCAAGATTCATCCTTAGGGATGTATGTTAAACCCCTAAGGACGAAAATTTTCTCTGAATCACTTTGAATTTTACTCAGTAAATTCAGCCATCTTATTCCATGCTTCTTTAATTTCAACGTTCTGTTCTTTTGCTGCCTTCTTATTAATTAACAGCTTTAATTTTTGAGGATATTGGACTGGTAAATCGCTAGCCTTTTTCTCCCCTTTTAAAATTTGCGCTGCCATGACACCTGCTTCATAGCCGATATCATAGTAGTCAAAGCCGTATGCTGCAAAACCACCCCGAGCAACGGAATCAAGTTCCCCAACAAATAACGGAATATCATTTTCATTTGCTACACTTATAACGGATTCTAATGCAGAGACAACTGTATTATCTGTAATAATGTAAATCATATCAGCTGCACCAACAAGCGATTCAGCAGCTTGTTTAACTTCAGAAGAAGTGGCAACCGTTGCTTCAACTAATTTTAAATCCGTATCTTTCATGGCATTTTTAACAAGGTCAATTTGAGCAACAGAGTTTTGTTCACCAGCATTGTAGATGACCCCTACTTTTTTACCATCAAATTGTTCGCTCATAAATTTTACTGTATTTGGAATCGCATCTGGATGAGTATCCGTTGTTCCAGTAATGTTATCACCCGGCTTATCCATTGCCTTTACTAAACCTGCGCCCACCGGATCGGTTACAGATGTAAAAATGATTGGAATATCCTTTGTTGCGTTTAAAGCACCAAGGGCACTTGGCGTTGAGTTAGCGAAGATTAAATCGACGCCATCACCGACAAAATTGTTAGCGATCGTTTGGTTATTATTCTGATCTCCTTGAGCGATTTGAACATCAAAATCGACTTTAAGTCCCTTATCTTCTAATGCCTTTTTAAACCCATCATATGCAGCATCTAAAGATGGATGCTCAACGATTTGAGTAACCCCTACTTTATACGTCTTTTCAGAGCTTTTATTATCTTCCCCAGAATTATCACTTGTTTCCTTACTACCGCAGCCACTTAGTAAAACACTGCCGATCAAACCAGCTGCAACAAGACTTTTCCAGCTTTTCTTCATTTTACTTCCCCTCTCATATATGTACTTCTTCACTTTTATGCTTTTATGCACTAAATTATATCGCAAAACTATTTTTAATAGCAAGTATTTTTAGATATTTTAAAAATTTTCCTATTTATATGTGACATGTCGCGGTAGCGCTTTACTGTATTACCACATTAAAATATAGGATACCGTTCGATATAAGAAAAAACCTCAATGGACTATCAAGGCCATTTCTTTTCGAGACGGTATCCTATTCATCTGCTTGTTTTATTTTTCTTATAAAACTTTCGTTTTTAAAGCTCGTCTTAAAATTTTCCCTGTTGTATTTTTAGGCAGCTCTTCTAAAAATTCAATTGATCTCGGGATTTTATATTTAGCTAAATGTGCCTGACAATATTCGAGCAGTTCTTCCTTGGTTAGAGATGGATTTTTGCTGACAACGAAGCATTTTACCGCTTCTCCAAAATGTGGATCCGGAACACCTAGAACGGTAGCTTCGACAACGTCCTGGTGGTTGTAAATCACTTCTTCAACCTCACGAGGATAAACATTATAGCCTCCTACAATAATTAAATCCTTCTTACGATCCACTATATAAAAATATCCATCCTCATCTAATCTGGCTAAATCACCAGTATAAAGCCAGCCATCACGAATAGCTGCTTCCGTTTCCTCTGGCATCTTATAATACCCTTTCATTACATTCGGGCCGCGAACAATTAACTCGCCGACTTCTCCCACGGGTACTTCTTCCCCTAGCGGGTTCACCACTTTATTTTCAACATTAACGATCGATGTTCCAATCGAGCCTGGTTTTCGAGGACGATCCATCGGATTAAAACACGTAACCGGAGATGCTTCTGATAGCCCATAACCCTCAGAAATTCTCACCTGAAACTTTCTCTCGAAATTTTGAAGCAAAGCGACCGGCATAGAAGCTCCTCCAGAAATACATAAACGAAGGGAGTGAAGATCTGCTGGGTCAGAGTCGGGATATTGATATAAAAAATTATACATAGTTGGGACCCCTGCAAACACAGTAGGTTTATACTGCTTGGCTAAGGAAAAAATCTCCTTTGGACTAAATTTCGGCACGATTAATAATGTGCCGCCCTTCATTAACGGAGCATTTAGAGCAACGGTTAAGCAAAAAACATGAAACATTGGCAATGCAGTAATCACACAATCATCAGCGTTAATCCGCAGGTAATTACCGATATCCTTTGCATTGCTGTATAAATTGCGATGGGTCAGCATCGCCCCTTTTGGTTTTCCCGTTGTGCCCGACGTATAGAGAATAACGGCTGTATCGTCATTTTGAAGCTTAGGGCCTTTAAAATGGTCGCTGCCACGGGCCAAAACATCTGAAAACGTTTTCATTTTATTGCTTAGTTGAAGAGTCTCACTAGATACAGATTCATCTGTACTGCAAATAATAAAATGAGTTACATTCGGAAGCAGCATTTGCATTTTTTCAGCTAATGGAAGTAATAAATCTAAGGCAATCACTACTTTAACATCACCATTTACAAGGATATATCCAATTTCGTCAGGAGTATAAATTGGATTGATAGGAATCACCGTTGCTCCAAGACGCAACGCCCCATATAGACTAACAATAAAATGTGGGGAATTCCCTACTATCAAGGCAATATGGTCTCCTTTTTTTACCCCTAACTCGCTAAGCCCAGCCGCGAATTTGGATACGGCTGTGTCTAGCTCTTCATAAGAACATGGACTGTCATTAAAAATATAGGCTGTTTTTTGAGGTAGTTCCTTTGCAATTTTTTGCAATTGCCAGCTTAGATTCAACTTCCATCTCCCCTTTGTCCAAGAATGAATGATTACTCATTCATGAAATATTTTAAATTTTCTAAAATTATTATAATGGATGCCGTTTTCTTAATCAAGCAAAGCCGTCCGGATTTTTTTATTTAAATCACCAATTATAGTCTTTACGCTTTATTTCTTCTGCCTTAAACATTTATATAAAGTTCTTCAACTAGTCTGTTGATTTACGCTCCAGGCGCTTCGCTTTCCGCGGGGCTAGTTGGGAGCCTCCTCGGCGCATTCGCGCCTGTGGGGTCTCCCATACCAGCTACTCCCGCAGGAGTCTTCGCGCCTTCCGCTCCAATCAACAGGTGGTATCATAAAGACCTTCATCCCAATTAATAAATAATAAAAATAAGTGGTAAAATCAATGTTTAAACCAAAAGGAGAAAGAGTTTTACGGATTCAACTCATTAAAAAGCGAACACCAATAAAAGAGATTCAAAAGCACTTAGCAAGGCTTAAAAAAGTGTGTTAAAATACTATATTTACCTCCCTGTTGATTGGAGCGGAGGGCACTCGACTCCTGCGGGAAAGAGAGGTCACTGGAGACCCCGCAAGCGCTCCAAGCGCTGAGGAGGCTCCAGGACCTCCCCGCGGAAAGCGAGTGCCCGGAGCGGAAATCAACAGGCCCCTTTGCATGTACTTCAAATAAATTCGGTATTTTGGTTGTGACAAATAAAAAATGCCGAGAAAATGCCATTTTCTCGACAATCTGACGGTGCAAGGCACCGTTTAAGATTTAATATAATAAATTGATAAATTCGTTAAGGGTGATATTCCCAAAGTAATGTTGAATCTGTATTGATTCAAGAGCATCCTCAATCGCTCCACGTTCGTAGCGAATCCCTTCGAGAATTCTTTCTATTTCACTTACATCCCCGACTCCAAAGAAATCCCCAAAAATTTTGCAGTGTTCTATTTGGCCTTTGTTTACTTCTAATCTTATATCAATTTGCCCGACCGGAAAGCGATGTGAATGCTGTAAATTGAATTTAGGAGATTTCCCGTAATTCCAGTCCCAGTTTTGATAACGTTCCTTTGAAAGTTGGTGAATCTTCTCCCAATCATTCTCAGTTAGTACATACTCTGGTATTTCCTTCGCTTCCCCGAAAATACTTTGTAACAGCATGGATCGGAAATCCTCAATCGAAACTTCTTCTGATAAAAATTCAGAAATATTAGCAACACGGCTTCGAATCGATTTGATCCCTTTTGATTCAATTTTATCTTTCTTCACCTTTAGAGCAGAAACAACACTGTCAATTTCCGAATTTAACAGGAGTGTTCCATGGCTGAACATTCTTCCCTTCGTCGAAAACTGAGCGTTTCCTGATATTTTTCTTCCCTCCACAACAATATCATTTCTCCCGCTCAGCTCGGCCTTTACACCAAGCTTATTTAATGCCGCAATGACAGGCTTTGTAAATTTTAAGAAATTATGAAAGCTCTCGCCATCATCCTTTGTAATAAAACTAAAATTTAAATTCCCTAAATCATGGTAGACAGCCCCGCCCCCTGATAGCCTTCTTACAACATGGATTCCGTGGGCTTCAACATAATCTGTGTTTATTTCTTCAATTGTATTTTGATTCTTCCCGATTATGATAGATGGTTCATTTATATAAAACAACAGATAGGTTTCGTTAATATCCAGGTTCTTTAAGGCGTACTCCTCAATCGCTAAATTAATGCGCGGATCGGTAATTCCTTTATTATCAATAAACAGCATGATCTCACTCCTTATGTAGTTTCTAACCTATATGATCTCAATTGTCATATCCTGAGCAGCTAATTTAATAGGGCCGCTATAATACTGAGAAGCTTCTTTCACAAGCTGGTTTAACTCACCAAAATGCGGCAGGTGGGTTAGAATCAGTTCTTTTACATTTGCTTGGCTTGCCAATTTTCCAGCGTCAAAGCTGGTCATATGCCCTGCACCTTTACCATCTAAATTTCCATAAAGATTACATTCACACAAAAGTAAATCTGCACCAGCACTAAATGGAATAAACTCATCTTTAAACGAAGTGTCTGCGGTATAAACTAATACCCTTTGCCCAGCTTCTATTCTCATTGCATAACATGGTACAGGGTGTTCCGTTTTCATAAACCGAATCAAAAAAGGTCCGATCGTTAACGTACGATGTGGGTCATAAGCAATCCCCTTTGTAATTTCCTTATAGGTAAGCTTGGCAAATTCCTGCTCATTAAATGAATGGCCGTATAAAGGTAAAGTGGGGACATGCTTACCTAAAAAACCTTGAATGAGCCGGGCATGCTGCAATACTCCGATATCAGCAATATGATCAGAATGGTAGTGAGATAATAGAACTGCGTCTATTTCTTCCGGGTTAATCAAATTTTGCAGTTTTGATAATACCCCGCTGCCACAATCAATTAACAATCGAAAACCCTCATGTTCAAGAAGATACCCTGAACTAGCCTCATTTGCTTTTGGATATCCGCCCCAACAGCCAACAATCGATAATCGCATGTATACGCCTCCCGTAAAAAGTCTGAACCAATATTATTACTATACTCGATTTAGCCCGTTTTTTACATTTTTGCATATTGTTTTAAAACAGCCATTGACTGAATAATCGTGTTATAATACAATAAGTTCAAACATTTAAAATTTTCTTACATTTCAAACAAGAAGGGGGACGCACACCATGTTAGAGAACGCTTTAGAGTTTTTCAGAAATTTGCCACCAAAGAATTGTACGGACTGTGGGAATCCAATCGAAGAACAACATGAATGCTATGGTAATCAATGTGAAAAATGTTTAAGTGTTACGATTATTTAATGAGTTATGACAACGATTCGTTTTTATTTCATACAAAAGGCTGACCCCTATGGAGTCAGCCTTTGTTCTATTCTGCTATCCCAGAAAAACGACGTTTATGAACAGTAGTAAAGTACATGATGGTTCCACCAACAAACAGAAGGATAAATACAAAAAGGACCCCGATATTATGCCACATAAATAATAAGTCACCACTTGAAATTACTGACTTAAATCCCTGAACCGTATAAGTCATTGGCAAGAATGTATTAAAGCCTTGCAGGAATTTAGGAATTAATTCAAGCGGGAATGTTCCTGCACTTGTAGTCAATTGCAATATCAAAATGACGATCGCTACAAATCGGCCAGCGTCCCCCATCGTGGTTACTAATACTTGAATTAAGGCAAGAAATGTTAGGCTTGTTACAACCGAAAACAAAACAAACAAAGGAACGTTTTGGACGTCGATGCCAAGACCAAAAATTAGCACACTTACAGCAACCAAGGCTTGAATAATGCCCACACCTGAAAGAATGACAAATTTACTAGCAAACCAGCTAAGTGCATTTCTTGGCACTCCAGCAGGCTCTCTTAACGGAAAAACAATCGACAGCAATAACGCACCGACAAATAATCCAAGCGATAGGAAATATGGTGCAAATCCGGTACCATAATTAGGTACTTCATTGATTTTTTCATTCTTCACGTTTACTGGTGCGGCAAACATATTGTACGTTTTTTCATTTCCGTTAACTGCAGAAGCTGCCTGTGCTCCATCTGCCAATTTATCCGCTAATTCGTGAGTGCCACTTTCTAGCTCAGAATTTCCAGAGGAAAGTTGTTCCGCTCCATCAGTTAATTTCCCCGCACCATCGACAATTTTCGATGCTCCCTCGGTCAGCATGGTTAACCCATTAGATAATTCCGAAGAGCCTTGAGTAAGTTTGACCGAACCTGCACTAGCTTCGGCAAATTTTTCACCAAAAAGCTTCATTCCTGAATTAAATTTTTCGTGTCCAGTAATGATTTCCCTAGCTCCGTCATCAAGCTGCACACTGCCGTTTGCAAGCTGATGGACGCCGGCCTGAAGCTGCTTTTGCCCTTCATTCAGAACACCGAGCTTTCCTGATATGGTATCTGCTCCATTGGCCAACTCCCCTGCATAGCCAGCTAACGTTGCATTACCGGCAGATAATTGTTTACTTCCAGCTGCTAATTGTGAGAATGTTGCTTTTAGCATTTCTTGTTGTTCTGGCGGTAATTGACTTAACATCGGACTTAATTGCTGCTGTAAACTGGTGATACCCTCGTTAAGTTGATTAGCTGAATTAGCAGCTTTTTCCGCTCCTGCTTGCCAATTTTGCAAAGAGGTTGACAAATTTTGCGAACCTTTTTGAAGCTCTGCTGTACCTAGGACCATTTCAGGGAGTTTACCTTCAACTTGCTGCAAACCGGATTTTGTTTGGGCAATCCCGACCGCCAGCTCTTTTTCCCCGGTTAATAGTTGGTCTGAGGCGGTTTCAAGCATCATGTGCTTCTCTTGTAATTGCCCTAAACCGTTGGAAAGGGTTTGTGACCCTGCTGCAATTTCTTTTATGCCTGAATCAGCTTTCACCATTCCCTCATTAAATTCAACCGATTTATTGGCGAGCACCGATAACGAATCATATAGAGTTTTTGACCCATCTTTTAATTGAATCGCGCCATCGTCTATTTTTTTTGCACCATCACTGGCTGCTTCCATTCCATCTGCGAGTTCTTCCACTTTTGAAAACATCGTTTCAGCGTAAGTTTCGGAAACCTTTTGTGACAATGATGCTTTAATTTTTTCAATCGCTGTTCCACCAATTTGAGCAGAAAGAAAATTATAGCTCTCATTTGGAACATAAACTAAATCAAGCTTTTGAGGATCTTTATCTAATAAGGTAGTAGCATTTTTTGAAAAATCACTCGGTATTTCAATTAACATGTAGTATTTTTGTTTTTCTAAATCTTTCATTGCTTGTTGCTTGTTATCAACAATATCAAACTGAAAATCCTGACTATCTTTGAGCTTTGCAACAAGCTCATTTCCTAGTTTAATCTCTTCTCCGTCCAAAGTTGCGCCCTTATCCTCATTAACAACAACAACCGGAAGATCGTCTAAGCGATCGTACGGATCCCAAAATGCCCACAGAAACATTCCTGTGTACAATACGGGGATGAAAAGAATGGCTATGATCGGGATCAGAAGTTTTTTGTTTCGAATGATAAAATTCCATTCTTCTCTTATTAAATTTTTTCTCACAGTAATGCCTCCTAAAACATTATGACTAATTTGTTCATTTGGTCACAAAAGGGTTAAAAGCAAGGATCGTCTATCCAGACAATCCTTTAAAAATGTAGCGTTCAAATAGTTTGGCAATCTGTTCTTTTGATAGAGGTTCGTGTTTTTTTTCCCAATCAAAAATCAAGGCAATGTAAAACTTAATTATAATAAACGCAGTGATTTCAGGATCACATACCTGAATTTCTCCACGTTTTACACCATTCTCCAGCTTTTCCTTGATATAATTAATGATGGTTGACTCTACTTTTTGAATCACTTCCTCCACTGCCGGAGTGCCCATCTCTCTTTCCTCTTGAAAGAGTTTAATCATTAATTGATGCTTATTACGAAACTCAATCATTTTAAAGAGGGCACGATGAACCACTTCATGGAAAGTAAGTGATGGGTCAAATGATTCATCAGCAGCTGCTCTCATTTCATTTATTAAGCCCGTAATGATTTCATCAAACAACTCTTCTTTATTTTTAAAAAAAGTATAGATGGTTCCCTTGCCAACATTGGCTAGCTTTGCAACCTGATCCATTGTCGTGGCTTTATATCCAAATAAAGAAAATGATTTTGTTGCAGCATCAATAATCATTTGCCTACGGTCTACAACCATCGGAACACCTCTTTCTAATAAAATGACCAAATGAACAAAACGGTCATTTAGTACAAAACTAATGTATCAAAAATAAATAAAAAATACAAGTAGGAATAAAATAAAAATATAAAAATCAAAAAAAGCAGCTGTTTCAATCAATCCAGCTGCTCCATCGTTATTTTTTTAGGAATTCAATTACTTTCTTAACAGCAGCTTCTGCTTGATCAATGCAATCTGGAACCCCGATTCCTTGATACGAGCTCCCTGCCAAAAAGACTCCCGGAAGCTCTTCTGACATTTTTTCTGTAACATCATTGATTCTATCTTTATGACCGACAGTATACTGGGGCATCGAATCTTTCCAGCGGGTTACGACCGACAATTCTGGTTTAGCCGTGATATTCATGATTTTGTTTAAATCATCTAATACGATATTGATAATCTCATCATCTGATAAATCAACAATCGTTTCATCACCCGGTCTGCCGACATAACAGCGAAGCAAAACCTTCCCTTCCGGTGTACTGTGGGGCCATTTTTTATGGGTCCATGTGCAAGCCGTAATGGAAAAATCACTGTTTCTCGATACAACAAATCCGGTTCCATCGATGTCCTTTTTAATCGCTTCCTTTGGAAAAGCAAGGGCGACGGTTGCAACTGAAGTTGCCGGAACGTGTTTGAACACTGAGAAATATTCATATTGAGAAAAAATAGAAGCAGCAGTATGGTGCGGAACGGCAACAATAATGCTGTCAGCTAGTATTCTCTCCTTGCTGTTTAGCTCCATTTCATAGCCTTCTCCAAGCTTCTTGATCGATTCCACTCTGTATCCTTTCATAACGGAATGCGGCTGAAGTTTGGCCTCAATTGCCTCGATGAATGATTGCAGTCCGGTCGAAACGGTTAGAAAAATACCCTTTTTAGAACTTGAAGTAGGGTTATTTGATTGCTGAGGTGTCTTCCCTTTTCTCATCCCAAGAATTAAGCTTCGATGATTTTTCTCGACTTGGTAAAACTGAGGAAAAGTAGACATTAGGCTTAATTGGTCAATATCTCCGGCATAAATTCCCGATAATAACGGCTCAATTAAATTCTCTAATACTTCATCCCCCACTCTCCGTCGAAAAAAATGACCAAGTGACTGATCACCCTTCATGTTTGAACGGGGAATAATTAAATCTGCGGCTGCTCTTACTTTGCCGGCAACTGAAAACAATCTTGTTGTAATAAATGGAACTAATTCGGTGGGAATGCCCATGATCGAACCCCCGGGCATCGGGTATAATTGTTGATTAGCCACTACAAAAGACTGTCCTGCAGAATTATTAATTAATCGGTCCGCTATTCCTACTTCCTTCGCTAAACGTACCGCACTTTGCTTTCTCTCGAGGAAAGAATCCGGCCCTCTTTCAATAACATACCCGTCCTGGACAAATGTTTGCAATTTCCCCCCCAGTCGATGGGATGCTTCAATCAGTTTCACTTCAAAAGGTAGATTTTGCAATAAGGCTTCTTTTTGCAAGTAATATGCTGCCGTAAGCCCCGTAATTCCGCCCCCGATAATCACTACCTTTTGTTTTCTCTCCAACATCGTATAACCCTTCTTTTCAGTAAAATTCATTAAAGAACTGACAATCTATTTAATACAACTGATGCCAGTGCATCAATAAATTCTGGCTGGGAGTTCGGCATTTCCGGACGATAATAACTTGCACCAACCTTGTCAGTCACTGCTTTACATTCAATATCATTGTCATATAACACTTCTAAATGGTCAGCGACAAAGCCGACTGGTATATAAACGAACGCTTTGTAACTAGCTGTCTCGAATAATTCAGCCGTTAAGTCCTGAACATCCGGTCCGAGCCATGGCTCTGGAGTTTTACCTGCACTTTGCCAACCAACGGAATAATTTTTAATATTGGCAGCCTCAGCAATTAAATCAGCTGTTTCTTGAATTTGCTGCGGATATGGGTCACCCATTTGAACAATTTTTTCTGGCAAACTATGAGCAGAAACAATCAACATAGCATGTTGCCGTTCTATTTCTGGCATTTGCTCAAACGTGTTCCGAACCTTGTCGGCCCAATAATTAATAAACTTCGGTTCCTTATACCAGCTTTCAACCGAAAGAATGCTAAGGCCTCCGAGCTTCTCCGCTTCTTCCTGTGCACGACCGTTATAGGATTTTACGCTAAAGGTTGAAAAATGTGGAGCAAGAACGATACTAACTGCTTCACGAATTCCATCCTCATGCATTTGCTTCACCGCATCCTCGATGAATGGTTCAACATGCTTTAATCCTAAGTACATCTTAAATTCTATTTCATTCTGGATCTTGTTCAAATGTTCTTCGAGAGTTTGAGCCTGTTCCAATGTTATTTTACCTAATGGAGAAATTCCTCCGATCGCTTCATAACGTTCCCTTAAATCTTCCAGCAATTCAGGTGAGGGCTTACGTCCGTGGCGAATATGTGTATAATACTTTTCTAGGTCTTCTTCTTTGTTCGGGGTTCCATAGGCCATAACAAGAAGACCCATTTTCTTTTTTGTCATATGTCTCCACCTATTCTCTACTTTTATCTACTAGAGTATTTTCCCAAAAAAGCATAAACTTTACCACAAAAAAACACTGTAGTTAGAAAAGAAGCCCCAGAAAAGTAGCTAGCGATCCTTCAATAGAAGAGATTCACATAGGAACTTTAGGGGCTGTAGTCTTCAAAAGAGCTTAATTTGGAAATTAACCTCTTAATTTTTCAGCTGAATACTCATGAATAAAGGTGGTTAATCTCTTTAATGTATCTGGGTTCACGGAAGGGAATACACCATGACCAAGGTTGAAAATATATCCAGGTTGAGCCATTCCTTGATCTAAAATAGCCTTTGCTTTTTCTTCAATAACTTCCCATGGAGCTAGGAGAATGGCTGGGTCTAAGTTCCCTTGAACTGTTTTCTGAATGCCCATAGCTCGAGCTTGTTCGATTGGCAAGCGCCAGTCCAGACCAACTACATCTAGTGGTAAGTCATTCCATTCTAATGCTAAATGGCTTGCCCCAACACCGAACATGATTAATGGTACTCCTTCTTCTTTAAGAGCCGAGAAGATACGAGTCATGACCGGTTTAATGAAATAACGATAATCTTGAACATTCAAAGCGCCAACCCATGAATCGAAAATTTGCACGGCTTTAGCACCAGCTTTAATCTGTGCTTTTACATAAGTAATCGTCGTTTCACCCAGCTTGTCCATTAGAGCAAACCATGCTTCTGGATTGGTATACATAAACGCTTTCGTTTTGTTATAGTTTTTAGATGGACCGCCTTCAATCATGTAGCTCGCCATCGTAAACGGCGCTCCGGCAAAACCAATTAACGGAACCGATAATTGTTCTTGTGTTAAAATGCGAATCGTTTCAAAAACATATGGAAGATCGGCTTCTGGATTAATTTCGCCAAGTTTTTGAACGTCAGCTAAAGAAGTGATTGGATTTGAAATAACTGGTCCGATTCCTGCTTTAATATCTACGTCTACCCCGATAGCAGGTAGCGGTGTCATAATATCTTTATAAAGAATAGCTGCATCAACATTATATTGTTCAACCGGTAATCTTGTTACATAAGCACATAATTCCGGTTGATGCGTAATTTCAAATAATGAATATTTTTCTTTAATCGCTCTGTATTCGGGTTGGGAACGCCCTGCTTGACGCATATACCAAACTGGAACATAATCTGTTTTTTCGCCTCTAGCTGCTTTTAAAAATGTTTCGTTGATCACTTTCGACATTAATTTTTATCCACCTTTCAAGACTGTCTGATTCTCCTAATAGTATATATTACCATAAAGTAAAACTTATAAAAAATACCGTTGCCATAACTGTTTCCAATATATCCTTTAAAATAATAGTTGTATAGGTTGCGTTTTCAAATGTCGATAAATTGACGTTTTTCATGTGTTATTTTTTATAAAATAATTCATTTTTATGAAGGTAGGAAAGATGATTTTGCTGAATTTATATATATAAGTAATATTTGGTGATTTTTTCTAAAGGCTCTGTTAAATCTGGCTGTTGATTTCCGCTGCAGGTGCTCGCTTTCCGCGGGGGAGTCCGGGAGCCTCCTCGGCGCATAGCGCCTGTGGGGTCTCCCGTGACACCTTCTCCCGCAGGAGTCTCGCACCTTCCTCTCCAATCAACAAAGTGTTCAAAATCAACATTATTCTTTAACACAGCATTTCTAAAAAAGAGGTGAGTTTGATGAATGTTTTTATGACGTCAGGGACGTTTGACTACTTGTTAAAAATAAAGACTATGCACAGTCAGGAAACGATGCTTCTCATGATGTATGAAGATACAGCCGTGCTTCTTCATGAAACAAATGGAGAAACCGTGTTTAAAGAACCAAGAAGCTACGAAGTCATTGAATCTGTTGGACAGATGGATTTTGCACGATTTGTTGTTATGAACCATATACCGGTTACAGATGATGGGCGTCCATTGTTTGAACACCGCTTTAAAAACAGGGATCGCGCTATTGATCAACGGCCAGGTTTTGTTGGTATCCAGGTACTCCGTCCACTTTCATCCGATACCTACATTATTTTAACTTTATGGGAAGATGAATCCCATTTCGAAGAGTGGAAGAAATCCGAAGCTTTTGGTAAGTCACATCAAAAATCTGCGAAAGGGTCCTCGGGCGAAAAGCCTCCAATAAAGATCTTTTCGGGTGCATCATACGTGACCAAATACTATATTCCTGAAAATGAGGATAATTAAGAAAGGATAGGGACTATGCATTTGCTGGCGTCCCTATCCTTTCTTAATTTTTGAATCCTTTGGCGCTCACATCTTCTCCTAGATTTCATATTCTGTATTACATCCGGGACCGACAAACTAACACCGCGGATGAAGAGAGGAGAGTAATATATGGGCGTTGAATTAACAGCCCTTCATTGGATATATGTTGCGTTTATTTTCCTAATCATTGGGTTTATGGTCATGAGGCGGGACACAACCCTTGTTTGTATTATCGGGATCTTTTTAATTGCAATCACCGCAACTGGCTCACTGAGTGCTTCTGTCAGCAGTATTTTCAGTAGTTTTATATTTGCCATCACAGAGCTTCTGTCAACGATTCTAGTCATTTCCATTATTGTCGCGATGAGTAAAACATTGACGACAACAGGGATTAATGATGTGATGATCTCACCTTTTACTAAATTAATTCGAACCCCGGCCCTAGCCTTTTGGACGATTGGAATTTTAATGATGGTTATTTCTTGGTTTTTTTGGCCATCACCAGCAGTTGCGCTATTAGGAGCTGTCTTACTGCCGGTTGCCGTAAGGGTTGGACTCCCGGCATTGGGGGTAGCAATGGCAATGAATTTATTTGGCCATGGTATTGCCTTGTCCGGTGATTTTATTATACAGGCCGCCCCAAAGCTTACAGCAGATGCAGCTGGGCTCCCCGTTGGCGAAGTAATCGATGCAAGTATCCCGCTAGTATTTGTGATGGGACTCGTGACAACGATTGCTGCTTTTTATTTTTTGAAAAGGGATATGAAATTAGGAAGGTTAACTGCCACTCCTCAAGAAGCAATCTCCTCACCCCTTACATCACAAGACGGAGAACAAAGTTTATTATCTTTAAAACAAAAACGGTTGTTCGCATTAATGATTCCTTTATTATTTGCTTTAGATGTCGCCGCTATGTTCATGCTTGACTTACAGGGCGGCGATGCGACGGCACTAGTTGGCGGTACTTCCATCTTTATTTTGCTCATAATTACCTTAGTAAGTCACCGCAATAGCGGGCTTGAGAAAACAACGGAATATTTGATCGATGGATTTCAATTTGGCTTTAAAGTGTTTGGTCCAGTCATCCCGATCGCAGCATTTTTTTACTTAGGGGATTCTGGGTTTGCAACAATTATTGGAGACTTTCTTCCTAAGGAATCACACGGTATCGTCAATGACCTTGGTGTGGCACTAGCAAGTGTCGTTCCATTAAGCAAGGAGGTCGGCGCTGTCACACTTACGGTTGTTGGTGCGATAACCGGCTTGGATGGTTCGGGTTTTTCCGGTATTTCGTTGGCCGGCTCAATTGCAAACTTATTTGCAACCGCGATTGGAGCAGGCGCAGCAACCCTTACTGCATTAGGGCAAATTGCCGCCATTTGGGTTGGAGGCGGGACTCTGGTCCCATGGGCACTTATTCCTGCTGCAGCCATTTGTAATGTCGATGCCTTTGAACTAGCACGTCGAAACTTGAAACCCGTCACAATCGGCCTCGTCGTCACCACCATCGTCGCCATGTTTTTAATCTAGCACCGCATCACCTCAACGGGGGACTGTCCCTCATTGCTTTAAAGCAATGAGGGACTGTCCCCCGCTCGTTTACTGCGTTGAAGTATCAACGCTGCTCATTAATTTTGTGGTATATATTCCCAATAAATAATAATTAAGGTTTATGAGGAAAAATTTATATAATTACGGTCAAAAAATGTAGAACTCCGTCGAATACCTATAAAGGAATTTTTATAGGTATTTTTATTTATTTTTTTAGACTGGGGGATTAGGAGTTGGGTACTATTTTAAAAACTAGAAAACAAAGACTAGCCGATTTACGCAAAGACAAAATTCGAGTGCGTAATCAAAAAGTAACAGCCACCTCATTGGCGGGAGCCATTACCGTTCTTACACTTATGGGTACAAAAGTGAGCGCGTGTAGTACGGATTACACTGTAAAAAAAGGAGATACTCTTTACAGCCTTTCCAAAAAATATCAGGTTAGTATCAACCAGTTAATGGAGGTAAACGGTCTAACATCGGAAAAAATCTATGTAAATCAGCAGCTTTTAGTCCCGGATCAGCATATAGAACATTCAGAAGCAGAAGAGTCCTTAGGTCGTTATGCAGTAAAAAAAGGAGATACTCTTTACAGCCTTTCCAAAAAATATCAAATCAGCGTAAACCTTCTTATGGTTGGGAACGGTTTAACATCAGATAAAATTAAGGTCGGACAGCAACTACTAGTGCCATATGAAACACCAGAAATCCATCCAAAACCTACAGTAGCATTAGACGATATCTCAGGAACTTATACGGTTAAAAAAGGGGACACTCTTTACTCCATAGCTAAAAAATATCATATTAGTGTTAATGAATTAGTAAAGGAAAATAACCTTCGAAATGAAAAAATCCTGATTGGGCAAAAGCTATCCGTTCCCACTGAATACCATAGCAAAGAAAAAGAAGAAGTATATACCGTTGCCGCTGGTGATACTTTATGGGGAATTGCCAATCGATTTGGAGTTACAGTTGAAAATCTAAAAGAAGCAAATGGCCTAAATCGAGATATGGTTATTATTGGCCAAAATTTACATATTCCAGGAGTAGCATTATATACAGATGCAACCGTTATCGGGGCGTCAGACTCTTATAGTGTAGAGTTTGATAAAAACGGAGAACAACTCATGTTAAAAGTACCATATGGCACTGCCTCAAAATACCAAAAAATGTCCGGAAAAACTGGCACATTAATTCATAAAAACGGAGCCGTTATCTCTTTTTTCTAATAACACTACTTAATAAAAAGACTGTGTTAAAGCTCAGTTTTGATTTTTTACACAATGTTGATTAGAGCGGAAGGCGCTTGACTCCTGCGGGAGCAGCGGGACAGGCGAGACCCCACAGGAGCTTTAGCTCCGAGGAGAAGGAAAAGAGGAAGCGGCTTGCCCAGGGGCGACAGGCATAAGCCAATCCGTCAAGAAGGTCGTTCTTTGACCTTCTTGACGGATTGGCTGTAGACCTGCGAGCCCCTAGCCGCTGCAGCTAGACAGGCTCACCGCCCGCCCCGCGGAAAGCAAGCGCCTGGAGCGGAAATCAACAGTCAAGTTTAACAAAGCCAATAAAAAAAGGAAGCTAGCCAAATGGCTAGCTTTTTGATTTTTTAAGGGAGTTTAAAATTTTAACGCAATTTATAAAATAAAAGGGAGGTTTTTAAAACTTTAAAATCTTTTTGCTTAGTGCATTTCCACGCCCCTAAGCACGCTTAGAAAATCGAGGTTCCTAAAATTTATCGATTTTCGAGTTTGGGTTTTTCCGAACCCTGTTATATCAAAATAATTGTTAACGGATTATAATCGGTCGACTTCGTTGTTCGCTAATTTTTGCTTTTTTAGCAACCCCTTGTCTTCCTCTTGACTTTATAATAAAAGTTGAGTATGTAGATCTTATGGGGAAGTTATGTGGAAGTTATGAAGATTATTAAATAATTACTATATAATGATAAGATAAGTTACACAAGGAGAGATCATCATGGAAAAGACCATCTTACTAGTCGATGACGAGAGAATGATCACCGAGGTTCTTGAAGCCTATTTAATTAAAGAAGGATACAATGTTGTAACCTCCGATAATGGCCTTGACGCTTTAAGAAAAGCAGATTCGGTTAAACCAGACCTCATTGTTTTAGATTTAATGCTGCCAGATATATCGGGTGAAGAAATTTGCCGCCTGCTTAGAAAAGAATCCGATGTTCCAATTCTTATGCTGACTGCAAAATCAGGCGAAGAGGAAAGAATCAATGGCATCGTTATTGGAGCCGACGATTATGTTACCAAGCCATTTAGCCCTAAAGAAGTAGTCGTAAGGATTCAAGCTATTTTAAGAAGAACGGGTAAACAGGCCCCGCAAACCGATGATCAAGGTGAAATACTCACCTATAATGATAATGAACTTATCCTCGATCTGACAAAAAAGGAAATTGTTTATCGCGATGAAATTGTCAGTGTAACACCGATTGAGTATAAGCTCCTATCCAATATGGCTAAATATCCTGGACGGGTTTATAGCAGAATGGATTTATTGGAAAAAATACAAGAAGACGGTATTTCGTATGAAGGTTATGAAAGAAGTATTGATACACATATCAAAAACCTTCGAAAAAAGATTGAATCGGACCCACGCGAACCGAAGTATATCCTGACCGTATTCGGCATGGGTTATAAATTTGGAGGAGTACCGGATGCTAAAAACGCTTCGCGCTAAAATTCTCTTTTACTTTCTCTTAGTTTCATTATCCGGAATCTTAATCGTTAGCTTCAGTATTCAATGGGGATTTGAAGCAAGTTTTAATCATTATATAAATGAAGATCGCACAGAAAGAATTAACCAGCTTGTAAAGGCATTAAAGCTAGAATACAAAGAAAATAAAACATTTACCGGTGAACGAGTTACTCAACTCCTCTACCAACAAGCAGCAACCGATAGTCTGTATTATAAAATATATACACCTGATCAAATTCTGCTCATAGACTCCACTTCGATTAGTTCCGATATCATTCCAACAGCAGATGATTTACGAACCAATCCGTATCAAGATGATAACTGGCAAACATCAATGGAATTAATCAAAGTAGATGGAAATACCATTGGAATTCTTAAAGTTTATTATCCAAAAGGGTTTGTCGATAGCGAATCCGTGTTTCTGCAAACGATTCAAAAATACATTGTCATTGCCGTTGTCATTACGGTTATCCTTGCACTAGCATTTAGTATGTTGTTTTCCAGCAGACTAACGGCCGGGCTAAAAAGTTTATCTGCAGCAGTGGTAGAATTGACAAAGCATAAACAAAATGTTCGCGTTCCACTCGATAATCTATCGGAAGAAATGAAACAATTAGGAATCGCCTTTAATGAACTGGCTATTTCTCTAGAAAAAGAAGAAAGACTGAGAAAAGAATTTACCGGAGACCTCGCTCATGAACTTAGAACTCCGCTCGCCACTTTACGCAGTCAAATCGAAGCTTTTCAAGATGGAATTTGGGAGCCGACACCTGCTCGTCTTGGACAAAGTCACAGCGAATTAATGAGATTGGTTAGATTGGTTAATGAGCTTGAAAAATTATTGGCAGCTGAAAATCCGCAAATCCGACTTAATAAAACAGAACTGGAAGCAGGAAAGCTGCTAGCTTCTATTCAAAACTTACAAACGCCTATTTTTAAACAAAAAGGAGTTAATCTTGTCGTCAAATCTACTGAACAAGATATATTCTTTAAAGGTGACCTCGATAAAGTTACGCAAATCCTCACCAATGTGGTGAACAACGCATTAAAATACACACCTGAAGGCGGCACCGTTAAGATTTCTTCAGTAATTGAAGACGAAATGGGTGGTTTTCAAATTAAAGATGAGGGTATCGGAATTGCCAGTCAAGATCTTCCTCATATCTTTGAGCGATTTTATCGAGGGGATAAATCACGGGCAAGAAAAACAGGTGGTGTCGGCGTTGGTCTTTCCATTGTAAAGGCCTTAGTTGATGCCCATAAGGGAATAATTAAAGTTGAAAGTCAACTAGATAAGGGAACAACATTTACTATTCTATTCCCATTTGATTAATTTTTGCCCCCCATTAACACAAGTTCTCTTAGTTCATATAAGAAAAGCTGACTAGCTGGGTTTTTAATAACCCACAAGCTTGGTCAGCTTTTTTCTACGTTTTCCTTTACGATGTGCTATAGCTCCAAATGATAATAATCTTGAGAGTGATAGGCTTTAAAACCGCAAGTTTCATAAAGCCTCAGTGCTTGGTTATTTTTCGCTTCCACTTCAAGAAAAATCGGATAGCCTTGCTGTTGTTCCTTTAAAATAACTTTTGATAAAGCCTTTCTGCCAATTCCGATTCCTTGAGAGTCAGGAAAAACACAAAATCCATATATCCATGCCTCGCCATCAGTATGGGACACGCGAATTTTCCCCACCGCTTCCCCACCAACCTCAATCATATAAAACTGCTGATTTGCTTCCTGTTTAATTTGACGGTTAAAATTGCTTGCTTCGTCCATTTCAAATCCAAAGCATTCAACATCCAGTATAATCTCCGTTTCAAAATCATTAGGCGTTGCTACTCTCACCAAAACATCGTCTGTGTCACTAAGCTTCGTTTCATGCCATTTCATTTGGTATTCGGTAAAAGCATATTTACAAGGAATACTTTGAAGAAATCCTTTTCCAGAAGCTGAGTTTCCAGGTGCGTTAAGGAGGATCTCAGTGATATCCCGAGACTTTATTACCATTAGTGCCTTCGTGACGAGGGATGAGAAAATACCTCTTCTGCGAAATTCAGGTGCAACCATTCCGCAAGCTTCTATTTTATGGCCAAACCCGTAAAGTCCTAAAAATCCAACCAGCTTGCCATTTTCATAAAAAAAGAAATCATTTTCTTCCTTGCTATTTCTGGTTTCAAGCATATCCCAATTCAATTTTAATTCAATCGATTCCTCCGCTTCACACACTAACTGAAGCTCTTTAATATCTTGAAGCTGTTTTTCAGTCAACACCCATATCCCTCCTCAAGATAATTGACCCCCAGCACGTTAACGCATTAACGCACCGGGGGTCAGGCACCAGGCAATGTCTATTGTTTCATTTTTGGATCGAGGACGTCTCGAAGTCCATCACCCATTAGATTGAAGCCGAGGACTGTTAACATTATAGCGAGCCCCGGGAAAAATAATGTCCATGGCGCTTGAACAAGATATTGCTTAGAATCAGCCAACATCTTTCCCCATTCTGGCGTTGGTGCTTGGGCACCTAATCCAAGAAATCCTAAAGCAGCAGCCTCGATTATTGCCGTGGCAATGGCCAAAGTCCCTTGAACAATAATAGGCGTAATACTATTTGGCAAAATATGGTGAAGTAAAATTCGTGAATCTTTCATTCCAACTGCTCTTGCTGCCATAATATATTCCTCTTGCTTCACACTTAGAACCTTTGAACGAACGAGCCGACCAAAGTTCGGAATATTGATTACTGCAATGGCAATAAGCGCATTTTGCAGGGACGGCCCTAAAATCGCCACAACCGCAATCGCTAATAATATGCTAGGAAAGGCTAACATAATATCAAACGTTCTGGAAATAATCGTATCCACCCATTTCCCATAGTAGCCAGCGAGAATTCCCAGCAGTGAACCAATCACGGCCGAACCTAAAACAGAGAAAAAGCCGACCCATAATGAGATTCTAGCCCCATATAATATTCTTGAAAAAATATCACGTCCAAAATCGTCTGTCCCAAATAAATGTTCACTCGAAGGTGCTAATAATCTGTTCGTTAACTCCTGTTCCTTAAAACTATATGGTGCAATGAGCGGAGCGATGATGGCCAGAATAATGAAGAAAATAACGATTACCAAGCCAGCTAAGGCAAGTCGATTTCTACAAAAAGATTGCCATGCTTCTTTCCAAGGTGATATAACAACCTCTTCTTGACTCTCTAGGTCCATCATATGTTTGTTAGCTAGTTCTGCCAATTCTCTCCCTCCCCTATTGATTGTATTTAATTCGTGGGTCAACAAAAGCATACATAAGATCAACAAATAAATTGATTAACACAAACATTGCTGCAATAATCAGGATTCCTGACTGAATAACCGGATAATCACGATAACCGATTGCTTCATATAAGTACCTGCCGATTCCTGGCCAGCCAAAAATGGTTTCTGTCAAAATGGCTCCGCCCAGTAATAACCCGGTTTGCAACCCAATAACCGTAATAACTGGAATAATTGCATTTTTCAAGGAATGCTTATAGACAACCCAGAACATCTTCATCCCTTTTGCCCTTGCTGTTCGAATATAATCTGATTGCAAAACCTCCAGCATGGTTGAGCGGGTCATCCGGGCAATAATGGCCATCGGAATCGTTGCAAGAGCCATACTAGGTAAAATAAGATGTTTAATAACTTGAATAAATTGATCGGTCCGACCTTGAAGCAATGTATCAATTAAATAGAGATTCGTAATGGCTGTAATCGGATCCCTTACTTCTTCACGCCCTGTTGTCGGCAGCCAGCCCAATTCAATCGAAAAGGCCCATTGCTCCATTAAGCCAAGCCAAAAAATCGGCATGGAAACGCCAATTAATGCAAGGATCATCGCCACATAGTCAAACCAAGATTTTGAAAACCAAGCACTAATAATTCCGGCATTTACCCCAATAAAAGTAGCAATAAACATTGCTACTACAGTCAACTCAATGGTGGCAGCTAAATACGGCCAAATTTCATCATTGATCGGCCCTCTTGTTCTTAAGGATGTCCCCAGGTCCCCCGAAAGCAGAGCCTTTATGTAGTCTACATATTGTATATACCAAGGACGATCCAACCCTAATTCTCTCGTTAGTGTTTCAATCGCTTCTTTTGTTGCCTTTTGGCCAAGAATAACCTGAGCTGGATCCCCTGGAATCGCATGAATGATCGCAAAAACCACTAACGTCATTCCAAATAAAACTGGTATAAGCGAAAAGACGCGACGAACTGTATATGCAAACATGTTGTTCACCTCGTTTTTGTTAAAACTATATGCCCCACACCTTTAACGAGACATTTGAAAGTACCTATCCATTATTCAGCTAACAAAAGGGGAGTCCAAGCTCCCCTTTCAATCAAGTTTAGAAACTATTAAATTTGGTTGTCTGTGAAGCTATGTTCGGTCCTTCAAAGCTTATTTAAATTCAACCTTTGTTAACGCTTCAGACCCGGTTGGATGAGGTAAGTAATTTACAACATCTTTTCCAGCTGCTAAAAGTGGTGTGGAATGAACAAGCGGTACCCAAGGAGCATCCTCTTTAATGATAACTTGAGCTTGTTTGTAAAGCTCATTCCGTTTTGCTTGATCTGCTTCGGTTTGTGCTTTTATTAATACATCATGTAATTCGTCATTGCTGTAGTAGGAGTAGTTGTTGCTGCCGATGCTGTCCTTATCAAGTAAAGTGTATAAGAAGTTATCTGCATCACCATTGTCACCAGTCCAACCTAACATATAGGCAGGGAATTCTCCTTTGGCTGCTTTATCTAAATAGGTAGCCCAGTCTACCGATTGGATTTTCGCTTTAACACCAATTTTGCTAAAGCTTTCCTGAATGACCTCAGCAATTTTCATACCTTCAGGCATATATGGACGCGCAACTGGCATAGCCCATAAATCCATTTCAAAACCATTTGGATAGCCCGCTTCTTTTAATAATTCTTTCGCTTTTTCTAAATCATATGGATAATCCTTAACTGCATCATTGTAGCCCTCAATCGATGATGGCATTGGATTAATAGCGGCAACAGCTTGACCGCCATAAAACGCATCAATAATCGCTTTTTTATCAACAGCATAATTCAACGCTTGGCGAACAAGCTTATTATCAAAAGGTTTTACAGTTGTTTGGAAACCTAAGTAGCCAACATTCATTGAAGGACGCTTGATAACTTGTAAATTGGCATCACTCTTAACAGACTCTTCATCCGAATTATTTAAACCATCCATCACGTCAATCTCGCCATTTTTTAACGCGTTCAAACGAGCTGAGTTTTCTGGAATAACGCGGAAGATCAATTTATTTAGCTTAGGATATCCGTCCAGCCAGTAATCGTTATTTTTCTCAAGAACGATACGGTCGTTTTGTTTCCATTCAACAAATTTAAACGGACCAGTACCAACTGGATTTTCTCTAAATTTATCTCCGTATTTTTCAATCGCCGCTGGACTGGCGATACCGAAACAAGACATGGCCAAGTTCTTTAAGAATGGAGCTTGAGGTCTGGTTAGTACGAATTGCACAGTGTGTTCATCGACTGCCTTTACCTCCTTAATAACATGACCTTCCTCCCCTTTATAGCCGCCAAACATTGTGTAGTAAGGGAAATCGTCAGCATTCCCACTCATCCAACGCTCAAAGTTGAAAACAACCGCCTCTGCATTAAAGTCGGTTCCATCATGGAATTTAACGCCCTTCCGCAGATTGAAAGTATAGGTAAGCCCATCTTCAGACACAACCCACTTTTCAGCAAGTGCCGGGTGAAGCGTTGTATCCTGGTCTCCGTACTGGACAAGGTTTTCAAAAATATTAATGGTAATTTTGAAGGTTTCACCTTCTGTTGAGGTAATCGGGTCTAACGATGTTGAATCTCCACCGCGGCCATATACAAGTTCGGTTTTGTTACTGCCGCTATCCGAGGATTTTGAATCATCGCTGCTTGTCTCTTTAGACTTACTGCAGCCTACGAGAAGCATACTTATTGCGAGCATTGCTACTAGCATTAGCTTAAATGTTTTCTTTTTCATTTGCATTTAAACCCCCGTTTTCTATTTTTCTATCATAAATGCGTCATGCTACTCATTGTATAAGTGACATGCAACAGAATGACCATTGAGATTAACGCTTTCAGGTCTTGCAATCTTGCAAATATCGATGCATAAAGAGCATCTAGTATGAAAAGCACACCCGCTAGGCGGGTTAGCGGGACTTGGTAACTCTCCAGTCAGTGTAATCCTGTCCCTTTTCATGGCAGGGTCCGGCACAGGAACGGCGGAGAGAAGTGCTTTCGTATATGGGTGCTTAGGTTGATCATAAAGTAGTTCAGCGTCTGACAATTCTATTAACCTGCCTAAATACATGACCCCAACCCGATCACTTATATGGCGAACAACCCCTAAATCATGCGCGATGAATATGTAGGTTAGCTGAAACTCATGTTGAATATCTCTCATTAGATTGAGGACCTGAGCTTGAATCGATACATCTAAAGCCGATACAGGCTCATCCGCAATAATCAGCTTCGGCTTTGTCATCAACGCTTTTGCAATTCCGATACGCTGACGCTGACCACCGCTAAACTGATGGGGATACCGTCTGGCATGGTAACTGCTCAAACCAACAACCTCTAACATCTCTCGAACTCGCTTCCTTCTTTCCTCTTTCGTACCTATTCCATGTACAATTAACGGTTCCTCTAGTATCGTTTCAACCGTATGCCGTGGATTTAATGAGGCGTAGGGGTCTTGGAAAACCATTTGAATATCACGACGAACTTTTCGTAATTCGCTTTTTGACATTCTGGTAATCTCTTGATCTTCAAAAACTACCTTCCCTTCACTTGCCTCTATCAACCGCATTAATAATCTTCCTGTTGTGGATTTCCCACAGCCACTTTCCCCAACAATTCCTAGAGTCTCCCCTTTTTTTACATAAAAAGAAACATCGTCTACCGCTTTTACTTCACCGATTTTCCGGCCAAATATCCCTCCCGCAATCGGAAAATATTTCTTTAACCCTTGTACTTCAAGGAGCCATTCCGACATTTGAACGGACCCCTCCTTCCTGCTCATGCAAAAAGCAGCGAACCTCATGGCCAGCCGATTCCATCGCATATAAACTTGGTAAAACGTCAAGACAGTGTGCTATCCTTTCATCACATCTAGGTGCAAACGGACAACCTTGTTTAATACTTCCCGGTCTTGGTACATTACCGGGAATGCTATAAAGGCGGTCCTTCTTCCCTAATAAATCCGGCACTGATTTAAGCAGACCCTTTGTATAAGGATGCTTTGGTTCTTTTAAAATCGTATGAACATCACCGTGCTCAACAATTTGTCCACAATACATCACAAGAACCCTGTCACAAATTTCCGCCACTACTCCTAAATCATGGGTGATTAAGATAATTGATGTATTCGTTTGCTCATTCAAATTTTTCATTAAGTCAAGAATTTGAGCTTGAATCGTTACATCCAGGGCAGTAGTAGGCTCGTCTGCAATTAGGATCCTAGGATTACAAGCCATTGCCATAGCAATCATGACACGTTGACGCATTCCGCCTGAAAGTTGATGTGGATATTCATTTACAATCGCTTCCGACCTAGGGATCCCAACTAATTTTAGAAGCTCAATTGCTTTAAGCTTTGCTTCTGCTTTGGGCATTTTTGTATGTAGGCGCAGTGCTTCAACAATTTGATCACCAATTGTAAAGAGAGGATTTAAAGACGTCATGGGTTCTTGGAAAATCATTGAAATCTGATTCCCGCGGATCTTTCTCATTTCTTTTTCAGAATAAGTTAATAAATCCTTTCCTTCGAAAAGGATCTCACCTTTTTCTATTTTTCCAGGTGGCATCGGGATTAACCCCATTACGGCAAGAGATGTAACACTTTTACCGCTACCTGACTCCCCAACGATTCCAAGGATTTCCCCTTCCTTTAACTCAAAACTTATACCATCAACGGCTGGAAGAAGCTTTTTATTTGCAAAAAATGAGACTGTTAAATCTTGTATTTTCAAAATCGTCTTAGCGGTCATTCTATCACCTGCCATTTAAACTGATTTTATAATTATTAAAATATAATGAAATTACAAATGATTATGACATATTTTTGGGATTTATTTCATCTATTAATGTCGAAAATTCCAAACATTTTATGACAATATCACCAATTTTTGCAACACTTTAAAGCAACAAAGAAAGCTTCCCTTTATTCAAAACAAAAACTGACCTAATCAATTCAGGTCAGCTTTTGTTTTATTTGTATAATTTTACCGGATCAATTCACCACATATCTCTTATTCCACCATGTTATCTTAGTAAATAATGTTATAATTATCAAAAAATCTGATTCAAACTTAAACAGCTCTTTACATAAAGGGGAGAATAGAATGCTTGAAAAATTGTATGCCCAATTACAACAGAACTATCAAGATATGGTATCGATTCGGCGTTATCTTCACCAGCATCCAGAACTTTCTTTCCAAGAAGTAAACACAGCAAGATATATTAAATCCTACTATGAAAAGCTTGGGATTTCTGTAACAGGGAATGTTGGCGGAAACGGAGTTGTCGCAAAAATTATCGGTTCAAAGCCGGGTAAAACAGTGGCATTGCGCGCTGATTTTGATGCACTGCCGATTCAGGACGAAAAGGATGTTCCTTATAAATCTCTTGTTCCAGGGGTGATGCATGCATGTGGACACGATGCGCATACGGCCACCTTATTAATACTGGCTAAGGTTCTTAATGAAATGCGCAATGAACTGAATGGAACGATTGTCCTTATTCACCAGCATGCAGAAGAATACGCTCCAGGTGGGGCAAAATCGATGATTGAAGCTGGGTGTTTAGATGGCGTTGATGCCATTTTTGGAACTCATTTATGGGCAACACTGCCTACCGGAACCATTCATACAAAAGTCGGGCCTATTATGGCAGCTGCTGATCGATTTGAAATTACCATTAATGGCCGGGGCGGACATGGGGCCCATCCACATACAACGAAAGACGCGATTGTCACCGCTTCACAACTCGTTGTAAACCTTCAGCAAATTGTAAGCCGTAAAGTAAATCCACTCGAGTCAGCAGTGGTCTCAATTGGATCCTTTATAGCTGATAATGCCTTTAATGTAATTGCCGATAAAGCAAAGCTAATTGGGACCGTTCGTACCTTTAATGAGGAAATTCGTTCTCTTATCGAGGAAGAAATTGAAAAGATTGTAAAAGGGACTTGTCTAACCAATGACTGCACTTATGAGCATGTATTTACAAGAGGTTACCCTGCAGTAGTAAACCACCGAGAGGAAACACAATTCTTAATGTCATGTGCTTCTGCTGCACCTGGAGTTGAGGAAGTATTGGATACCCCTCCGCAAATGGCGGGAGAAGACTTCGCCTACTACCTGCAGCATGTAAAAGGCACCTTCTTTTTTACCGGGGCTGGCTCAAAAGACGCCTACCCACATCACCATCCGAAATTTGATATTGATGAAAAAGCGATGCTCATTGCTGCTAATACGCTTGGAACTGCTGTACTTTTGTACCAGAAATAAGAAAAGCAAAGAACCCCCACTTGATTTCACATTGTCGGTGGGGGTTCTTTCAATAATCGTAAACGAAAAGCATTCATGGCTGTTTCTCCCAATTGATCAAGAAGACGATAATTTGCTACAGCACCGACTACCAACCCAATCCCTGGGACAAGCTGAAGCATTTTAACAAAATCGATATAATCACGGTATTCCTGCTGAAATTGACGCCAGTCCAGTTCACTTAACCTCTCCTTTTCACGGTCCCAGTTATCGATAATATCAAGCGTTTCTTTTCTTGTTTCATCACTTGAAAAGGCAAGTTGAAATACATAAAGAAGAAACATTCTTTCTTCATATTTACTCGTATCGAACCCATAAATAGCAGCCGCTTCAAATAAAAATTTCATTTTGATTGAAAGCAATAAAGGAAAATCTGCCAAACCTAAGAGAATACCTCCTGCTCCGGTTCCTGCTCCTTCAATCATCGCTGTTTTTCGGAACATTTCAAGCTTCTGCTTCATTTCAAGATCCATTTCCGCTAGGGACAAACCGGCCTTTCTCCCTTTTCTTGTTGTAAAATCAGATCCAACTAATGTAGCCTTAACCAAGTTTTTTATGCTTTCTGTTATTATGTTGTGAGCCTTCTCGGGAATCCATTCATTTACTTTTGTTTGGGCTCTTTTTGACATTCGATTTAATAAAGAAGATCGCTTTGTGAGCTTTCGTTTCCAATTTTCCACTTCATCATATATTTTTAATTCGTATTCTTTCATACCCATCACCTAATTTTATATACGGTTCTTGAACGAAAATGTTTCAAAATACCCCCTTCACCATTTCGGCGAAGGGGGATGATTATTTATATTCTTTTTAACTTGATTTTACTATAGCTAAAAACAAAGTAGCTACTGAAGGCAATTCCACTAAGTAAAGCAACTATGCTGATAAGGAACGCTCCTTTTAAAAGAAGGACTAATGACAGAATAACACTTTCAAATAATAATATTCCTAGCAAAAGCTTTCGGAACGCTTTCTCCTTCCATTGGTCCTCGATCGGATACAATGAAATCCAGACTTTATTCTGGTGATGGTTAGCAAGCGGCAGCAGCTGGAACCCCGTTAAATAAAGGAACAGCAAAATAAATAATATTTGACCTAGTCCAAATGAAACCAAATAAATGGCTCCCGCCCCAATAGCAGTAAGTCTTATAACAAGACCAAAATAATCCCCAGCACGAATAAATGCCCTCGTATATAAAAATAAATACGTATCTTCGCTTCGAAAGGAAACCCTTCCTAACAGCCAGTCAAGCCATTTTCGGCGTTTAACCCTATCTTTTAATTTTGGCACATCCGTAAATAAATTAGCGATACGATAAAAGGATGTCATCCTTTTTTCCTCTTGATCAATTAAATACTCCCATTTCAGCCCTTTTTCAATGGTTTGCTTCCACCAATATACGTAGAGGATAATCATTATTACGATCACGATTGTCATTAAAACAAATGAGTTCATAAATAAAAAATATAAAAACAAAGCATTCAAGCCGTAACGAATAAACGAATCAAGTAAATGAACAGTCGCTTGAACAAAAAATTGAACATGCCAGCGAATTAACAGGTTCCAAACCTTCATTACAGCAATAATCAGTAAAAATGTGAAGAACGACTTAAATTCGCCATGATAAACTTGGACATACATAGGCATAAAAACGGCCAGGACCATTAAAAGTAGATAAAGCTGCAAGAAAAAGCTAACAGCTAAAGATTTTTTAAAGTACCCAGAAAGCTTGCTTTCAAGTGGCAATAAAAATATCCGGTCAGCCTCAAGCAGAAACGTGTATATGGGACTGTAAGTTAAAAAAACGCCTATGATCACAGCCATTATGAGAGCTGCTGGAAAATCAGGAGTAAGTGTTTTAACATATTCCTGATAATAGTAAGCAGCAGTACCTAATAAAAACAAAAAAACAATGACTAGATGCCCATTAAAAATATAACGGAGATATCGGCTTAATTCCTTGCTGGTATGGGCAAATCTTTCCTTCCATAACTTCCCTTCATCAAACATAGTCTTCTTCCTTTGTCAGTTGGATATAAAGATCATCAAGAGTTGCATTGGGCATTTTAAATTGCTCCCTTAATTCCGCCAATGTCCCTTGGGCCTTAACAGATCCATTATGTAAAATGATAAACCGGTCACAATAGCGTTCCGCGGTTGCCAAAATATGTGTTGACATCAAAATTCCAGCGCCATTTTCCTTCATTTTCTTCATTAAATCAAGCAAAGACTGGATTCCAAGCGGATCTAAACCAACAAATGGTTCATCGACAATATACAGATCGGGCTGGACAAGAAAGGCACACATAATCATAACCTTTTGCTTCATTCCTTTTGAAAAATGGGCTGGAAACCATTTCAGCCTTTTTTTCATCCGAAACTCTTCAAGTAAATAATCCACTCTTTCCTTATAAATTGACTCTTCTAAACCATATGCCATGGCTGTCAGCTTCAAATGCTCCTCAAGTGTCAGTTCATCATAAAGAATGGGCGTTTCCGGAACAAAGCTAAATTGTCTTCGATAATTGGTCTTATCATGTTTAAATGTTCTTCCATTTATCGTTATTTCCCCGCTTTGAGGTTCCATTAGTCCAATAACATGCTTAATGGTCGTGCTTTTTCCTGCGCCATTTAAGCCAATTAAACCAACTAGTTCTTGTTTTTTAACCTCAAATGAGACATTTTTTAAAACAGGATTTCGGGTATACCCCCCTGTTATATTTTCAATTTTGAGTAAAGACATCGCCAACGTCCTTCCCTTCGTTAGATACATTTATTTTACCAAAGATTGTCCTCAATCCAAACTATCATGAATAAGGTTCTTTTTTAAAAAGATCGCATATTCTTTTTCATTATGGACATTCTAATTTATGAAGGGGAAACATTCATTATGGTTTTAAAAAATTCCATAAATCGAATGAGGTGGTTGTTAAAGACCCGTTCATTAATTATCGTTAACATCAGGAGTTTTCAGTACAGGGGATGGTTAGATTGCACTATTGTGCAGGGTTTACGTTTAAACACCAAATGATATTAGTGCTTTAAAACTCACTTATTAAATGAGGTGTTTGTTAAAGATACGATCATCATTCCACTTTAAAAGTTGCGAATACCTATAAAGATTAGGGGATGGTCACTTTGAATAACGTAAAAGAAAATCACTCCGAACACTAATCATTTTATTTTAATATATAAATGAGGTGTTTATCGCAGAAACGAACCTGAATTAGACGATTAATGATTACCCCCTTCAGGAGGCAGGATTCCTAGCGAATCCTGTCTTTCCTTTTGGGTATAGGAAAATTTTGTGGTATCATACATAGAAAAGAGGCATAGCCATTCAGCAATAAGAAAGGGTGTAAATGATGAGCGACTGTATTTTTTGTAAAATTGTAAATGGTGATATCCCAACAGCAAAGGTTTATGAAGATGAGCATGTTTTTGCATTCCTTGATATCAGTCAAGTAACAAAGGGGCACACTCTAGTCATACCAAAGGTACATAAAAAGGATGTCTTTGAACTAACTCCGGAAATCGCCAAAAATCTCTTTGCAGCTGTACCCGAGATTGCGAATGCAATTAAAACCGAATTTAATCCTATCGGCTTGAATGTATTAAATAATAACGGGGAACACGCTGGTCAATCAGTTTTCCATTTTCACATGCATTTAATTCCCCGATATGGGAAAGGTGACGGGTTTGGAGCAGTATGGAAAACGCACGATGATGAATACACTTCACAAGACCTTCGCACCATAGCTGAAAACATTGGAAAACATTTGTAAATTACTTCATAGACTTCTATTGCTAAGGAAGTCTATTTTTTATGTTAGAGGTTGGAGGAATGGTAAAAATTATTTAAAAACAGCCTTTTCGAGAAAAATGTTTAAAAGATTTGTAATTTTCTAATGACGAATAATCTTTTTATTTGGTACGATAAGACCATGAAAATTGTCAAAAAAACAAACATTAGGAGGAATTTCAGATGAAACGCGCTTACAACTTTAATGCGGGTCCAGCCGCTTTACCTCTAGAAGTATTAAAAAAGGCACAGGAGGAATGGCTGGATTTTAACGGTACTGGCATGAACGTGATGGAATTAAGCCATCGCAGCAAGGATTACGAAGCTGTTCATAATAAAGCGATTGCTCTACTTCGTAAGCTTCTTAGTATTTCAGATGATTACGAAATTTTATTTTTACAAGGTGGCGCAAGCACACAGTTTTCCATGATCCCAATGAATCTCCTTAATAAAGATAAAGTGGGTCACTATGTATTAACAGGTTCATGGTCTGAAAAGGCTTTGAAAGAAGCGAAAAAAGTAGGTCAAACAGCAGTATTGGCTTCTGGCAAAGAGAACAATTATCAAACTATCCCAACACTTGATAAAATTGAACTTCAAGATGATGCTGCCTACCTTCACATTACTAGCAATAACACAATCTTTGGAACCCAGTGGAAAACCTTCCCTGAGGTAAGCGGCGCACCATTAATCGCAGATATGTCCAGTGATATCTTATGCAAGCCAATTGATGTAAACAAATTTGGCTTGATCTATGCTGGTGCTCAGAAAAACTTAGGTCCTTCAGGTGTAACTGTTGTTATTATTCGTAAAGACTTAATTGGTCAAGCTCCAGAAGCAATTCCAACTATGTTGGACTACAAAACACATTCAGGTAACAATTCACTTTATAATACACCACCGACCCTGGCGATTTATTTATTATCATTAGTGTTGGAACATGTAGATTCCTTAGGCGGACTATCTGTCATGGAAAAAATGAACGAGGAAAAGGCAAATGTCCTTTATGATGTAATTGACGGAAGCAACGGCTTTTATAAAGGTCATGCTACTCCAGACAGCCGTTCTACAATGAACGTTACCTTTACATTACAATCTGACGAAGCAACTGCTGCCTTCCTGGCACAAGCAAAAGAACTTGGCTTTATCGGGCTGGCAGGACATCGTTCAGTTGGAGGCTGCCGTGCATCGATCTATAATGCTGTTCCATTAGAGCACGTTCAAAAATTAGCTGAATTTATGAAATCGTTCCAATCAAGCTATTAACATTATTTTTTTCAGCTTTAGTTTTTTTATGATAATATGCTATAATAGCATAAAGCTTTTCGCTGCAGGCAAAGAGTGCACTGCAGGAGAGGTTAATAGGTAGACTAGTTCAGATAAGTTGAGGAGAGATGAGAATGAATACGAAAACCCTTGTATCACTGTCACTTTTAGTTGGGATTGGTGCCGTATTGCACACTGTTGTTCCTGGATTTTTTCTTGGAATGAAGCCAGATATGATGTTAACGATGATGTTTTTGGGAATTATTTTATTTCCAGACAAAAAAAGCGTACTCTTATTAGGACTTGTGACAGGAATTATTTCTGGATTAACGACGACATTTCCAAGTGGCTTGATTCCAAATATTATTGATAAAGCCGTAACTTCCTTTATCGTTTTTGGATTATTTTTAGCGTTAAGGAATTTCAAACAATCACTGGTCAGCATCGGAATTTTAACTGCCATTGGTACGATTATTTCTGGAATCGTATTTCTTGGCGCAGCAAATTTTATTGCAGAATTACCGGGACCTTTTACCGCTTTATTTGTTGCAGTTGTCCTTCCAGCCGCAGCCTTTAATACGGTAACAATGATTGTTCTATATCCAATTGCCATGTCTATTGTAAAAAGGACAAAGATTGCAACACCAACCACAATCAACTCATAATAAGTTTAGAACCCGTATTGTCTACGGGTTCTTTTTTATTATTAAATCCTATTTATTTATGTTTCAGATTACTATTTTTCTAATTATTTTATTAAATTCATTTTAAAAAACATAATAAAAGCAGGAATTTTCTCTTTAAAGAACGAAATTCAATATAGTGCGAATATTTAAAATCTTTAATGTTAAATAAAAACTAATTAATAAGTAAGAATAATATTTCTAAAAATTGAGAAATTTACTTTATTAATTTTTGTTTTATTGGCATAATATCATTAGAGAAATAAAAAAGTAGGTGAAAATGGGGATGGCAGAAAAACAGTATTCAATTAAAGAAGCGTTGCTTTTTAGTCAAAGGATTGCCCAATTAAGCAAGGCATTGTGGAAATCTGTTGAAAAGGATTGGCAGCAATGGATTAAACCTTTTGACTTAAACATCAACGAGCACCATATTTTATGGATTGCTTACCATTTACATGGGGCTTCTATCTCAGATGTAGCAAAATTTGGGGTGATGCACGTTTCAACAGCATTTAACTTTTCGAAGAAACTTGAAGAAAGGGGATTATTAAAGTTTTCAAAAAAGGAGACAGACAAACGGAATACGTATATTGAGTTAACTCCTGAAGGGGAAGAAATATTACTCCAGTTAATGGAAACGTATGACCCTTCACAAAATGCAACCTATACTGGAGCAATGCCGTTAAAAGAGCTTTATGGTAAATTCCCAGACATCATTGAAATGATGGCGATCGTTCGTAATATTTACGGAGATGATTTTATGGAGATTTTTGAGAAGTCCTTTCATAATGTTGAAATGGATTACATCGAAGAAGATGGGAAACTCAAAAAAAAGGATTCTACAACTGAGAAAGAATACGTCTAATTCATATATTTTCTAAGTTCTGCCATTAAAGGGGTAAATAATTGTTGAGCGAGACAAGACTTAATCACTTCTTCAGCACGGAGGTTAGGATGTAAGCCTTCTTTAAATTTGTCGAAAAGCGGATGAAAATGTACAAAACCTTCCGCTTTCTGCTCTTCTAAATCAATGCTCAATTGATCACAATGATTAAAGAAGGCCACAACATCCTCTTCCCTCAGCGATTTTTCGATAACCATGGTATAGAATGGTTGTTTAGCATCCCCTATCATCTTTAGTAAAAGCTTTTGGTGATACTCTAACAATATTATTTTCTCAACTAAAGCATCATAATTCATAAACTATTTACCTCTTTCCCGCCGATTTAATCCTCTAAAAAACTATGGTCACTATATTTATACCACATTATTCCCAGCATTTTCATTATGTACTATTGTATAAGGAATCCTCAAGCTTTATCTTTTTACTATTAATACCTTAATGACTATCTTTTTTTTGTTCAATCATGTAAAATACATTCAGACTAGACTTAATTGGGGAGGGATTAAGCGGTGATCTCCATTTTTATTTTGCTTTCGGTTTTTATTCTTTTCTACATAAACACACTTACAAACTCACTATGTTTACAAAGGGAAATTCCAATGGAAAGGCAACCATCAGTCTTTCGAACCATTAATATATTAATTACAATTTTATTAATCACATCCTATATTGAGATTTTATACTCATAAGAAAAGAGGCTGACCTCCAAAATAGGGGTGCCTCTTTATTGTTTACAATATATTTACATTTACAGCCAAGCTGCACCAATAATGATTAAAAGAATGAATAGCACTACTAAAAGTGCAAACCCTCCACCATACCATCCAGGTCCTCCGGACATGTTAATTCCTCCTTTTTAAGTAAAACATGGGGCTCTATGTCCCCATGCTATCTCAATTCAATTAAAACCAAGCTGCGCCAACAATAATTAATAAAATGAACAACACAACGATCAAAGCGAAACCGCCGCCGTATCCTGCACCCATTTTAACACCCCCTTCTAGGTTGCTACCTTATACTATTCAACTTTGGACCATTTCGTTTAGGCACGTGTCCCGATAAGGCTAATTTTCTAATATGAACTCGATTGCAGTTGGCCCATTACACCTCAAGAACATTAATACAGCCATGAGTTCCTTATGGACCGAAACCATACTTTCCTTTTCTTCAATATCATATGAAGAACTGTAAATTTTGGGTAAGATTATCACCCATTTTTGACCAATAATTTCACAGAGTTTTCCTATAAACATTTTTTTCTAAATTGGATTTATGTTATAGTAAAAGCTGTGGTCTAAAAATCACAGAATTAACTATTTAGGAGTTGTTCAACATGAAAAAATGGATTATGTCCCTTTCCTTGGCCGCAGGGGTTATTGGATTAACAGCATGCAGCGGTGGCGGCTCTGATGTAATCGTAAAATCAGACGCAGGGAATATTACAAAGGACGAGTTGTATGAGGCAATGAAGGATCAATACGGTGAACAAGCTCTTCAAGAGCTGCTATACACTAAAGTCCTCGCTAAAAAATACAAAGTGACTGATGAAGAACTCGACAAAAAGGTTAAAGAAATTAAAGACCAAGCAGGAGCAAGCTTTGAAATGCTGTTGGCTCAAAATGGAATTAAAGATGAAAAAGAGCTTAAAGAAGTATTAAAGCCGCAGCTTTTAATTGAAAAAGCTGGATTAAAGGAAGTTAAGGCAACTGATAAGGAACTAAAGGATTATTATAATAACGTTAAGCCGGAAATTAAGGCCAGACACATTCTTGTTGCTGATGAGAACACTGCAAAGGAAGTAAAGGCAAAGCTTGATGGCGGTGCTAAATTTGAAGATCTAGCTAAAGAATATTCCACTGACCCTGGTTCAAAAGATAAAGGCGGTGACTTAGGCTGGTTTGGTGCTGGAGCAATGGTTCCAGAATTTGAAAATGCTGCCTATGCACTAAAAGTGAATGAAATTAGCGCACCAGTTAAATCAGAACATGGTTGGCATGTTATCCAGTTAACTGACAAAAAAGAGAAAAAGTCATTTGAAGAAATGAAGGAAGAAATTGAGTACGAAGTTAAAGTTGCAAAGTTAGATACAACCACAATCCAAAAAGTGATTGATAAAGAATTAAAAGCAGCAAACGTAAAGATTCAGGATAAGGATCTAGAGGGCGTTACATCTCACGGTACAACAACAGAGAAGAAATAACAAAACAGGGCCAATTAGGCCCTGTTTTTTATTTTACAAAATGTTAAAATCCAGTTGGATGAGCGCTTTGATTTCGCTGTTCCTTTTCCTTTTCAAGTCGCTCCATATAAATTTCACCTTCACGCTCGATGAATTCTTGCTCTAGTTTTCGTTCTTCTTTACCGGTTTTGATAGCCATGTATGCACTTATCATAATTCCTGCTACAACAAAATAAACCCAAACGGGAATGACCACCCTTCTCACCTCACTAAAATATGGTTGTCCAATGTTTTCTACCATCATATGCTCAAGAAGGGGGATTATTCCTTATATTAACTATCTTTCTATCAATATCTTTATTTATGAAATAGTGGCTTATAAAAGGAGCGGTTATCTAGTGCAAAAATGCGTTCCGAAAACTCCCCTGGTTTCACTCGTTCCAATGCTCGATCGAGCATATTCATTTTCGCATCCAAATTATCTATATAATGAAGAATCTCTGCCTCTTTTATTAATGGTGGCTTCGGACTTCCCCATTCCGCTTTCCCGTGATGAGATAAGACTAAGTGCTGGAGAATCAAGACTTCTTCCCCAGTGATCTGAAGTTCATCGGCAGCTTTGCCGATTTCATTGACCATAATCGTAATATGTCCTAATAAATTTCCTTCAACCGTATAGGTGGTCGAAATTGGACCAGACAGCTCGACAACTTTTCCTAAATCATGAAGAATAACACCCGCATAGAGAAGGTCTTTGTCAAGGCTGGGATATAGACCCGCAATGACCTTGGCTAAATCAAGCATGCAACAAACATGATAGGCTAAGCCTGAAACAAATTCATGATGATTTTTTGTTGCAGCTGGATATTTCATAAAATCTTGTTGATGTTTTTTCAGTAAATGCCTCGTAATACGCTGGATGTTTGGATTTTTCATTTCAAAAATATACTGAGTCAGTTTACCCGACATTTCATCAACTTCAAGTGGGGCCGTTTCCAGAAAATCAGCAAGTTTTACAGAATCAGTTGGTGATGAAGGACGTATTTGGCGTATTCTTAATTGATTTCTGCCTCGATAGCTTAATATATCGCCAGTTACCTTAACAATGCTTTCAGAGGAATAATTTTTCTCATCCATTTCCGATGCATCCCAAAGTTTTGCTTCAATTTCCCCGCTTTGATCCTGAAGGATTAATGTCAAAAAAGGCTTACCATTACTCGCCATACCTTTCGTAACATGTTTTATTAATAAAAACACTTCTACTTGTTCACCAACATCATAATGCAGTATCCCTTTTGTCATAAATCTATCGACACTCCCCTCTTTAAAGTAGTATATCATGCTCTCCCATCCTAATGATTTTTCCTTTAGTAAAGTAAGGTAATAAATGTTGATGGCAGGTAAAAAATAGGATTTGATGACCTGGTAATTCACATAATAACTGAATGACTTTGCTCGTTCTAATATGATCAAAATTTACAAAGCTATCATCAATGATAATAGGAAATTGATATTTTTCATAAAGCGTTGTTGCCAATGCTAATCTTAATGCAACATAGATTTGCTCGGATGTAGCTTGACTTAATTCCCTCGGTTCATATAGGATATGATCTCGATTTTCAATCAGAAGGCTGCTTCCTTCCGTTTGGGTATGAATTCGGATATAATTTTCTCCGGTTAAAAAACGTAAATAGCTTTCAGCTTTTTCAATCATTTTTGGGAGCCGCTGATTTTTATATTGTTCCACCGCTCGATAAAGGAGATCTTTGGCAATCGTAGACTTCGCCCACCCCTTTGCCTCCTCATTTAATTCAGAATGTTTCAGTCTATATCGGTGTAAGAGTTCCGCATATGTTCCCCCATCTTCCAGCAGGCCAATCTGATATTTGACCTCAGCTAACCGTTCCTGAATTGCCCTTAGATTGTCTTCTGCTTCATCTTGTTCTGCTTGAAGGAGACTAAGCTGTAGATCAAGCTCCTCCATTTCAATAAACGCCTGCTTATCTGCTAATCTGATAGTGGATACAGACAATTGGCGCTCAATTTCCTTTAACCGCTCAAATACAATTTCTTTTCTAGCAGTCAAAGCACCTTTTTCACGAAAATCATTTTCTGATGTAGAGTCGGCAAGTTGGTACAGTTGATTTATCTCCTTGGTAATCTCCTGTTTTTCAAGCTGATATTGTTGAATTTCCTCTTGAATTTCAATAAGCTTTTTACATTTCTCTTGGTGAAAAATCTGTAGTTGCTGCTGTTTTTTTAACTCCTGCTTTAATAGAAACGCCATATTATGGAGCTGTTTAGGAACGGTTGGTAAAAATCGATTGGCTAAGCTGATAATCCGCTCTTCAATAAGCGTTATTTCATGACAAACCAATTCATAGCGATTGGATAATTTTCTCAGCGTCAAATATAGGTTTTTTAATTTTTCAATTAATAAAAACGCATCATGAATAAAAATTAATGAAATTTCTTTAGGAAGACCCAGTTCCTTTCCGAGCTCCACGAGTATCTTTTGATGCTGCCTTGATTCCTGTTCCCACTTTTCATAAGCATTTAAAATTTGTTCATACTGTTCATTTTTTTGTTCCCATTTGATTTTAAGAATACTTTGTTGCTCTCTTTGCTGTTTGTCCTGCTCTAGTTGGTAGTCTAATCCATCGGAGCTTTTTAATTTTAATCTATTCAGTTGGCCTTCTAACATTTTTTCTTTACCGGTAAGTGCTTCTAATTCTAATTTAAATTGATTTTTTCTTGAAGTTGGTTTCTTTCGATAAAAAAATAATAAATAAAACAAACCAACACCAGCAACAGTAAAAATTCCCCATTGTTGATTAAAAAAGCCCCAACCAGCCAAGATTACAAAAAAGGTACAGAATACACTAAATTGAATCATATGTTGTCGTTGCTGAACTTTCTCTTGTTGCACCTCATTGTCCTGCAAATTCTTGAGCAAGCGGATTTGTTCTCGAGTGTCGGCCAATTCCCGAATAAGTGAGGCCTGGTTTTCAACTAGATTTTTTTGAGCAATCAATTCTTGTCGCTCTACCTCAGATAATAGCAATTTGCTTCCTCGGTTTAACTGTTCTTCTAGTTCTTCAAGATTCTGTTTTGTCTGATGAAATTGCTCATCTAGATCTTGTTTTTTCTCTTTTAAACGGTGTTCATTTTTTTGGGCATCAGCTGTTTTTCCCTTCATAAAAACGCTGGTATTGCTAGTCAATACTTGGTCTTCATTGATGTTGAGATGTAGCTTTTGCTGCCATTCGACTATTTCTTGCCGTACCTCTTCTAGCTCCAAGCTTAATTGATTTTTTTCCTGAACTAATTGTTCATATAAAGGTAGATTTTCAACAGCCGTTACAATTTCCATTTCGTTCGCTAATAATTCTGCATTAGGGACGGTGGTTTTGACTTCTTCTTCTAGTCCCTTCATCCGTACATTCATACTGCTGATTTTACTTTCGTATGAATGTACATCGCGGTTAAGTTCATCCAAGCGGGAAATGCCTTCCCTTGGAAATTCTAGATGGTGAATGTGAGACCATTCTTCCTTCAATATTTGCTCTTCTTTTAGTAATGGCGAAAATCGTTTCCATTCCTGAAGTCTAGCAGTGTTACTTTGTATATTACGCAACTCCTGATGAAGAAGTTGTGTTCTTTCCTCCAATTCTGTTTTTTTCTCTATATACTGCCAATACTGATCATTCCATTGCTCTGCTTTTTTTAATTCTTGATACAGCTGCTTTAGTTCCGTTATTTTTTCATTGATGGATGGTTTTTTCCCATTAGGTTTATATTGAGAATCTAGCTGCTTTTGTAGTGTATTTTCGGCAAGCAGCAATCTATCCGTCCCTAATGTGCCTGTTGAAAATAAAAACTTCCCTAGGTCTGCATTTTTCATTTGTTGAACATTTTGCAGTCCGTGAAGGTTGAAGGAGAAAATGGATTGGTAGAGATTTTTGTCCATCTTGGAGAGGATCTGTTGCAATAATTCTTCTCCGCCCTGGGCTCCATCCTCCAGTAGTACTTTTACATCACCTGCAGCTTTTCCTTTTACTCTCTCAATGACAGCTTTTCCGCTCGGGAGGGTAACAATTATTTGTCCACCATATTTAGTGAATGTTTTTGGCTCATACCGTAATTCTGTTTGTAGCTTTGTTGGAAACCCAAACAATATACTATGGATAAATGACATGATTGTAGATTTCCCAGCTTCATTTTCACCATAGAAAATTGTCATGTTATCTATATTTTTAACTTTGTAATTTTCTAATTTCCCATATCCATATATATGAAGTTCATCGATTTTCAGAAGAATACCCTCCTTTCTTTATTCTTTGGCAGTGTTTACCTTGACTGTTGATTTCCCCTCCAGGTGCTCGCGCACCTTAGGGGGAGTCCGGGAGCCTCCTCGGCGTTATAACGCCTGTGGGGTCTCCCGAGACACCTTCTCCCGCAGGAGTCTCGCACCTTCCGCTCCAATCAACAGAGTTATCAAAATCATTACTGATCATTAACATAGCTATTCTTCTATTAACATTTTCAGTAATTGATTTTCAGCTTCGTGAAGTAATTGTTGTTTTTCAGTTTCGGTTAATTGGGTCAAAAATCTGCGGACCCCAGGGTGATGATATAAAGGGGCAAGACACTCATCCCAATTTTGATATGTATCACTTGTTTTAAAGAGTTCTTCGAAGAAATCTGCTTCGCCTGCAAGCTGTTCACGACTTAAAAGTTTCGACCCCTTTATAACTAGATCGACAAACCAAACAAAAGACTCTTCTTCTTTCTCCTCTTCCCGTAATGTTTCTAATAACTCTCCGACATCAGAAAGTTCATTTTGCTGTTCCTCAAAGTTTACTCCCTCTATAGTTAAGGTTAATAGGATTCCAACCCCTTCTCGTCGAATAGCTTCGATTGTATTACGGCAAAGTTGGTAAAGATCAGATAAATTTTTCGCATTAGACCCGTCTACAATCATTTCCTCCCAAATGACATCACATGTGGAAAGAAACTCAAGACGGTGGTCCGATTCTGTTAAAGTCACTAGAAAACAACCTTTTTCACCAGATTCTTTTCTGTGTCTGCCTTGAATATTTCCAGGGTAGACGATTGGAGGGTCGATCGATAACTGAGCTCTTTTATGAATATGTCCTAAAGCCCAATAATCGAATTGCTTATCGAGTAAATCGTGTAGCGTAAATGGAGCATAGTTCCCATGCTCTAGATTCCCCTCCAGTTGTCCATGTAATATACCAATATGGAAATCTGCATCTCCTGTTTTCTCATAATCGTTTATGATTTTCTCCGTTACATTCCTTTTTGGATAACTAAACCCATATAGAGACACTGTTGGGCTATCTTGTTTCAAAAAATGCATCTTTACTTCCACTGGAAAAATAACCGCATTTTCGGGCAAGGCAATATTCGCCCATTTTCCATCAAGATGATCATGATTCCCATGAATGATATATACGGGAATTTGATAAGAGTTAAGCCTCTCCATTTGTTTTCGAAAACGAGCTTGTGCACGAATGCTTCTGTCTTCCCCGTCAAATAAATCCCCTGCTAATATGACAAAGTCGACTTTATGTTTGATGGCAGCATCAACTATTTTAGTAAATGAAGTAAATGTGCTCTCTTGGAGCCTTTTAAAAACTGTTTGGGGCAAATGACTTAACCCCAACATTGGGCTGTCCAAATGAAGGTCAGCAGCATGGATAAAGGTTACTTGCTTCATTTTTATCCTCCAATGATGGATTTTACCATCTTGTTTATTAAATCAAATTCTTTCCTCCATTTTAGCATCTAACAAAGGCGAATGCACGTTCTATAATTTTTCAGAAAAAGAAGCTGCCATGTTAAATGACAGCCTCGGTAAAAAATAACTACTAACCTTCTATTTATCGTTTTTTGTTAACTGTAATGCCTGTTTAATATCCTTAAAGGAATTAGACTTCCCATACATCAATACTCCGCCGCGGTAAACGCGTGCACCAAAAATCGCTAATAAAATAATGGTGATCACCAATAACCCTATTCCAATCGAAGCCTCCCAAATGGGAATATTCAACATTCCGACCCTAAGAAACATCAGCATTGGTGTAAAGAAGGGAATAAACGAAGTGACTTTTACAAAAGTTGCTTCCGGTTCTCCAAGTCCAAACATGGCCATCATGAATCCAGCTACCACTAATAGCGTCATTGGTGTAATCATTTGCTGGACATCTTCTATTCTACTAACTAGTGATCCTAAAAAAGCAGCCATCGTTGCATAAAGAAAATAACCTAATAGAAAGAAAATAACCGCATAAATGATCGTACTAATTGGAATATCACCAAATCCAAAGGAATCAAAGAATCCCCCTTGTAATTGATCAAGATTTTGCTTCACTGATACATAACCAACCACTAACATCAGCACTAGTTGAGTTAGACTTAGCAAGCCAATCCCCAAAATTTTTGCAAACATTTGTTTAATGGGTGAAACACTTGAAATTAAGATTTCCATTACCCTTGATGATTTTTCGGTAGCAACCTCCATTGCAATCATATTCGCATACATAACGACAGCAAAATAAATGATAAATAATAGGAAATAGACTAATCCTCTAGCCTGATTAAGTTCCTGCTCTGTTTTTGCATTTTTCTCCAATGCCACCTGGTTAAAGGATACTGGTTCATACAGCTTTGCAAGCTGATCAGGGCTCAAATTAATTTGTGATGCTGCCATCGTAATCTTCATCTGTTGTATGTAGCTTTGAAGCTCCGATACGGTCGTTGAATCTGTTATACTCATTGCTTTATAGGTTGCCTCTGGTAGCATTCCTTCATTTAAGCTAAGCTGTAACACTCCTTTATATGTCCCTTTTTCAACCTCTTTTTCAGCTTTAGAGATGGATCCTTTAAATTTAATTAGCTTTAACTTGCTATTTACGGAATCAGCCTGTTGTTTTAAAGGAATATAAAGCTGGCCAGTTTCATCGACGACAGCAATCTGATCTTGATCATTTTTATTAAAATAATCGATAATGTTTGGCATATTAGTTAAACCAATAATGATTGCCACTGTTAGCGCTGATGTAACCAAAAAGGATTTAGTTTTGAATTTAGTTAAGTAAGTATGCACCATAATGATAAAAAAGCTATTCATAGGAGGCACCTACTTTCTCGATAAAAATATCATTCAAAGAGGGCTCTTCAAGTTCGAATTTACGAATAAACCCTTTACTTACAATTTCTTTTAAAATACGATGGGCGACTTCTTCTCCCTCCACGTGTAAACGAACCCCTTCGGTTGTGCGATAAAGTTTTGTAACACCTGAAAAGTCAGATAAAAAATCTAGCTTTATGTCAGAATGAATAACGAGATTTTTCTTCCCAAATTCCCGCTTTATTTCTTTTAAGTTTCCTTGAACAACCGGACGCCCCTTTTGCAGAATACAAAGGTGCTCACACATTTCCTCAACGTGATCCATTCGATGACTCGAGAATACAATCGATGTTCCGGATTCCTTCAAGTCGATTACAGCCCGTTTCAAAAGTTCTACATTAACAGGGTCCAAACCGCTGAACGGCTCATCTAAAATTAATAGTTTAGGCTTATGTAATACCGCTGCGATAAATTGTATTTTCTGCTGATTTCCCTTAGAAAGCTCTTCAACTTTCTTATCAGCGTAGTCAGGAATCTTAAAACGCCCGAGCCAATACAATAATTGTTTTTCTGCTTCCCGCTTGGCCATTCCCTTCAATCTAGCTAAATAGATGAGCTGTTCACTGACTTTTAGCTTAGGATATAGCCCCCTTTCTTCCGGTAAATAGCCAATTGCACTGCTTAATGAGTAATTAATTGATTGGCCTCCCCAAAGAATGTCACCCTCGCTTGGATCAAGCAAACCCAAAATCATTCTGAATGTAGTCGTTTTTCCTGCACCATTTGCTCCAAGAAAGCCAAACATTTCATTTTCTGGAATTGTCAATGATAAATCGTCCACTGCAGTAAAATTGCCAAATCGCTTTGTAATATGCTGAAGTTGTAAAGCCATTCTGCTCCCTCCTTCCAATTATTTCAATTATACGACTTAGATTGTGAAAAAGTTTCAAATTCACAAAACTTTTGCCAAATGTTTAGAAATGTGTAAAAATATATATAATCATCTGAATATTCTAAAAAGGAGCGCACAAAATGGTAGCATACAAACTAACCGCCTTTGATCCAAGTGGTCATAAGCTAATCGATGAAACTTTTCAGGCGAACAATGATGAAGAGGCAAAAGTGCAAGGGGAGCAACTCCTTAAGGAGAAGGGATTATCTGAAAAAACCCACCGTTGCACATCTCCATTAGGAAAATTAATTCTTTTTCACCCATAATAAAAAGCAAAGAGCAGGACGCTCTTTGCTTTTTATCTACCAGTAAATTTTGGCTGGCGTTTTTCAAGAAATGCCTGAATACCTTCCTTGTGGTCGCTTGTCTCCCACATTTTAATTTGGGCAATCTTTTCTAATTCCAACACTTTTAATAATTGTGGTCGATTATTCTCAGCAAATATTTTTTTCGTTTTGATCATAGCTTGAAGCGGACGGTTCAACCATTCATTAATTTTATTGTCCAGAGCTATTTGTAAATTACTATCAACTACTTCATTAACCAGACCCTGTTTTTGCGCCTCCACAGCGGTCATCGTTTCACCTTTCCAAATAATCTGCTTAGCCTGCGATTCGCCAACAAGCTTCTCTAAAAAGAAATGTGCCCCACCATCTGGAATCAGTCCAAGATTAATAAAATTCATGGCTATTTTGCTTGAACTTTCAGCCAAAATATAATCTGTTGCAAGCGCTAAACTCATTCCTAAACCAGCTGCTGCACCCCTAATTGCAGAAATCGTAACCTTTGGTAAGCAATAAAGCGTAATGACTAATTCGCTTATTATCTCCATCACCGAAAGGAAATCGCTTTCATCAATGCCCTTTAGCATTGTTTTAATATCTCCACCCGCAGAAAAGACATTGCCTGCCCCAGTTAATACGACAATATCTATATCGTCCGAAATGCTAATTTCTTTCAATTTTACTGCCAAGCATTTTAAAATGTCCTTGTTTAATGCATTTAAAGCTTCTGGCCGGTTTAGTTCAATAGTTGCAACCCGACCTTCAACCCTAACATTTACTGTTTCTGCCACAATATTTTCCCCCATAATTTCTCCTCCTTTATTCTCCATCTACCATTATAAAACGAAAATATTACAATGGTAAGATTTTTCTAAAAACTTTGTAAAATTTCATTTTTCGTGAAAAAAAGCCCTATTTTCATAAGGCTTTATCTTTATTAAATATCTTGTTTAATATTTCAAGTTTTTTATCGGCATATTCCTTAAAGCTTTCGTTATAAGATTTAGGATCCTTTGGATTGGCAAAATGGGTGATTTTACCATCGATTGGGTCAATGAATTTACTAGATGCCCCACACCCTAAGCCAATAATCGTCTGCATCTCTTCCATAATGATAATATTATACAAACTTTCTTTTCCAGGTAACGCGTACCCCACGTTTTCCAGATTTCCAAGAATATTTTTTTGACGATATAAATAATATGGAGAATAATCATGAGATTTTGTCCACTTCTCTGCCAGTCCCATCATGTCTTCAACCTCAGACCGATCCGCCACTTTATATCTGTTTCTGTTTTGGGTCATTTCAGAAGCGCGTTTAAATGATAATGTGTGAACGGTCAAAGATTCTGGTACAAGTTTTTCCGTTTCATTCAAAGTGTGGGTAAATTCTGGAATCCCCTCACCAGGTAGACCAATAATTAAGTCCATATTAATATTGGACATTCCCATCTCCCTTGCAAGATGAAACTTTTTAATGGTTTCTTCGACAGTATGGTGGCGGCCAATTGCCTTAAGCGTTTCCTGAATATACGATTGTGGGTTAATACTGATCCGGCCAATATTCCACTTCTTCAAAATATTAATTTTTTCCACCGTGATCGTATCTGGTCTTCCAGCCTCCACCGTAACTTCACGGATTTTTTCTACATTCGGAAACGATCGATACATTTCCTCATAAAGCAGGTCCATTTCCTCTGCGGTTATACTAGTAGGAGTTCCACCACCGAAGTATACGGTGGTAATGCGAATATTATTTTCCCTTAGCCATTGGCCTATCTGTTCAATCTCATAATGAAGTCCACCTAAAAACGAATGCACGGAACCTTGTCGCCCGTTAATTGCATAAGCCGGGAATGTACAATAAGCGCATTTAGTGGGACAAAATGGGATCCCAATATAAATGCTGACCTCATTTTTTAACTCATACAAATCAGGGATCACGGCTAACTGCCTGCTAACAATCTCCTTCATTAGTTCAATTTTATCATCAGTAATTAAGAATTCTTCCTTCAACTGCTGATGAGCGATCGACATTGGAATGTGATCGATATTTTTTCGATGAAGTAGCTTCGTCGGCCGAACTCCCGTTAATATCCCCCATTTTTGAGTAATACCTGTCCAATCTTGAAGAACTGTCAATAAAACACGAGAAACAGCTTGTTTTACTCGTTTGAACTTTTCTTTATCAGTTGTTTCCTGTAGTCTTTTTTCAAACGAAGCATGAAAAGTCTTCCTGTTCTTATCGGTTAATTGGGTATGCACACTTACCTTTTGATGATCGATATTCAATTGAAAATTTATTGTTACATCTTCATCATTGGACGGCCGGAACAAAAGTTCAGCGTCTTCGAAAAATAAATTAGCAATTAATTGAATTGGACGATGAAGCCGCTCATCCTCCACACCTAAAATATATATTTTCATCCCATCACCTTCTATTCTAAAGTGAAACCTCTATTAGTCTAAGTAATATGATCCTTACAAGTGATCGAGTTAATTTAAGTGTACTGATCCCGAAAAATATGTCAAATAATAAAAAGGACTCCCCATTTACGGAGAGCCCTATAATTATTTGATTATATTCATTTTGCGAAGAAAAGCAATTGGCTGTTGTTTTCGAAAATGCTCTTTGACCATATATGCAACACCTTGCTCGTTTTGCGATCTCGTTACCCAGTCGGCCGCTTGTTTAACGGCAACAGGTGCATTTCCCATCGCGACCCCTAAGCCAGCAGCTTCAATCATCGGAATGTCATCAATATCTGCACCAATGACCACCATTTCTTTTCTATTTATTCCTAAACACTCGCCTAAATAAATAAGACCATTTTCTTTTGAAACACCTGCAGGAACAAACTCAAGTCCCGATGCTCCTGCTACCATAATCTCAATCTCGGTAAACATCCTTGCTATAGCTTCTTTTGCATCCTTGAGGTCTTCTTTATGCTCAAACTTGACCTCAATTTTTGGAGGAGCGATCTTCTGTGTCGCCAAAGCTTCACTGATGCTGTCAACAAACTGGTGAGCATACAATACCGGTTCCCCTGAGCTAAATACGGTTTTAGCTAAAAGATTATGATTTGTCTTGGTTTTATTAATTAACGAGAAACGTTCATGCTGAACCCGAATTTGACATTGAAACCCTTCGAGTAAACGAACGAGATCATAGGTAATATCCTCAGGAATTCGTTTAGCAAGAAGTTGTTTATCAATTGTATTTCCAATATAAGCGCCACGATGTGTGACGAGCATGGACGGTATTTTTAACGCGTTGGCCACTTTACTAGCGGACGGGAAGCTTCGGGAAGTAACAAGTGTGACGTAGATTCCTTTTTGTTGTACATATTCGATGGCCTCTTTAGTTGAACGATGAAGTTTTCCGTTTGACTGTAGAAGTGTCCCATCAATATTTAAGGCAAGCAAACGATAAATCATTGATTGGCCCCCTATTCAAAGATGTAAGTGTCTTATACAGGTGTATGAATAGGAAAGCCTAATTAGAACATTGTATCTTTGTTTTCACAGTAAAGTCCTGCTTTTTAATAACAGCATTATCTACTATTGTTGTGAAGTATATAATTCCTCAAGCGGTTTCATAATGACCTGATTTAATTCTGCAATCACTCGACTCATCAGTTGTTCTGCTTCCATAAGTTGAGCAATTTTTAAGTTCTGCTGAACCACTTCAACTGTCTTTTGTGCCTGTTCAACCTCTGCTTGTGTGATTTCCTGACCCATCATTTGTTTTTGTTGTAAGTTTAATTGGAGTTCTCGAAACCCTTCAAACATTTTTCGAGCTGCTTCGTCTGCATAAACATCTTTGTACATTTTTTGCAAACGAGCATATTCATCACTCTGACGAATGGCTCTTTCTAATTCATAAGCTGCATCATACATATTAACTGCCATTTCAATCTCTCCTTTTGTCGATTCAACAATCCATTTCACTATACCAAAGTATGTATATGATTGAAAGAAGTTCACTTTAAAAACAACATGATTAACCAACGCCAGCAAATGTTCAACAAAAAAAGGCAATAGCATTTGCGAGGTTTCTTCCAGCAAAATATAATGAGGGAGGGAGGAGATATCATGTTACAACATTTTCAATTTCAATCACTGTTTGAAAACAGTCAAATTCCGGGCTGGAAATTTTCCTTTTATTATAATAAACAATTATTTTCAGGGATCTATCATCAATCCGGAAAAATCGAGTGGACCTCCACAGAACCTGATGAACTAGATAAAGGAAAGTTAACTGCACAAATACACGAACTCATGCTTTTTCATGTATATGAAAAATAAATACAACCTTTTTTACGATTAGAAACATCAGTCATTTACCAAATTTGATAATGCAATCATATAAATTTGGAGGAAAAACAGTTGGCAGAATTAAAATTAGAGCATATATACAAAAATTTTGATCATCATATAACAGCAGTAAAAGATTTTAATCTCCAAATAAAAGATAAGGAATTTATCGTACTTGTCGGACCTTCTGGGTGTGGCAAATCCACTGTATTAAGAATGATTGCTGGTCTTGAGGAAATCACAATCGGAGATTTTTTTATGGACGGTAAGAAGGTAAACGGTGTTCCGCCAAAAGATCGTGATATTGCAATGGTATTCCAAAACTACGCTTTATACCCGCATTTGACTGTTTATGATAATATGGCGTTTGGGCTTAAGCTTCGTAAATATCCAAAAGCTGAAATAGATAGACGCGTGCGCGAAACAGCCCATATTCTCGGATTAGAATCTCTTCTAACTCGTAAGCCTAAAGTTCTTTCTGGCGGGCAGCGGCAACGGGTTGCATTAGGACGTGCTATTGTTCGAGATGCAAAAGTATTTTTAATGGATGAACCTTTATCAAATCTTGACGCTAAGCTTCGAGTTCAAATGCGCTCGGAAATTGTTAAGCTTCATCAAAGTCTGCAAACCACAACCGTTTACGTAACACATGATCAGACCGAAGCAATGACAATGGCAACTAGACTAGTCGTAATGAACGATGGGGTAATCCAACAGGTTGGAGCTCCTAAAAATGTTTATGAGTATCCAGAAAATTTATTTGTTGCAGGTTTTATTGGTTCCCCTGCAATGAATTTTTTCAAAGGGAAAATTGTTAAAGATTATTTCGTCTTCGAGCATATTAAAATTTCAATTCCTAAAGAAAAAATATCGATACTCCACAACAAAGGCTATGATGGTAAAGACGTCTTTCTCGGTATTCGCCCGGAAGATATCCATGATAATCCTTTGATTGTTGCTGGGGCTCAGAATAAATTTACCACTACAATTGAAGTAGTAGAATCCACCGGTGCAGAAACAAACATCTATGCCCATTTAGCTGGACAGGAAATTATTGCACGACTTGATTCAAGAAATGACCCAAGACCTGGAGAAATTTTAGATATAGCGTTTGATATGAATAAAATTCATTTCTTCGATGTTCAAACGGAACAACGTATTCGCTAACATAAGCAAGACCCTATATAGAAGCAGACTAATCAGAGTTTGGACTATTATTTATTCTCCATTCTGTTATTTGAGCCTGCTTCTTATTCTTGAATAAATTTCACTTCATTTCGACCACATTGTGGACAACTCATTAAATGCGGACATTTTCCCTTTGCATAAGTTTCAGTATATCCATCCTCAAGTTTTAAATCATCTATTTCCATATAAGCGCTATAATCGTCATAAAAGTCCATTATTCTACCACTGTCATCCATAACATTCCCGCAAGAAGGACACTGGAATTTTACAAGTTCAAATCCATTACAATTTGGACACATCCCCATTTTTGTCAACCTTCCCAATTAGATTTGATACAGTAGTTTTCCTCCCTTTAATAGCGTATATGTATGAAAAAATAATAAACTGGGATAAATTAGCAAGTTGGAGAATGAATGATTTTCTCTGAAACCAACATAATAACAGTAAACACCGAAAAAAGTTCTTTCTTGAATGGGTTAACCATAGTTTGGTGCAGATTCATTTCTGCCGCTGGTGCAATTCCGGCTTGACCCAACCATTTTAAAAATTTCATGAGGAGATGATACTTTATGCCAAACGGATCAAATAGTAACAATCTACTTGTACCTGGAGTAGCACAAGCTCTTGACCAAATGAAATTAGAAATTGCATCAGAATTCGGTGTTCAATTAGGTGCTGACACCACTTCCCGTGCTAACGGTTCAGTTGGAGGAGAAATTACAAAACGTTTAGTATCTATGGCTGAACAACAACTTGGCGGCTCATTTTAAGCATATTAAATCTAATTAATTGAATAAAAATGGCTAAGGCCCCATTCCAAAAGAATGGGGCCTTTCATTTAAACCATATGTTCCGTTCCAGCAAGCAGTTGTTTTATGAAGGTTTTTTAATAAGTGCAGTACCAATAAAATATCCTAACACCATAATACTAGCAATCGCAAGTGTAATTGTAAAATCTTCCACTTTCGCCCCTCCTAACCTTTTACTGACAAAATAACAATTTAAATATATCATATAGATATAGTTAGCAAAGGTATATTTAGTAAAATTTGTGACATGGATGTGAACACTTTGTGAACGTATGTATATTTGGTGCATCAGGAAGAGTCGGTTCAATAATATTGAGAAAGGCCCTTGAGGACGGCCATCAAGTTCAAGCACTTATTCGTAACAGTTCAAATATTCCTTTTTCTCACGCTAATCTCCGTTGGGTAGTCGGTAATGCCTTAAATGAAACTGATATAAACGAAGCCATCGGAGGGACGAGCATGGTTATTTGTTCCTTAAATACTGATGGAAACTCAACATTATCCACCAGTATGCCATTAATCATTAATGCAATGAAACAGCATAACATTACTCGAATCGTAACGATTGGAACTGCCGGAATTCTACAATCCCGGCTTGAACCTAAGCTGTACCGCTTTCAGTCTTCGGAGTCAAGGAATCGATCGACTAAGGCGGCTGAGGACCATCTCAATGCCTTTCTTCAATTACGAAAATCTAATCTAAATTGGACTATTGTTTGCCCAACCTACTTACCAGATGGAGAGCCTACTGGGGTATACCGAATTGAAAAAGATTTGCTCCCTTTAAATGGACTATCAATTTCCACCGCTGACACAGCTGATTTTGCCTACAAGCAATTGTGTTCAGACGAATTTAGCCAATGCAGAGTAGGCTTAGCCTACTAATAATAAAAAACCAGCTTAGCTGGTTTTTTATGTTCACTCATATCATTTTTTAGATAAATCAGCGAAACATTCCCTTGCCTCTTTTTCATCAAAGCTGCTAAAAATTCTGTAGTAGTCCTGATCAAGAATTCGATAATGTGAACTAAGGATATTTTGCTGTAATATATACCCATTCTCTCTTGTAATTTCACGCCACCAAACTTTACCACCCAGTGTTTTTTCTTTGCGAAGATCAATTCCTTCTCGAGCAACCGTTTCTAATACCTCGAGTGGATCGTCCCCAAATAAAAATTGAACGGTTTCGGTATCACGGAAAAGAGCACATACTGTTACAATCGTTGACCAATTAGCCAGTACTCTCCCTTTTTCGATTTGCACCAAAGTTTTTTTGGAAAGGCCAATAATTTCAGCCATTTTGTCTTGGGTATATCCTGCTTCGGTCCGTATTAAGCGGATTTTTTCTGACACTCTTTGGATTATTTCTTCCCTTGTCACAGCTAGGTCATCCCTTTTTATATCTTTTAGTGTAATTTTACACCAACCTGTGCTGTTAATAAACATTTTTAATCAATTTATTATTTCTTTCCATCCATTTAATTATTTGGTTTGACAATTTGATTCACTTGAACAACTGCTTTGAGCATGACAAGCGGCACATTTTCCTTGCTTGGACCGATTGATAAACCGTACAAAAGCCCATGTCGCATATCCAAAAATAGCTCCACCAATAAGTAAGTTTATTAGCATAATTTATTCTCTCCCTAATATGTTTAAGAAAAAGCGCAAGCTGTTGCTTGCGCTAAATCTTTAAAATCCGAGCAATTTTCCACCTTGATAAATGATTAAACATAAAATATAAGCGATCACTAAAGCATAACCGATTGAAAAAGCTGTCCATTTTGTTGAGCCAGTTTCTTTATAAATAGTCGCTGCAGTAGCAAGACAAGGAATATACAATAATATAAATGCCATAAAACTGTACGCAGCAAGTGGAGAAAAAGTATCAACAAGAAGTCCTTGTAGACTTGCTTCATCTGGAACAAAATAAATAATGTTCATAGTCGAGATAATTGCCTCTTTTGCCAAGAAGCCTGTCATTAGTGCAGCACCTGCCTGCCAAGTCCCAAAGCCGATTGGTGCAAGCAACGGGGCAAAAATTCCACCGATTACAGCTAAGAAGCTATCATCCATCTCTACATTCAAGCCGTTTGGACCAGCATAGGCTAGAATCCAAATTAATACGGAACCGGCAAAGATAAATGTTCCAGCCTTTTTTACAAAGTTTTTTCCCTTATCCCACGTACTTCTTAGTAACGCCTGGAACTGAGGTTTTCGATAAGGTGGTAATTCGATAACAAATAAAGAAGTCTCACCTTTTAAGATTGTCGATGAAAAAAGTTTTGCAAGTATTAATGATACAACGATACCTAATACGTATAAAGATAATACTACAAATGCCTTATTTTTCAAGAAAAATGCTCCAACAAACAACGCATAAACCGGGAGACGTGCAGAGCATGACATTAATGGTGTTAATAAAATGGTTAGCAAGCGTTCTTTCGGTGTTTCGATCGTTCTGGCTGCCATAATCCCAGGAACATTACAGCCAAATCCAATAATCATTGGAATAAATGCCTTTCCATTTAAACCAACGGATTCCATAATACGATCCATGACCAGGGCAACACGAGCCATATATCCTGAGTCTTCCAAAATCGAAATGAATAGGAACAAAATAAAGATTTGCGGTACAAATACTAGGACACCGCCGACACCGGCAACAATTCCATCAATCACTAGCGCCTGAATAAAGTCAGATGCTCCTACAGCATTTAACGTATTCTCAATTCCTGATGTAATTGGACCCGCAATTAAAGCGTCCAACGCATCGGATAATGGGAAACCAAGCCAATCAAAGGTCAACATAAACAAAACATACATAACCACTAAAAATATTGGAATTCCCAAAAATTTGTTTGTGACAATTTTATCGACGCGTTCACTTAATGGTGTAATTGCCTTCTCTTCTTTTTTCACAGCCTTTTTGACAATGTTATCAATCGTTCCCCGTCTCATTCGATGGACAAAATGTTCGAGTGTTTCTTCTCCAACGATTTTCTGAACAGAGGCAACAAAACGTTCTACTTTTTCTGCTTCAGTAATAGTAGTTAAATACTGCTTAACTTTAATATTACCTTCTAACAGTTGAAGAGCTAACCATCTTGGTGAATGGACCGTTTTCTCTTGTATGGTTTGTACAAAATCACCGATTAAATTCTCTACATTATTTCCATAGTTTACAATATTCATATTGACGTCGATATCAGTCTGTCCAGTAAGAAGGTCGGCTAATTGATCGCAGCCTTTACCACTTCTTGCAATAACCGAAACAACTGGAACACCTAAATACTTTGCTAAAGGCTCAGTGTCTACATGAATACCGCGGCCTTTAGCAACATCTCCCATATTTAAACCAACTACAAGAGGTTTGCCGTACTCCAAAAGCTGAATAGTTAAATGCAAATTACGTTCAAGCTGTGAAGCATCAAGAATATTTAGTAATTTATCGCCTTCCCCTGACAACAAAAAGTCTGTTACGACACCCTCGTCTCGGGAAAGCGGACTTAACGTATAAATTCCGGGTAAATCGATTAATTTATCAAGACTATTTTTAAACTTTCCAACTTTCTTTTCAACTGTTACACCGCTCCAGTTCCCAACATACTCATAGGAACCGGTCAAGTTGTTAAACAGAGATGTTTTTCCTGTATTTGGGTTTCCTAACAGTCCAATTTCCATTTAAATTACTCTCTCCACTTTAATTTGACATGCTTCCTTGCGGCGAATTCCAACACATTGCCCACAAGACTCCACCATTAACGGACCACCAAACGGCATGATACATTTAATACTCACTTCACTGCCATTTGTTATACCAAGATCCATCAGCCGTCTTCTTACTAAATGATCCGCGCCTGAAAGGTCCTTAATTTTTCCTTTTTCACCTGTTTTTAAAAATCCGAGCATGTAATCACCCCATAGTATATATGAAAAAAATGGAATTCATGATAACTATTCTCATTATAACGCACAAATTTATAATTGAGAATGATTATCTTTATTTAATCAAGAAATGTTCAAATTTACTATGCTAAATCTCACTTCTAAATAAATTTCATTGGATTTTCATACTTTCTATTGCCCTAAATTCCTGAACAATTTTTCCTATTTTTTAAATTTTCTTAAAAATTTCAAAGGATTTTGTCTTTTTAAATCGAATACTTCTATAAATATATAAACATAGGATTTACAGGAAGAATGGGTGAGACAATAAAATGATAGCTGCACCAAAAAAAAGACTACTCGACTTTTTAGTCGATCAAAAGAATAATATTTTTAATGAATGGGAAAATAGAATTCTTGTTTCAACCGGAGATTCCTTTAAAGAGATTGTTCGAAAGAACCGGGAAGTCATTTATCATATCATTGTTAATATGCTCACCAAGTCGGGGGAAGACCTTGATTGCTACATGCGCATGGTTGCCACCAAGGTTGGCGAAGAACGAGTTCGAGTAAACAGCAATATCGGAGATTTTGTTTATAATGTAAATGTTGGTAGATCCGTTTTATTTCAATTTATTATGAAAATGCAATTGGAATGGGATGAGCTATCAAAAATTATAAATGAAGTAAACGATTTTTTTGATGTTTTCACTTATTATGCCGTATCCTATTACACCGAGGAAAAGGATAAGATAATCGAGGAAAAAAATCAGTTTATCGATTCCACTCACCAAGATCGTCTTACACTGCTTGGACAAATGACTTCAAGCTTTGTTCATGAATTCCGCAATCCTCTTACATCCATTCAAGGTTTTATCCAGCTTTTAAAGTCAGAATATCAGGATATGAAATACCTGGATATTATCTCAAGTGAATTGGAGCAATTGAACTTTAGAATTTCTCAGTTTCTACTACTCTCAAAAAAAGAAGTCATTGGAAAGGAAAAAACAATCTTTTCCCTAAATGAACTAGTTGAGGAAGTATTAACTTTTCTGTATCCAAGTATATTGGACAGTAAAGTAAAGGTCCTCAATAATTTAAATTTGGAGGGAGAAATCGAGCTTTACGGATATTGCGATGAAATACGACAAGTATTCATCAATATTATTTTTAATGCATTGGATGTACTCAGCCAATATCGCAGCGATCCTACCATCCAAATAAAATGCTCAAAATTGGATAATAACCAAGTCAAAATACTTGTTTCAAATAATGGACCGATGATTCCTGAACCACAACTAAACACTATTTTCGAGCCATTTGTCACCACAAAAAAACTCGGTACAGGTCTTGGGCTATTTGTTTGCCGTGAAATTATTGAAAAGCATAAAGGGGCACTCACATGCCAATCCATCCCAGATCAAACAAACTTCATTATTACTTTACCTATTGCAAATAATTAACACAATCCCATAGTGGTTTATTCCTTTTTAACTTCTAATCTGAGAAAAAGGAGCTGCTTATGTTTACTTTAAAAGTTGACCAGGAGATTGAACTCCAGTTGTTTCAAATCCAGCATGCGGAAGAATTATTTTATTTGGTGGATCAAAATCGTGACCATTTAAAAATGTGGCTTCCTTGGGTTAATAATATGACCTCCCCCATTCAATACCATACCATCATCCCTATGTGGCTAAAACAATTTGCAGAGAATGATGGTTTTAATGCAGGTATTCGCTATAAGGGGGCGTTGGTGGGGTCAATCGGATTTCATCAAATGGATTGGCACAATTCTCAAACTAGTTTAGGATATTATTTGGCTCGTAACGCACAAGGCCATGGGATTATGACAAGATCCGTCCATGCCCTTATCAACTACGCTTTTTATGAGCTCGGTTTAAATCGAATTGAAATACGATGTGGTCAAAAAAACCATAAAAGCAGGGCGATTCCTGAAAGGCTTGGATTTACAAAAGAAGGAATTATCAGGGATGGGGAGCGATTATATTATTCCTTTCACAATTTAATTGTATATAGCATGCTAGCTAAGGAATGGTCTAAAGCAATTAACACAATATAAACAAATGTGGCGAGCATCGGGCAACACACCGGTGCTTTTTCATATACTTTTTTTAAAACCTGAAATCATATTCATTTCTTATTATCATAAACTATAGATAACCACCATTTTACCAAGTATAACGTTTGACTGTATGGTTTATCTTCTACTATAATATAAAATAATTTACTTTTATTGGGGTGATATGATGGGACATTCTATCGTATCGGCGAACTAGCGCTTCTCGCGAATGTTTCTAAACGAACAATTGATTATTATACAAGTCTTGGAATCTTAAAAGCAGAGCGTTCGAAATCAAATTATCGAATGTATAGTGATCAGGCATTAACTGATTTAAAGTTTATTGAAGAATGCAAAAGAATACATCTTCCCTTGGAAGAGATTAAGAGAAAACTAGACTTAAATAAATCAAAAGTGATCGAAAGCTCCGAGGTTGAAAAGCATATAAGCGAGGTTACGAAACAAATTCAACAGCTTCGTACGGAAATATCGGCCATATTACCGTTAATCGAGCAGCTGGAGGAGCACCAAAAAAATGACTTATCGAAAAAACTCACCGTCGAGGGTTCAGCTTTAATGAAATCCCTTTTGAGTTTAACAAGTTAATTTTTTTACTAACTGGGAGGTGACACCTTACTCGTAATATAAACGAGCTAAGGGAAATTATTTGGACATATTAAACTTGGTTTTAATAGCCATTTTAATTGCTTTAACGGCATTTTTTGTGGCAAGTGAATTTGCCATAATAAGGATTAGGAGTTCTCGAATTGACCAATTGATTGATGAAGGAAACAAGAATGCAATTGTTGCTAAGAAAATCATCTCCAATTTAGATGAGTATTTATCTGCCTGTCAGCTCGGGATAACGATTACGGCTCTCGGACTTGGTTGGCTTGGAGAGCCGACAGTTGAGCACCTAATTAAACCATTATTACAGGGTATCAATATTCCTAGCTCTATTACTCAGGTAATCTCACTCGTTATTGCCTTTGCAGTAGTAACGTTTCTACATGTTGTCGTTGGAGAGTTAGCCCCTAAAACATTAGCCATTCAAAAAGCCGAATTTGTCAGCTTAGCTACCGCAAGACCCCTCATCATGTTCTATAAAGTGATGTATCCGTTTATTTGGGCTCTTAACGGTGCAGCTCGAATCACAACAAATATGTTCGGCTTGAAACAGGTTTCTGAACATGAATTGGCTCATACCGAAGAAGAACTTCGTATTATTTTGTCGGAAAGCTATAAAAGTGGTGAAATTAACCAATCAGAGTTTAAGTATGTAAATAAAATATTTGAATTTGACAACCGCATTGCCAAGGAAATAATGGTCCCTAGAACGGAAATTATTTCACTATCAAAAAATGATACGCTCGAAACGTTTTTGAAGGTTGCTCAAATTGAAAAATTTACTCGATATCCGATTATCGATGGTGACAAAGACCATATTATTGGGATGGTTAATATAAAAGAAATTATGACCGATATTATTTCAAATCAGGAAAGCTCAATCCGTACTCTTGAATCCTATATCCGTCCTATTATTAGGGTTATCGACTCCATACCAATTCATGATTTACTTGTAAAAATGCAGAAAGAGCGTATCCATTTAGCCATTTTAATGGATGAATATGGAGGAACGTCCGGTCTCGTTACAGTTGAAGATATCCTAGAGGAAATAGTTGGAGAGATTCGGGATGAATTTGATATGGATGAAGTACCGATGGTTCGCAAAATTAAAGATGATCACTATATTATCGATGCTAAAGTGCTAGTAAGTGAAGTCAACGATTTATTAGGACTTGAAATTAACGATGAGGATGTCGATACAATCGGGGGCTGGATCCTTACAGAAAACTATGAAGCCAAGGAAGGCGATAGTGTACAGTTTGAGCAATATTCATTCAAAATACAGGAAATGGAAGAACATCATATTAAGTATGTAGAAGTTTCAAAAATAGTTCCTGTTGAAGAAATGATTCATTCACTGCCAATAACCAAATCCGAAGTTATATACTAAAGCAAAAGGCTGACACTAAGTCAGCCTTTTTATTACCATTATTTTATAGATTTTCCTTCAGCCACGCTTTAGCATCTTCAAGTTTGATTGGAATTTCGGCCAGTTTCCCTTTCCAAATATCCTTCATTATTTGGAATACGATTGGTAGTGTTAAGCGCGCTTTTTGAATAATATCCTCATTTAGAAACAATTCATTTGGAGTAAAACACCCTAAACATTCACCCTCATGAATCACAATTACTTCATCTGCCCATTCCGCTACAAATTGCATGTCATGCGATGCGACAACAACCGTTTTCCCTTCAGTTTGTAAAACTTGTAAAATAGAGTGCATTTGCTCTTTTCCTTTCGGGTCAAGAAATGCCATTGGCTCGTCTAAAATAAAAACCTCTGTCTCCATCGCAAGGACCCCGGCAATCGCAACATGCTTTTTTTGACCATAGCTCAGCTCAGACGGATTTCGCTCTGCTAAATGTTCAATATTCAATAGTTTTAGATACTTATCGACCTTCTGCTTCACCGCTTCACTGTTAAAGCCCATTTGGTATGGCCCAAATTCAATATCTTCTCTTACCGTTAATGAAAGAATTTGATCATCTGGATCTTGAAAAACCACACCTACGTTTCGGACCATTTCTTTTTGAATCCGGCGATTCACGATTTGCCCATTGAAGGCGATCTCCCCTGAATTAGCTGTATACAAGCCATTTAAATGAAACAAAATTGTTGATTTCCCCGCTCCATTTGCTCCAACGATTGCCGTCTTTTTTCCTTTTTTTATATCAAAGGAAAGGTTTTTTAAGATTGGGTTTTCAGGATCATATCCATATGTAATGTTACGTAAAGTAAATATATTCAATTCAGCCTTTCCCCCAAATCTTAGTCAAAATCTGAATCACTACCATCGTGATAAACCATGGTGCTGTATGTAACCAATACCTAACTGAAATCTGTTCATGTTCATACTGAATGATGCTTTCAGTGAATCCCCTGCTTCGCATACCTAAATAAATACGCTCAGATCGTTGGATTGAACGCCTCAGCATACTTCCTAATAAACTCCCAAGCACTGCATATTTTTTATAATTAAACCATTTTCCTATAAAGAACCCTTTACTCTTCAAGCTTAACTTCATTCTTTTTATTTCGGCGACAAACACATCCATAAACCTTAACGTAAAGTGGATCATTTCAATGAAAATTGTTGGAATCTTTAATTGATAAAGAGAACGAAGAAACTCTTGATTTGAAGTTTTATAAAGAATATATGCTAGTATTTGAGCGACAAAAATCAATCTTCCACTATAAATAGCTGCTTTTAAAAACCCTTGAAATCCCATTGTTAGCGGAAAAAAAATACCGACAAATAGGAAAAAAAACAACAGAGGTTTGAGCTTTTCCCATTGAAAACGATACGGGATATGATAAACACGAAGAAGGATCTGTGCCAATAAAAAATTGATCAGAATGACTGTAATGTTTTCAACTGTCACCGCGGCACAAATCATCAGAAAACCTACCACAAAACGCACCTTTGTTGGTGGAAGGGATATTACCATCATTTCTTTTTCCCCAATAAGCTGCCAATTCCAATAAAGATCAAAAAGGTAAGCAAAACGCCGAGTACTCCACTTATACTTCCTGAAAGCCCTCCACTCATCCCCGGAAGCTGATAATCAGGAAATGGCGCTCTAAAAAAAGTAGTAGCTTTTTCAATATACCCAAGCTGCTCTCCCGCTTTTTCATAACCATCAGGTAAACTTGATGCAAATAAAGAAAAGACTCCGGCAACAATAAGTGAAATGATCATCCAAATTTTAACAGGTTTCATCATTTGCATACTCCCTTCTTTTTAAATCAAAAGAGGAACGTAATACAAATGGCATAATTGAAGCGGTGATTAACCCTTCTCCGATTCCAATAAATGCATGCCAAAACATTAACGTTTTTAGCGCTAATCCATAGTCTACTACACCTGAAATTCCAAGTTGAAGCGCTGCGACAATGGCTGTGACCATTACGGATACCCAAGAACTTAAAAATATTGAAATGTTATTTTTTATCGGAAGCTTTCGGAGCAGCTTATATGTAATCCATGCAGCAAAAGGGGCAAGGATGGCCATATTTAAAATATTGACTCCTAAAGCTGTGATTCCCCCATCCTGAAATAAAAATGCTTGAATCGAGACGACCGTCGTCATCACGATTGTTGCAGGCCAAAATCCAAACAAGATAGCCGCCAAAGCCCCTCCGATTAGGTGACCTGAAGCAGCAGCTCCCAGTAGTGGAAAGTTCACCATTTGTGATGCAAAAATAAACGCAGCCAATACTCCCATCACTGGTATAGCTGATTGTGCCAATGAATGCTTTACCTTCTTCACTCCAACACTTAAAACTGTTACAGAAACGATTGCCGACGAACCTAAGACCATTGGGCTTAATATTCCATCAGGAATATGCATGCGATCTCCCCCATAGATGAAATTCAATTTTTTTATGTAAACATTCCCTAAGAAAAAATTAATTAACGGATAGACAATCTTTTTTGTGGGTATCTAATAAAAAAATCTTAATCCTATGAACTTTTTTGGTAATTTATTTAACAACTTTGTGACAAAGTTGACAGACAAACTGTTTTCTTTTCCCTATAATATTTTTATCAACTCCAAATTTATAAAGGAGGTTATGATAATTGACTGGAAATATTTATTTGAGAATAGGTGTTTCCCTCTCTATCTTAACACTCATATACCGATTAATAATAGGGGGAATCGGGGTTTATTTAGTAGCAAGTGTTTCGATTTTTATTAGTATGTTTTATTTTTTATTGAAAAAGTTTATTCCCACAAACAAAAGTGAACATAGCTTATTGGACGTTAATGAGGAACTGAATTTTTTAATTGCGTCGCTCTATTCCTTTGCGAAAAATTATAATATTGAAATCAATTATTTTTCTACTTTAGAAAACCAAGTTTTCATAAAGGCTGATAAAAATAATTTTCAAAAGGCATTAACCAATCTTGTAAAAAATGGTTTTGAATCATCGCAAAAAGGGTCTATTGAAATTGCCGTCCATGAAATGTTGTCCTCCATTTTAATTGTCATTGAGGACAATGGAAAAGGTTTAACAAAAGACCAATTAAAGCTGCTTGGGAAACCTATTCACACCACAAAAAATAATGTAGAGGAGCCCGATATCGCGGTTTCTTATAATTTAATCGGATCAATGAGCGGAAAAATTGAAGTGGCCAGCGAATTAGGAAGAGGAACGATATTTTCAGTGATCATCCCAAAAGCAGCCGAATTAAAAGTTTAATCGAGAAACGATAGAAGAGGCAGATTCATTCGAATCTGCCTCTTTTTATCTGTAGAAAAAAGCTTTAGGAATTTTCATTAATTGTATCGGGATTTACTGAACCCCTTCTCTTTATAAAGTAATAAACAACCCCTAGTAATAAAGCTGCCACGATCGCTGGCATAATATACGGTTGAGCAAATTCTTTAATATCCGCCCAGTTTTCTCCCAAAACAGTCCCAAGATATAAAAATAGAATTGTCCAAGGAATAATTGCGGCCACTGTATATACGGTAAATTTAACAGGTGACATCTTAGCAATACCTGCAGGAATAGAGATAGCATGGCGAACAACCGGAATGAACCGGGCTGAAAATATGACTCCTGTTCCATATTTCTCAAACCATTGTTCAGATAAATCGATTTGCTTTTTTTTAATCAAAATATACTTGCCGTATTTTTCAAGAAACGGTCTCCCACCGTAATAGCCTAGCCAATAAAGAAATAATTGTGCTAAGGTACCACCAATCGTACCTGCTATTACAGCCCCAAACCAGGATATCTTCCCTAATGAAATCATATACCCGCCATACCCTAGTACGATTTCACTTGGTATGACCTCAATCATTAAGCCAATGGCTATCCCAAGATAACCTAAATCTGTTAATGCCATTAAAATAGCTAAAACAAAGTCTTTCATTCCATCACCTGTTATTTTTCTTTATGATTAAATTCCAATATGTTCAGTTTACAACTCGAATAACGTAACTGCAACTTAAGAATGAAAAATTAAGGCTTTATTACATTTGGCTGTTGATTTCCGTTCCAGGTGCTCCCGCACCTTAGGGGGAGTCCTGGAGCCTCCTCGGCGCATAGCGCCTGTGGGGTCTCCCGTGACACCTTCTCCCGCAGGAGTCTCGCACCTTCCTCTCCAATCAACAGAGTGCTGAAAATCAACATTGTTCTTTAACACAGCCAAAAATTAAAAGTAATCAGGCTTCCCATTGTTAGCGGGAAGCCCACAGTTTATTCATCTTTTACGCTTAGAAGACGTAGACCATTTAACGTGACAATCAGTGTTGCTCCCATGTCAGCAATAATCGCAATCCAAAGCGTCAGCCATCCGGGAATGACTAATAGGAGGGCAAGGAGCTTGATTCCCAAGGAAAAAGTTATGTTCTGCTTAATAATCATTAACGCTTTTCGGCTAAGCTTAACGGTAAACGGGAGTTTGTGCAAATCATCGCCCATTAGAGCAATATCAGCTGTTTCTAACGCGGTGTCTGTGCCCGCTCCCCCCATTGCTACACCGACTGATGCGGCAGCTAACGCCGGTGCATCGTTCACTCCATCACCAACCATTGCTACCTTTCCGTAATCTGCTCTAAGCTTATTTATATAAACTAACTTATCCTGAGGGAGTAGTTCTGCTGCTACATCCATTACGCCGACCGCTTCGCCAATCGCCTTTCCCGTTGCCCTGTTGTCACCGGTAAGCATAATCGTTTTCTTAATCCCAAGTGAGTGTAATTTCTGAATGATTTCGCGGCTGCTTTCTCGTACCTCATCCGCAACAGCTACAATTCCTAGTATGTGTGAAGCATCTCCAATGACCATGACGGTTTTCCCCTGGTTTTGGAACGTTTCAATTTCAGCCTTTATATTCTCTGAAATAGCTTTTTCATATAATTCTTCAAATAGTTTTGGACTGCCTACATAATAGGTAATACCTTCAATCATTCCCTTAATTCCTTTTCCTGTTAAAGAAACAAACTCATCAACCTGAATATTCTTAAACTCAATTTCCTGTTGTTCGGCTTTTGTTACAATTGCCGAAGCGAGAGGGTGATGGGACTGGTATTCTAGAGTAGCCAGAAGAGAAAACAATGTGCGCTCATCCATATCAGTATACCCTTTAAAATCAGTGACCACAGGAACTCCTTTTGTCAACGTTCCAGTCTTATCAAAAGCAATTGCTTTCAGTGCCCCAGTTTCCTCTAAGAAGATACCGCCCTTTATCAAAACTCCGTTCCTGGCTGCGTTGCCGATTGCCGTTACAATCGATACTGGGGTTGATATCACGAGTGCACAAGGACAGCCCACCACTAATACAGATAATCCTTGATAAATCGATTTCACCCAATCAGCCTCAGTCAATAATGGTGGAAGTACAGCAACTGCTAATGCCACCAAGATAATCACCGGAGTGTAATATTTTGCAAATAGATCAACAAATGCTTGAGATGGAGCACGTTTTGCCTGTGCTTCCTCTACTAAATGAATGATTTTAGCAATGGTCGTGTCGTCAACATGCTTCGTGACCTCGACTTCGAGGATTCCTTCTTCATTCAGCGTTCCAGCAAATACTTCATCAGCGATTGTTTTAGATACCGGAACAGATTCACCGGTAATGGTCGCCTGATTAACCGTAGAAATTCCTTTGACAACCACTCCATCCATTGCGATTTTCTGACCAGGCCTAATAATCATAATATCGCCAATCTCAATATCCTCAACGCCTATTAGCATTTCCACGCCATCTCGGCGTATAGAAGCTTCCTTTGGAGCAATATCCATTAAAGAGCGGATTGAAGCCCGGGCTTTGTCCATCGAATATCGTTCCAACGCCTCACTGATCGCAAACAAGATGACGACAACGGCCCCTTCACTCCACTCACCGATGAATGCTGCACCAATTATAGCTATGGTCATCAAGGTACGCATATCAAATTCAAAGCGGAACAAGTTTTGAAGTCCTGATTTAAATAAGGAGTAACCACCAATGACTATCGCAATCAAAAAAGATAAGATCGTTTGAGTGCTATCCTCGCCACTAATCATTTGCGAAGTATACCCAATCATGATGAACAGGAGCGAAGCAATTATTTTAGAATAAACTTTAAAAAAAGGTTCTTTCTTTTGCTCGATGTGAACCTGTTTTTCAGGCATGATTTTTAAATTCTCAAAAGCGCCAGCTTTCTCAAGTTCTTCAAGCGAAGTATGTCCATACACTGTAAGCTTGGCAGCGGCAAAATTTACACTTGCATCAGAAACACCATCCAGGTGTTTAACGTTCTTTTCGAACTTTGCAGCACAGCTTGCTCAAGAAAAACCTTGAACGCGATAGACAGTTTTTGGTGATTGTTGCTCCACAGTATCAGCCACGATCCGCCACCTCCTGTTGATGTGCAAATGCTAAATGAATCAATTGCTTGACATGGTCATCATCTATGGAATAGAAGACCAATTTCCCTTTTTTACGATATTTTGCAATCCCTAAGTCTCGTAGCAGACGCAGGTGATGTGAAGCAGTCGCAACCGATGAACCAATTATATTTGCCACATCACACACACAAAGTTCATCTTCACTAGACAATGCAGCAGCAATTTTTATTCTTGTTTCATCGGAAAGGGCTTTGAAAATTTTAGCCACCGCAGGGGTATTTTGCTCACTTAATGCAGTACGAACACGGTTTACTTTCTCTTCATCAACACATGTTATTTCACAAATATCATGTTCTCGCAATGATTCCACCCCATTACTTATTCAAATACTCATTTGAGTATATGATATTCAAAGAAACGTTTGATTGTCAATTATATCTTATTTCTTTTCGCCGATTATCTTTTTTATTTACTGATTTTTGCAAACAACACAAAAAGTGACCCTTCTATATTTGGGTCACTTTGCTTTACGCTTTGTCTCACTCGTCCTAACGCGTAATTTTATATCGAATTCTGAGCCTTATAAATACTTCCGGTGAATTCCTTTCCCATCATAGGAATAAAGCATCACTCTTCCCTCAATCATCGTTTCCATATGAACCGGCCTTCCCCATAACTGTTGAATGTATGGCAATACCTTTTCCAAGTATTTTACATCCAGTTCAATATCTTCAAACCAATGCTTTAAGTAAAGCTCGCCGTTTCTTAAGTAATCCCCATCATTAACCGTAATATATGGGAATCCACCATTCACCCGCATATTCACAAGCTGATCACGAACATTTTCCCATTGTTTATCAACAATTTTATAATCCTTGCCCTGCTTCTGGAATAAATACATATCTTCCCTTGTAACAAGATCCTTCGTTAAATAATTGCGAAGAAAAGAAATATCAGACTCAATTTCCCTCACTTCAAACAATTTTTCCCTTCCTGATCCAGGTTTCACCCCACGTCTCATCATTTCTTCATCAGGGTTATTGTACCGTTCCTCTATATCCTCGAGGATCTTCAAACCCAAATAATATGGATTAATCCCAGTACGCGAAGGCTGTACAACTCCGGCATTCAGCTTGGCAAATTCAATCGCCTCACCAGGAGTTAGATCCATTTCCCTAAGAATTCGTTGATGCCAGTAGGAAGCCCAGCCCTCATTCATAATTTTCGTTTCAAGCTGCGGCCAGAAGTAGAGCATTTCCTCGCGCATCATTGTTAGAATGTCACGTTGCCAATCCGTTAACTCTCTGCTGTAGCTTTCAATAAACAACAGCAAATCCTTTTCTGGCTTTGGTGGGAATTTCCGATTCTTTTTTGGAGTTTCTTCATTTTTTAGCCCACTTTTATCCAAATTCCACAAATCATCATATGGACTAACCTGAGGTTTAGCATTATCCTCATTGGTATCCTCATTTAATGACCACGCAAGCTTCGGCCTCATTAGCGATGGATCAATATGTTCTTCGATCGCCAAAACCGCATCAAGAAATGTTTCTACTTCTAACTTTCCATATTGAATCTCATATTTACGGATTCGATCCGCAGTTGCTGCCATACTTTCAACCATGTCCCGTTTTGTATTTTGAAAGCGAATATTATTTTTGAAAAAATCACAATGGGCAAGAACGTGTGCCACAATCAATTTGTTTTGAATTAAGGAATTGGAATCGAGTAAGAACGCATAACATGGATCCGAATTGATTACCAGTTCATAAATTTTTGATAATCCAAAATCATAATGAAGCTTCATTTTATAAAATTGTTTTCCAAAGCTCCAATGCGAAAATCTAGTTGGCATCCCGTATGCACCAAAAGTATAAATAATATCTGAAGGGCAAATTTCATAGCGCATCGGGTAATAGTCCAGACCAAAACCTTTAGCGATTTCGGTTATTTCTCCTATCGCATTCTCTAATGCCTTGCGATCCGTCTCGTTCAAATATCTCTCCCCCTTCTTCGTCCTTATCACAATGTATGAACGAGAGTTTGGAAAGATGAAATCCTTTTAGAATGATTCTTTCGAAAAATAATGTATCCAGCTGTTTTTAGATCGCTAATGATTATTTACTGGTGTTATCTCCATTTTTTGAGCTTCCGCTGCCAGTAGTATTCCAACTAATTCATTCCGCTTCCATTCTTCAGAAAAAACAGAAACAGGCGGATTGGTTTCTTCGACCAACGGACTAATCTCAATCGTCATTCCCGGCTGATGATAGGTAGTAATAAACCAATCGGTAAAGCCACCCCCGACTGCATTTTTCAACGGGGTACTTAGAGAATAGCCGGTAAGTAAGGATACTTTTTTCGCTAATAGCTTATCGCGCTTTTTATGAACTCCATTTTTATATTTCCAAAATATTTCCCTGCCTGATGTGTGATAGGAAATGGCAATAGAAGGTTTAAGTTGTTCAGTAAATGTGGTAAGTGCCTTAACCTCGTTCGCTTGAATTGGTTTTTCTCCTTTATTAAATTGGTACCAAGGAATTGGGATTTTATTAAGTTTATTCCAGCCTGCCGGGTACTGCCGATTTAGATCAATGCCCACCCCATTTGCTTTCCACTTTGAAAAATCAAGCGAGTAACCGTTCATTTCAAATAACTCATCTTCCATTCCTACAGGTGCTGCAGCCAATCCACTTTGCTGTATGGTAACCCCATCAGGGTTTAACATTGGAACAAACCAAATCGATACATTATCTAGAACTTTTATTGAAAACGGGCCATATTCTGAAGATTCCCGATAGCTGTGAACATATTGCTCAAGCATAGCCATTAACAGGGTAGAGGTTAACCATTCTCGACCATGGTGAGAACCAATTAGCAGAATATTTTTTTCCCCTTTTCCCAGTTTTACTGCCCATATCTCTCGCCCAAAATGACTCTGCCCAATCGTTTTTATTGATAACTCATTTGGATAAATTTGTTTCAATAATTGCAAATCTTCTTCCATTTGCTCATAAGTATAAACTTGATGAGGATTTACCACTTGTGCAAAACAACCAATCGGATTTATTAACAACATCCAGCCCAATAACGATAATGTGATTCTTTTTCTCATCTGCTACCCCTTTTTATGTTAAATTTCCACGAAGCTTTTATTTTATTCGGGTATATACCAATTGTCCCAACTACTCCAACATTTACAGTGAGAATTCTGGAGCGAAATTTCACACACTATAATTAACTCCTGATAAGGAGGAGAAAAAGTTGAATAAAGTGGATTATGACCGTGCGTTATATTATACCCACCGATCACAATGGGATAACTTATTAATATTAATGGTGCGGACAAAGGATCAGTTCTTGTCGAAAAAAATAGAGCATTTCTTACATGCTTACCATTTTGAACATGACTATGCCTCTATAGAGAAAAAGTTACACTCATTACTTCGATACATTGATCATGCCAATGAAACAGCAGCTGAATACGTTTTAGAAACTCAAGTTTATAGTTTAAATTAACCTGAATTCCACCAAAAAACACGGCATCCCACTGGGTGCCGTGTTAAATGTAAATGACTTCTCACTAATTAAATTTATTGTACTGCAACCTCGTTCATTTTCTTCTCAACAAGCTCCATAAAATCTTCTTCAACCTTTTTGAGCTTTTCTACACTTGCATCAAGAGAAGTATCATTAATACCAAAATAAAATTTTATTTTCGGTTCGGTACCAGATGGTCGTAGACAAACCCAAGATCCATCATCAAAAAGGTATTTAATAACATTTGATTTAGGTAGGTCAATCGTTTCTTGACTTCCATCGGCATTTTTTCTAATACTAAGCAAATAATCTTCAGCTGTTTCAACGTTTAGATTACCTAGGCTTTGTAATGGATTAGAACGGAATGCAGCAAGTGTCTGTTGAATTTGTTCAGTACCTTCTTTTCCTTTTAATGTTAACGAACGAAGGCCTTCTCGATAATAGCCATACTTATCAAATATAGATAGTAACGCCTCATATAAAGACATTCCCTTTTGCTTATAATACGCACAAACCTCAGCCGCTAATAAAACAGCTTGAATCGCATCCTTATCACGAGCAAATTCACTGATTAAGTAGCCGTAGCTTTCCTCGTAGCCAAACAAGAATGTATATTGACCAGTTGTTTCATACTCATTTATTTTTTCAGCAATGAACTTAAATCCAGTGAGAACATCAACAGTGGTAAGACCAAAAGATGACGCAATCGTTTTACCAATTTCAGAGGTAACAATCGTTTTAAGAACAATACCATTAGCTGGAAGAGTTCCTTTTTCTTGTTTTTGTGAAAGGATATAATCGAGAAAAAGGGCACCCGTTTGATTACCTGTCAGGACAATATACTGGCCTTGATCATTTTTCACGGCAATTCCAAGACGGTCAGCGTCTGGGTCCGTAGCAATTAAAAGATCAGCCCCAATTTTTTCTCCTTCTTTTATCGCCAATGCAAAAGCAGCATGCTCTTCTGGGTTTGGACTGGCTACTGTAGAAAATTCCGGATCAGGCAGCTCCTGTTCTTTTACAATGGTTACATTCTTATAACCCATTGCCGCCAAAGCATTTCTTGCAGGCTTATTGGCCGTCCCATGAAGAGGTGTGAAGACGATTTTTACATCTGATTGAGCCGCAATGGTTGGATTCTCAGAAATGGTAACCAACTTTTCTAAATAGGCTTGGTCCACCTCTTCATTGATGATGACGATTAGCCCTTTATCTTTCAAGCTTTGTTCATCGGCAACTTCAATGGTTAGCTCATTTTCAATTTCATTTACTTTTGCAATGACTTGGTCAGCGCTATCAGGTGGAAGTTGTCCACCATCCGGACCATACACTTTATAGCCATTATATTCGGGCGGATTGTGGCTTGCCGTAATGACAATTCCACCATAGGCATTTAGATAACGTACTGCAAAGGACAACTCTGGTGTTGGTCTTAGTTCTGAAAAAACATACGTCTTAATGCCGCGTGTCGCAAGTGTCCGAGCAGCTTCCATCGCAAATTCCGGTGATTTATGCCGGGAATCGTAAGCAATCACAACACCACGATTCTTTGCTTCACTGCCTTGTAAGTCTATGTATGCAGCCAAACCTGCCGATGCTTTTCGGACTGTGTATAAGTTAATTCGGTTCGTTCCGGCACCTATCACGCCTCTCATACCACCCGTTCCGAATTCTAAGTCTTTATAAAAAGCGTCCTCTAGAGTTTTTTCATCATTTTGGATTTTCTCAAGTTGACCTCTTAGTTCTTGGTCCAATTCCTTAAAATTCAACCACTTTTCCGCTTTCTCTTTCCACTCCATTACACGACCTCCAATTTATGTATTACACGTATAATGTTCGCTACAAACCATCTGACTCCTTTAAATTCCTTCCGAGTAATTGTGACAATTCTCGAGTGCCAGCACGTATTCATTATAGTAACCCGTCTGTAATGAAACAACCATTTCATTTAAAAAACTAAACCCTTATTTCACTATGAATATATTTGAATTCAAGACAAGTTATTTTACAATTAATAGCGATTGGACCTATAATTTAGTGAAAATGTATATGGACAGGAGAAATTTCACATGACAAAGGGAGAAAAAAACAGTAGTGAATCGCTATTATTTATAGCTTGGGGAACCTCTGTTATCGCCATGTTCGGCAGTCTTTTTTTTTCAGAGATTCAAAAATTTGAACCATGCGAACTTTGCTGGTACCAAAGAATTCTTATGTACCCGATGGTGATTATTTTAGGAGCGGCTGTCATTAGAAAGGATTACAAGATTTCCTTTTATACGATGATGTTATCAGCAATCGGTGCATGTATTTCTTTGTATCATTATTCTCTCCAAAAAATTCCGTTCATGGCGGATCATGCCGTAAGCTGTGGCAGGATACCTTGCACTGGTCAATATATTAATTGGTTTGGGTTCGTGACGATCCCATTTTTGGCACTAGTTGGATTTGTGATAATTTTCTCATGCAGTTTTCTTATTTGGAAAAAAACAAGGGGGTAAGAGTAGTTTGAAGAAAGTAATTATTTTTCTAGCTGTGATCATCGTTTTATTTGGAGCCATTTCCTTCCTGACCAATGCAAAGAACAAAGAAAAGTCTGAAGATAATCCATATAATAAAGAAACTTTAGATGCACAGACGATCGCACAGCTTGACGATCCTAATTATCAAAATCTAATTTTACCTGAAGAACTACAAGAAAAGCTGGACAATAAGGAAGATGTTACCGTTTATTTTTACAGTCCGGCCTGTACGCATTGCCAACGAACAACACCAGAGCTTGCTCCATTAGCAAAGGAAATGGACATTGATATGCTCCAATACAATCTGCTTGAATTTGAACAAGGCTGGGATGATTATCAAATTGAATCGACACCAACGCTTGTTCAATACAAAAACGGAAAAGAAGTAGCCAGAATTGTTGGGTACAATGAACCAGAAGTTTTTCGAGCATGGTTTAATGAAAATACGAAAAAATAGAGGCTGACCAAGTCAGCCTCTATTTTTTAAATAATGTTAAAGATGAATGTTGCTTTTGTGCACTCTGTTGATCTTCGCTGCAGGTGCGAGACTCCTGCGGGAGAAGGTGTCACGGGAGACCCCACAGGCGCTATAGCGCCGAGGAGGCTCCCGGACTCCCCCGCTGGGTCGCTGAGCACCTGGAGTGGAAATCAACAGCCAAATTTAACAAAGCATTTAAATTAAATATTGGTTTGCAGCGGAACTATAGATACTTAGCATTTCTACTTTCATCCCGCGGGCATCGTTGAATTGAGCAAACGAAAACGGAAAATGCATTCCCATTTCCATTAGCATACTAACATTTTTATCAAAAATGGATTTATACTCACATTGGGGCTCGATTGACTCTAATATCGAAATAACAGTTTGCAAGCAGGCAATAACCTGATAGGCATCTCTTAACGTATCAAAGCCTTCAAAATCTCCAGATAGCTTTAATACGCCTTCGCGTTCAAACTGCTTAATTTCATCATCTGAAAAATAACGAGGAAAGATATTGGAGTAAAAATATTGAACAAGCTCCTGTACCTTTACTTCTTGTCCGGGAGTTGAAGCAAATACAATCTTCACGTAATAACCACCTTTAAAAAACCTTTTCTTCAGTTAAAATAAGAATAGCATAAAAAACTAGGATTTTACGGTGGTAATTATAGCCACGATTTCGGTTTATACATGAACATTTGAGGTCAAACCGTAATAATACAGGAGGCAATATAATGAACATAATCCGGAAAGGGGAACTGCTTGAGGTCATAATCCCTGCCAAATGGAATCAAATTACAATAGATCAACTTCTCAGGGAAGTTTGGAGCGGACCCAAAAAGCAAATCCATCAGTTAAGAACCGATAAAGCTGTCCTTCTAAACGGCGAACAAGCGAATTGGCATTTTCCTATGTCCACCGGTGACCGTCTGCAAATTAAATTCTTTTTAGAGAAGGATTTCGGGGTAATTCCTTCCTTCCATAATATCGACATTCTCTACGAGGATGATCACTTGCTTGTGGTCAATAAACCAGCCGGGATGGATACTCACCCTAATGAACCAACCGAAGTAAATACATTGGCAAACGCCGTTGCATTCTATCTTCAAGCAAACGGGGAATTTAGAAAAGTTCAGCATATCCATCGGCTAGACCAAAATACCACTGGCGCTATTTTGTTTGCTAAGTATCCTTTCATTGCGGCGATATTAGACAGAATGTTAGAACAACGCGAAATTAGTCGGATCTATCTTGCCATCATAGATGGGATGATAAAAGGAAAGAAGGGTACAATTCAAAAGCCGATTGGCCGGGACCGCCACCACCCGACAAAACGAAGAGTATCCCCTACAGGGCAAAATGCAGTTACCCATTATCAAGTTTTAAAAACCTTTCCAAATCAAAACCGTACTCTCATTCAATGTAAGTTGGACACTGGCCGCACTCACCAGATTCGGGTCCATCTTAGCAGTATTGGCCATCCGTTGACCGGTGATTTATTATATGGCGGAAAACCAGGATATTCAAGGCAAGCTCTTCATGCAGCAATGCTTACCTTTATTCATCCGCTAACGAACGAAAAAATTGAATGCCGTGCACCATTTTTAGACGAACCGCCCATTTTTCCAGATCAAAGTCTAGAATGGATTAAACGATAATAGAAAAATAAAGCCGTCTAATTAAGAAGTGCTGTAATGAATAAAGGACCAAAAACGTAAGGCTCTACTGCTTCCGTTTTGGTCCTTTTGTTCTAATTAGTTTATTTAAAAATCTACATGATCTGGATCCGCTCCAAATCGTTTATTTTCATTTAAAAGATTGATGTTTTCCATTTCAGCTAAACTAAGTTCAAAATCAAAAATATCAGCATTTTCCTTCAACCGAGCTTCTGTAATCGATTTCGGAATAATGATCACATAATTTTGTAAATGCCAGCGCAAAATAACTTGTGCTGCTGTTTTGCCGTGTTTTTCAGCAAGTTCCATTAAAACAGGTTCGTCTAAATATCGTCCTCTGGCTATCGGGGACCATGCTTCAACAAAAATTCCATGCTTCTTACAAAATGCACGTAATTCCGGTTGTGCTAATTTTGGATGAAGTTCGATTTGATTGATGGCAGGCCTAACTTGGAAATGATCAAAGATATCTTGTAAATGATGAATTTGGAAATTGCTAACCCCTATCGCTCTTACCTTTCCCTGCTGATAAAGGGTTTCAAGTGCTCTCCACGTTTCAAGATACTTACCGATAACGGGCCAATGCACTAAATAAAGATCAAGGTATTCAAGATTAAGTTTTCTCATACTCTTCTCAAAGGCATCTATCGTCGAGTCATAGCCTTGATCACTGTTCCAAACCTTTGTAGTGATAAATAACTTTTCTCTAGGAATTCCACTTTCCTTAACAGCTTTTCCAACGCCCTCTTCATTCTGATAAAAAGCTGCGGTATCGATCGAACGGTAGCCTAATTCAAGCGCTTTTCTCACGGTATTTTCCGTTTGCTGACCTTCCTCTACTTTATACACGCCAAGACCAAACTTAGGCATTTCAACCCCATTATTTAGCCGAACTGTATCTTGAATACTACTCATACTAATGACCTCCTTTGGAAAAGATAAAATTAATTTTATTTTATCATGAAAGGAAATCTTATATGGCTGTAGTCCAGTATATTTAGAAAAATATACCTATTTACAACTTTTTTCACCTTATCTCGACATTTTTCTTAATAATTTCTTTACAAAAAAGGTCTAATATTAAGATTTTGTAAATTTTATTTACATTCTCTTTTCATTTACGACAATTTTCGGATACAATATTTCGGTTGAGATTTTTATTTCTGTAAAAATAATGGAGGTTCAACAATGGCTTTTAAAAAGAAGGATAAATTCGCAATCATTTTAAGTAATATTTCGGCAAATTTAAAAGAAAGCGCTGATTTTTTTGCTGATTATAAGCTTAAAAACGTGAGTGATTTGAAAATTTTCTCTGAAAAAATGAAAGAATTTGAAACTAAAGGTGATTCATTCATTCATGAAGTAACAGTTGATCTAAATAACGCCTTTATAACTCCAATTGAGCGTGAAGATATCCTGCATTTAGCAATGAGCATGGATGATGTTCTTGATGGAATTGAAGCTTGCGCTGCATTATTTGAAATGTATTCAATTACTGAAGCTGACGAGTATATGGTAAAGTTTGTGGATGCTATTCGCGGCGCTGCGATTGAAATCGATAAAGCAGTTGAGCTATTGTCATCAAAAAAACTGCTTAATATTCGTGATCATGCAATTAAAATTAAAGATTATGAGTCTAAATGTGATGGTATTCTACGTCAATCCATTAAACATTTATTCACAACGGAGAAAGATCCTATCCGTATTATTCAATATAAAGAAATTTATGAAAACCTTGAGGATATTGCAGACTATTGCCAAGGTGTTGCAAATACGCTTGAAACCATTATTATGAAAAATGCGTAAGGAGCCTTAATCTATGGATTCAATGTTTATTTTAACGATCTTAATTGTGATAGGTGCTCTCGCATTTGATTTTATCAATGGATTTCACGATACAGCTAATGCTATTGCCACCTCAGTTTCTACCAAGGCACTTAAGCCTCGGCACGCGATCATTTTAGCTGCAGTAATGAATTTCCTTGGTGCCATTTCGTTCACCGGGGTTGCTAAAACCATCTCGAAGGATATTGTGGATCCATTTACGCTTGAGAATGGTTCACTTGTGATTTTGGCAGCATTAATTGCAGCGATATTTTGGAATTTATTAACATGGTATTATGGAATCCCTAGTAGCTCATCCCATGCGATTATTGGTTCGATTGCAGGGGCAGCCATTGCCGCTGCTGGGTTTACTTCCTTGAACTACGAAGGATTTTTAAAGATTCTTCAAGCGCTGATCTTCTCACCAATTTTAGCATTTGCTGCCGGATACCTTGTTTATAGCATTTTCAAAATTGCTTTTAAAAATCTAAACCTGACTAAGACAAACCGAAATTTCCGGCTTTTCCAAATCGGAACGGCTGCATTACAAGCTTATACACATGGAACAAATGATGCCCAAAAAGCAATGGGGATCATAACTATGGCATTGATTGCTAATAATTATCAAACCAGTGATGACATTCAAACTTGGGTACAAATTTCTTGTGCTTTAGCGATGGGGATTGGGACATCTGTTGGTGGTTGGAAAATTATTAAAACCGTTGGCGGAAAAATTATGAAAATCCGTCCAGTTAACGGGGTAGCAGCTGACTTAACAGGTGCGATGATCATCTTTGGGGCAACTTATATCCATTTGCCTGTAAGTACAACACACGTTATCTCTTCTTCCATTCTTGGGGTTGGTGCATCCCACCGCATTAAAGGGGTTAAATGGGGAACAGCGCAGCGGATGTTGATTACTTGGGTTATTACCCTGCCAATTTCAGCTCTTATTGCTGCAATCAGCTATTATGTATTAGATTTGTTTTTTTAAATAGGAAAAGGAGGTTCCAATTGGGAACCTCCTTTTTTATCTTATTTTTTTAGAACATCATGGTCGACATAGCGTGTTCCGTTTAATTCGCTAATGACATTAATCGCGACACGGGCTCCGTCTCCTGCCGTAATAATTGTATGGACACTTACACCAGCAATCGTTCCTGCGGCCCAAATTCCACTTTTATTCGTTTTTCCTTGTGGATCTACCGCAACAACTGTTTTAATTCTAGGTTCAGTTCCTTCCTTCGTTACAACACCGATTTTTTCAGCCAACTCAGTTAAAACACCCGTTGCTAAAATCACATGCTGTGCTTCGTAGTCGCCCTGTTCCGTTTTAATTATATATTTTCCATTATCTTCAATAATATCAATAACTTCCTCTTTCTTGTAATCTGCCCCAAATTTAATTGCTTGCTTCTGGCCAACTTCAAGCAGGTCCGGACCACTAATTGCTTCAACCCCATAGTGATTTTCCATCCAAGCCCTTGCTGTCATGCTTTTCCCATGATCCAATAAGAGTGTCTTCTTGCCAGCCTTTGCTGCAAACAAGGCTGCACTTCCACCAGCTGGACCCGCACCAATGATCGCAATTTCAAACATATTTACCACCGTCCTCATATTATTTATTCCATAAGTTAAATTTAGATTAACTAAATAAAATTGTAAAACCATCTGCTCACGTAAGTTTCACTTCTATTTTATCCTTCCACTCATACTTTTTATTAGAGGACAAGTAAGGGTGATGTTTCATGATAGAAAAAACGTTTGCTGTTATTTTGGGAAGTTTTTTAATTGGACTTGGTATTAATGGGTTTTTAATTCCGCATCATCTTTTAGACGGCGGCATTATTGGAATTGGTTTAATCATTCATTACTACTCTGGTTTTCCAACTGGACTGAGTATGCTTATATTAAGCATCCCACTTTATTGTTTAGCTTGGGTTTATGAGCGGCAATTTTTTTATAACAGCTTAAATGGTTTGATCGTTTCCTCACTTTTTATCGATGTTCTAAGTTTTGTAAATGATCAGTTCCATTTAAGTATGCTTTGGAGCTCTATTTTCGGTGGGATTTTTGTGGGCACTGGGATCGGATTGATGCTTCGTTATAAAACAAGTACAGGTGGTACAGACTTATTAGCCCAGTTAATAGGGAAAATCATTTCTATTAATGTCGGAATTTTAATCTTTTTTATAGATGGACTAGTAATCATTAGTGGAATGAAAATTGTAGGATTTGAAAAATTTTGCTATTCCTTTATTACCATTATTTTTGTTGGAATCATGACTACCCTAACCGTAATCAACACAACGCCAACACTTGAAATAAAATAATTCACCCACACATAAAAGAAATGCATAAAAAAACTGAGATCTAGATGGTGAAGTAGACCTCAGTTTTTTTCATCAAATTTTAAAATTTAGTTTTATAACATTTGCTTTCTTCAGTGTTTCATAAATGATGACCATGATCGGCCCAATGAATACGCCTGCTATACCTAGTAATTTGAAGCCAATATATAAGCTTATTAACGCTGCTAGTGGTGAAATTCCTAAACTGCTTGAATACACCTTCGGCTCGATAATCCTTCTTACTACAGTAATCACCACAAAAAGGATAATTAATCCTATTCCTAAAAAATGATTTTCTTGAAGTATCGCCACAACGGCCCAAGGAACCAACACTGAGCCTGTTCCGAGTATCGGCAAAATATCAACAACGACAATTAACAGTGACAATAACGCTGTATAGGAAACCTTTAAAAAAGTTAACCCCACAAACGCCATGATAAAGGTCATTAAGCTTAAGATAATTTGCGCCTTTATAAATCCGATTCCAGCCTTACTTAATTCCGTCGTAACTAAGTATACTTTCTTCTTCGTTTGGTCTGTTAAGTATTGTTCCATTTTTTCTCTAAGCTTAGGTAGTTCCAAGCTAATCATAAATAATGCAACTAAATAGATTAGTGCCTCAATTAAAAAACCTGGAATAATCGTTAAGAAATTAATGATGGTTTGAACAAAACTTTGTAAAAAAGAATCTAACGTATTGATTGAATTCTCAACTGTTTTTTCAATTGAGTAAATAACATCTTTTGGAAGACTCTGTGAATAAAACTCCCACTTTTTAATCAACGGCAGAATACCTGTCCGGTAAAAGTCTTTAACAAACGTTGGTGTTTTTTCTGACAGTGCAATGGTCTGCGTGGTAATAATAGCAATCGTATTATAGCCAATCACTGTTATCAGAAGAACATAGCCAGAAAACACCGCAATAACCGATTGCAATCTACTAAACCGTAATTTATTCATAAACCATTTAACCAATCCCTCTAGTAAAATGGCTGTAAGAAGTGCAAATATTAATGGCAAGCTATACGGCAAAATAATCGCTGCCAGTACAACCCCTACTACTACATAAATCCATTTTCTCCACATCAACACTTTAACTCTCCTTATATTATCCTCTCAAGAGGTTCTATTCTTAGTTGTGCTATACAGGAAAAAATGAATTTTCCCTTTTATTCTATTTACTGCTTTTATTTTACTACACTTTGCCAGGGTATGCCCTATTTCAATATGAAAAACTTCACAAATGATTTTCTTTATCCAACATTACTATTTAACAATAATTTCAAAAAAATTCATTATTGACCGGGATGTTTTGCAAATATATTATAAAAATTGAAACAATTTAAAAAATTCGTCAAAAGGCTTCATGGATTAAATACTAAATAAAAAATTTCTATTTAAATCACATGAAAGAGTTGGTCAAAATTGAAAAGCCTTAAAGCTTTTGAAAGAAAAATAATCCTATATGCCCTGGTAGGGACTCTATTATTTGGATTAATTCATTACTATTCACAAGAACTTTTCCCATTTTTCAATCAAAAATACTATACAAGTTTACATATCATTCTTGAGTTTTTTAGTATTTCGATTTCAATTGCCATATTCACATATGGTTGGAAAGTTTTTTCCTATTCCAAGTCTAGTCGATTATTATTTTTATCGTTTATATTTGTAACCATTGGGATACTGGACCTCATTCACACTTTAACATTTAAAAACATGCCGTTCTTTATTTCCGAAGGGGCAGTTCATAAATCCATTTGGTTTTGGTTAATCAGCAGACTTACCGGCTCCATTATGGTGATTGTCGTATTTCTGCTACCTGAAAAAAGACTAAAAAAAGACCCAAGGGTACTATTAACTTTCATTACATTCTTCTATATTTATATCGTATCGTTTTTAATCTTTCATTTTGAAGACCGTCTTCCAGCCGTTGTTATAGAAGGGCTCGGCACAACGCCATTAAAGAAAGGAATCGAATACTTTGTCAGCTTTCTTTATTTAATCTCAATGTTGCTCAATTTTATAGTTTACAAACGTTCAAAGAAACCGGCTGCTTTATATATCTTTTTATCGTTTTATTTTTTACTAATCTCAGAGTTAATTTTTACGATCTATCGAGATATTCATGATATTGATAATATTACTGGACATCTATTTAAAGTAATTGGCTATTTCTTTATCATGAAAGGTTTTTATTTTTCGGCGATAAGTGAGGATAAGATTGCCGAAGAAAAAATAAATCGGGCAAGACAAGAGCTTGACGAAATAATCCGCGAACAACAGGGAATTATTTTTAAATTTAAAAAACACGGTAATGATTTTATTCACACTTTATGTAATGGTGAACTTCTTTACAAGCTGGGAATTGACCCAATTGAAGTTAGGAAAAGGAAACTAGAAGAGCTTATTCCGGAAAGTGCTGACTTTCTTTTATACCATTATCAACTCGCTTGGAATTCTGGTCAAAAAGTTACCTTTGAAATGGATATTAAAGACGTTTCAATGTTAATCTCATTAAAGCCGATGATTGATGATGGTCATGTAACCGAAGTGATTGGTTCTGCGACTGATATATCAAGGTTAAGGCATATGGAGGATATGATTCAAAGCACTGAGAAATTAGGTGTTCTCGGTGAGCTGGCTGCAGGAATTGCTCACGAGGTTCGGAACCCCCTAACAACCCTTAAAGGTTTCTTACAATTAATCCGAAACGATGCTGACCAGCAAAATCAGACATATATCAAGCTGATGCTGGAAGAAGTTGATCGGATTGAACAGATTACAAACGAATTTATGGCCGTTGCAAAACCTCAAGCATTATTATACAGACCAGAAAATATCACAACGATTATTCATCAGGTTGTTGCCCTTCTTCAGCCACAAGCTATTTTGCAGGACGTTCAAATTAACGTTAATGAAACAGGCCAAACCTTACCAGTTTTCTGTGAAAAGAACCATCTTAAGCAAGTATTCATGAATCTCATGAAAAATGCATTTGAAGCTATGCCAAATGGCGGAACTTTAAATATAACCATTACTCCACAAAACCATGAATATATGAATATTAGTTTTAACGATACGGGTAGCGGAATTCCAGAAGATGCGCTAAAAAAAATAGGCGAACCTTTCTTTACATTAAAAGAAAAAGGAAATGGACTAGGCCTAATGATGTGCAAAAAGATTATTCAACAACATCGCGGTCAGATCGAGGTAGAAAGTAAGCTAAATAAAGGGACAACCTTCAAAATAACACTACCAATTTATCAAGAATTGGATTAATCAGCCACTCTCTTAATCCAAAAGCTTTGTTAAAGAACAATGTTGATTTTGAGCACTCTGTTGATTGGAGCGGAAGGTGCGAGACTCCTGCGGGAGAAGGTGTCTCGGGAGACCCCACAGGCGCAATGGCGCCGAGGAGGCTCCCGGACTCCCCCCGCGGAAAGCGAGCACCTGCAGCGGAAATCAACAGCCAAATTAACAGAGCCATAACAAAAAAACAAACGCAAAACAAAGGAATCGAATTAACCTTGTTTTGCGTTTTTACTTTTCATTAAACTACTGAGATTCCTCGGTATTTGCATTTTCTTTCTGGTGATTTCTATCCTTTTTCAATTTTGAAATAAACGGAAGTGGTTTACTATTTATCCGAAACCAGACCACGACGGGACCCAGGAAGTTAAAACCAAACACAATAATGACCATTGTCCAAATAAACCACTGGGTATTTAAAACATATTCGTAAATCCACCAATGATAAAAATCCATACCTTCACCTATCAATTTTCGTTTTTACCATTTTTCCCTTCTCATTTTTATTCATACATTTAACAAAAATAGGCAATCCTAATAATGAAATATTTACATTAGGAGTTTTTCCGATGGATGACAAGCTTACACAAATCCTTGAAAGTAATATTGATATAAGGTTAGAAAAAAACATCTCTATGGTAAGGGACATTCTGGAAAACAGTTTGGATCTGGCCCAGCGGGATTTTGTTTTTCATACAAAGAAAAAGATCAGCGCTGCCTGCTTTTATACGGATGGATTAGCTAACACAGAATCAGTTGAAAAACTAATAAAGGACTTGTTATACAAAACGGATAAAATCCATCCCGTTTTGAATGAAGTTCATGAACATTCACAGTTTACTGATATTCTCAAAGAAACAGTAATGGAAACCGCGTCTCTTAAAGTCGTATCGAAGATTTCCGAAGGAATTGATGCCATTCTTGCTGGAGACACTTGTCTTTTCATTAATAACAGTAATCATGCTTTTATTGCTTCAACACGTGGCTGGGATACCCGGTCAGTTGATGAACCCCAAACAGAACAGGTTGTCCGTGGCCCAAGGGATGGGTTTACTGAGAGTATCCGCACGAATACAGCTTTAGTGAGAAGAAGAATCCGAGATCCCTTATTTCGGATTGAAGGAATGAAAATTGGCACTAAATCAAAAACCGATATCAACATTGCTTACCTAAAAGGAACGGTAAAAGAGGGCTTAGTAGACGAAGTTAAAGCGCGATTACAAAAAATAAAAATTGACGCTATTCTTGAAAGTGGCTACATTGAAGAATTTATCGAGGATGCCCCATTTTCACCTTTTTCCACAATCCAAAGCACAGAACGCCCTGACAAGGTGGCTTCAGCTATTTATGAAGGCAGAGTAGCTATTTTCACGGATAATACACCCTTTGTCCTTATTGTCCCGACCTACTTTTGGCAGTTCCTGCAGGGCAGCGATGATTATTACACAAAGTACTTATCTGGAAGTTTTTTTAGAATCGTGAGATACATAGCTTTTATTATTAGTTTAATACTTCCATCTGTTTTCGTTCTATTAGTCAGTTTTCATCAAGAAATGATCCCGACACCATTAGCGCTTACAATTGCTTCCGGACGAGATGTCATTCCCTTTCCAGTTCTTCTTGAAGCACTAGTAATGGAAGTATCCTTTGAATTGATGAAAGAGGCCGGTCTCAGAATGCCAAAACCAATTGGCCAAGCCGTTAGTATTGTCGGATCACTTGTTATTGGTCAAGCGGCTGTTCAAGCTGGTATTGTTTCCCCAACAATGGTTATTATTGTTGCAGTTACCGGAATTGCTTCTTTCGCAATCCCTAATTCTTCCGCTTCCTTCTCAATCCGACTGATCCGTTTTCCACTTTTGATCGCATCGGGAACATTAGGACTACTCGGATTTGCGGTCGTATTTTCCCTTTTGGCACTGCATGCGATGTCGCTACGATCCTTTGGAGAATCCTACTTAGCTCCAGCAACTCCGTTCAAGCCGTCAGACCAAAAGGATTCCATTATCCGTTTTCCGTGGTGGAGCATGAGAAGTCTGCCTCAGCTTGCATCCGGTGAGGGTAATTCAAGAATTGGGGAAGACCAGGTTCCTAAGCCTCCTAATTCAGGAAAACCTGGTCCTGTAAATGAAAATAATAAGAATGACGAAACTGAAGGGAAACAGGAACAGAAGGAAATACCAAGAAAAAACAATCTCTTTAAACATAGAAAGAAAAAGACGAAAAAAAATTGGAGAAATAAGGATGAAAACTAAACACTTGTTTTTGTTAATATCCCTTACCCTCACTATTTTTTTAAATGGATGTATTGGAAAAAGAGAAATTAACGAGCTGGCCCTTGTAATGGCAGTTGGTCTTGATAAAGGAAAGGATGGCAAAGTGGTGGTATCAGTGCAAATAGCAAGACCAGCGGATGCAAGAGGGCAAACAGGTGCTCCGGCCGGGAATACTGGTGATCCAATTTGGTCTGCAAAAGCTGAAGGTAAGACCATTTTTGAAGCAATTCGAAGTCTATCAACCTTTTCAACACGACGAGTTTTTTGGGCTCATAATTACATCATTATCATCAATGAGGATTTAGCAAGGGATGGAATTAGCGACATCATCGACTTTTTTACAAGAAACCCCGAACTTAGAATGAGAACTTGGGTTGTCGTTACCCCAAATAAAGCCAGCAATATTTTATCAACGATGACAGGTCTAGAAGTGATTTCTGGTGAGGCAATGGATAAATTATTCCGTTACAGTAGCATTTCTGCCCAAGCACCACGGACGCAAATGATTGACTTGCAATCAGCATATTTAAGCGAAAGCTCAGAACCTGTCTTAGCAAGAGTGAAGCTCATCAAACGAGGTATATCTAATAAGAAGCCTGGACAGGAAGGCAGCTATAAGCAGATTGATCTATCCGGAGCAGGAGTTTTTAAAGGAGATAAGCTTGTTGGGATTTTAGGTCAGAAAGAGACAAGGGGACTTCTTCCTTTCATTGAAAAAGTGGAGTCTGGTGTAATGGCTGTTAGCTGCCCAAAGGAACCAGAGCAAAAAATCAGTCTTGAGCTCAAGCACTATAAATTTAAGGTTACTCCCTTATATAGAAATGGAGAAATCAGCTTCCACATAAAATATGATACGGATTTTAGTATGGTAGAAGCAGGATGCCCCCTCTCGCTTGAGGATAGAGCTCAAATAACTAAACTAGAAAAACAGGTAGCAAACGAACTAAAAGGAAATGTTAACAATATTGTTTCTAAGGCCCAAAAGGATTTTAAAGCCGATATATTAGAACTCGGAAAGATATTTAACAACAAATATCCTAAAGAATGGCAACAAATAAAAAACCGCTGGGATGAAGAATTCCAAACCGCAGCTGTAAAAATAGATGTTACGGTTAACATTGAAGATACTGCTCTCCTTTTCAAACCTACTAAAACAGGAAAATGAGGGAAAATGAAATGAAAGTACAAATAACGAATGGAATGTTCATGGCGCTTATCATTAACATGATTTATGCAAAAGCCATAGGCTTAACACAAGGATCGATTTCCCGTGAGGTTGGTAATGATATGTGGATATCCACAAGCTTTTCAATCCTTCAGGGCGTATTGATCATGTTCATAACAATCACCGTCATCAAGAGAATGCCCAATGGGGACCTTATTCGTCAAAGCGGGGTCATGTTTGGGAAAGTTGTGGAGAAAATGGTTGCCACAATCTTTTTTCTGTTTTTTTTATTAGCCTATAGCATCGTCATGATTACTTTCGTATATCATTTAAAAGATTATTTCCTCCCCGAGGCTCCAACGATCCTCTTTCTTTTAGCTGCAATGATTGTTGGCTCTGTCGGGATTCATTACGGATTAGAAGTCATCGGCAGAATGGCTCTGTTAGGGATCTTTTCAATCCTATCCTTAAATATTTTGATACTACTAGGCTCATTAACGCAATTTGATATTCTCGAACTTCTTCCTACCTTTCAATCTGGGCTTCCGAAGATTCTTTGGGCGAGTCGCCATCATAACGGGGATTGGGCCCTTGCAACGATGATGACCGCACTTATACTTCCATATGTGAAGGATCCAAATACTTGGAGAAGAGGTGGGGTCTCAGGGAGTGCCTTTAGCGGAATGTTTATATTGATGTGGCCAATCTTAGAGGCAGGAGTGTTAACCTCTGAAGTTGCCGGGCAATACATCATTTCATGCATGCAAATGGCGAGAAGCGCTAGTATTGGCCTATTTCTACACCGTTATGAATTGGTCATGGTTGCTTTATTTGCTCTGTCAAGCTTAACCCAAATTATGATGGCGCTGTTTTGTGCCTCGATCTCCTTGCAAAGGGTTATTGGTCTAAAGGACTATCGAAAGCTGATTTTTCCTGTTGCCCTAATTCTCAACGGATTCGGGTATTATATTGTTAGTGATCATCGTCGGGCTTTGTATTTTTTAGAAACAAATTGGATTACCATTTCCGTTTCAACTGCTATCTTACTTCCAATGTTGATTTGGCTATTTGGATTTTTCTTTAGAAATAAACTGAACAAACATGGACAACTTAAAAATACATAGAAAAATGGTCAGCTTTTTGCGAAAAAAGAATTTTTGCAATGCTGACCATTATTTTAGAGGTATTTCTAAACATATTTTCGTTCCTTTTCCAGGGATGGACTCTATTTTGAATATCCCACCAACAGCATGGGCTCTCTCTTCCATACTAAAGATTCCCACTCCCCTTGAGACTAGTTTGAGATCGAAACCTTTTCCATAATCCTTTATGATAACGTTAACAACGTTTTCCTTTTCAGTTAAATTAATGCACACCTTGTCTGTATCTGCATATTTGCGAACGTTCGTTAGTGCTTCTTGAATAATTCGATAAATAGTTAAATCAATTGTGATATTGTATCGTTTATGTATTTGGCTTTCAAACTGAACGTCAATTCCGTAATATTCACTGAACCTTGCTAAATAGGAACGTATGGCAGGTACAAGTCCAAGATCATCCAGAACCGCCGGGCGTAATTCCCAGGAAATTTCGCGAACCTCTTCAATTAATTGTGCAGCTTCACGGTGCATTTGCTCGATCAACGGATGTTCCATTTGCGATTTAAGTAAATTTATCGTTATCAAATGGCTGTAAAGATTCTGACCCAGCCCATCATGCAAATTCCTTGAAATTTTTTTTCGTTCTTCTTCCTGAACATCAATGATTCTTGAGGCCATTTTTTGAAGTTCTTCTTGATAAGATTTTATGATCTTTTCTAAAGAATTTTTTAACTCGGCATTAATATTTCCATCCTCTAACAACGCGGAAATTTCATTTGAACTAGGACCGTTTTTATTCATATTTTGTTGCAAAATCAAACCGTCGTCCATCTCAAACCTCCTGCTTCGAGCCTTTTTTATTGATACTGAAGTTAAGTCACTAGTAACCGCTTTAATAAACTAAGTTTACTGATTACGAAAGAATCTCGGACAGCATTTCTTCCATAAAGCTTGCAACTTCTTGGACCATTTGCTGCTCTTTTTCTAAAAAAGTATAAGGAGATCTCTTTCCAACTAACAGTACCCCTTTAGGAGCATTTTTATAAAAAATGGGGACCGCAAAGGAAGATATTAATTTCTCAGCAAGCATGATTGGATATTCAATCGCTTTTCCATTTATTTGATCTGGAAAATGAACAATGCTCATCGGGCTTCCAGTTAAAATAACCTTTCCTGCTATCCCTTTACCGTATCGAACTGTTATCCGTTTATACTTATCATTTAAATTCCCCACTGCGTAATGCCATCTAATATCAGGTCCATTTTGGTTTTGGATTGCCAGACCAACAAAATCACAGTTAATTTGCTCCTTAAGCCCATTACAAGCTTTGATAACCAATTGATTATCGTTTAAATTTATCATACCGGATCGAATCCTTTACATGCCATACCCAAGCAGCCCCTTTTTTAAAGCATATGCGACCAACTCCGGCCTTGACTTCATATGCAACTTCTCCATCAAATTCCCTTTATGAGTTTCAACGGTTTTTACACTAATCGTTAATTGTTCAGCTATTTCTTTATTGGAAAATCCTTTAGCAACCAGTGTTAATACTTCCTTTTCACGATCAGAAAGGAGGCTATAGGTATCGGTATTTCCTTGCTTAACGGTCTCCATATATTCGGTAATGAGTTTTTTTATAGCTGAAGGATGAAGGTAAGCATTTCCATCTGCAACAGACTGAATAGCCGCCACAAGTTCATCCTGAGGAGCACTTTTTAAAATGCATCCCGATGCTCCTGCTTGAATGGCTCTAAACAAATATTCTTCGTCATCATGCATCGTTAAGATTAAGATCGCAACGTGAGGCATCTGTTTTTTTAATTCGGAGGTAGCAGATAAACCATCTTTGCCATGTGGCATACTTAAATCCATTATCACCACATCAGGCTTCAATAATAGTGCCTTCTTGATTCCTTCATTTCCTTCCGATGCTTCACCTACAACTTGCATATCAGGATAATTATTGAGCAGCATCGTTAATCCCATTCGAACAACAGCATGATCATCCACGAGCAGTATTTTTATCATATTCCTTCCCCCATATATTTCTATTTGTTTTTCCTGAAAGATTAAATGGGTAATAAGATATGAACAGTGGTTCCCTCTCCAATGCTTGAAGTGATCGTACAATCTCCGCCTGCTAACCCCATCCTTTCTTTCATAGCAGCCAAGCCTGAAGCGGAATTCTCATTATCATATAAGTTAAAACCTTTTCCAAAATCAGTGATCATAATCGCTAATTGATTAGTGGTCCAGGTAAAAGTAATCTTTGCTTTCGAGGTATCAGCGTATTTGGCAATATTGGCAAAAGCCTCCTGACAAACTCTAAAAATGGTAATGTTTTTCTCCTCAGCAATTGAAACTTCTGAACCGATACTCTCTACTTCAACTTCAATTCCAAATGTCGATGTATATAGTTGCGTATAGTTTTTTATCGCCGCGAGTAAACCAAATGTCGTTAAGGCTGGAGGATATAATTCTACTGAAAATAGTCGAATTTCTTGAATCGTTTTTTCTAGTAGTTCAGCCATTTCTTTAACATACTGTTTCGTTTGCGGTTCACTTACTCCCGTTTCAATAAACTGCAGTCCAGTATAAATACTGTATAAAGTTTGGCCGACTCCTTCATGAAGTTCCATTGCAACACGCTTTATCTCTTCTTCCTGCGACCTGATGATATACGAAGAAATATTATTTGATGATATGGTCTTCATTCGAATTCACCTCCATTACCTTAAGAAACATAAGGGGATGTCTCTGATAAATTCCTCTAATATATTATTATAAAATAAACCAGAGACGAATACTAAAAAATTATGAGGCCTCAGTAAGTACCTCTTTCTTTACCGTGTTCCGTTGATAATAAAACCAGTTTAATCCAATTGAAATGATATAAAATGCAATAAAGAAATAAAATGCTGTGGCATAGGTACCTGTTGCATTAATGGACCAACCAAACAACTTTGGAATTAAGAAGGAACCGTATGCTGCAAATGCTGCTGTAAAACCAATAACCGGAGCAGCTTCCTTAGGCGGAAAGATAGTAGGAATCATTTGGAATGTTGAACCTGAACCTAAACCAGCCGCTATAAATAATATTAAGAATGAGGTAAGGAAGCCAGCAAATTGTTTGTCGCCTAAGAAGTAGATTACCCCACTTGCACCAATCCCCATTACTACTAAAACATAAGCGGTTAAACGTGCACCGCCAATTTTATCGGAAATCCATCCGCCGACAGGGCGGGAAGCTGCTGCAAGAAATGCACCGAGAAATGCCAATGAGATATGTTGTGGAAACTGCGATTTTAATAATAATGGAAATGCAGCAGAATAACCGATAAAAGAGCCGAATGTGGCCACATATAACCAAGTCATAATCCATGTATGCTTTCGTTTTACAATTACAAATTGTTCGGAGAAAGATTGTTTTGTTCCTGGTAAGTTATCCATTCCGAAATATGCAGCTAGTGACACGATAATGATTGGAATAACCCATATGAATGCAGCATTATGGAGCCAAAGCTTGTCCCCATTTGCCAAAACTTGTGCATCTCCTAAAAACGCAAATGTGCCGGTTGTAATAATTAGCGGAGTAACAAATTGGACCACTGAAACGCCCATATTTCCAAGTCCACCATTAATACCAAGCGCTGTCCCTTTTTCCTTTTTCGGAAAAAAGAAACTAATATTAGCTGAAGAAGAAGAAAAGTTTCCGCCACCAAGACCACATAAAGCAGCTAACAGAAGCATAATCGAATATGGAGTATCTGGATTTTGAACAGCTAGTCCAATTCCAATCGCAGGTATTAATAAAACCACTGTCGAGAAGGCAGTCCAGTTTCGTCCTCCAAATTTTCCTACTCCAAATGTATAGAAAAATCGCATCGTCGCTCCAACTAAACCTGGTATTGCAGCTAGGGTAAATAATTGACTTTCCGTAAATGTAAAGCCAATATCATTTAATCTGATCGCGACAACAGACCATATTTGCCATACAATAAATGCAAGCATCAAACTTGGAACAGAAATCCATAAATTTCTTGTGGCATGCTTTTTTCCTTCAGATTTCCAAAACTGCTCATCCTCGGGATTCCAATTGGTTATTCGATTACTCATTCTCTCTCACCTTCCTGATTTTATAATGCAGGTTTCCCCCTGCATCAATCGCTGACCATTCTAAATTGGTTTTTCGAACTTTTGAATCTAACGGAACTGCCAGAAAGTAAACATCATCAAAGTAGATTCTTAAATGGGTTTGATCTGGACAGAGCCCCAATCTTTTTATTGTTTTTATGACAAACGGCGCTTTTTCTCCGCCATGCTCGTCTAATATGGCAACCTCAACCGGAACAGAAACAAAATCCTGAAGATCCTCCATGTTAATGTGTCCCACAGCTAGAACATCCTCTCATCGTTACCGGATAAATAAACATTTTGTATCCTTGTAAATATTGCCAAAATTGTTTATTTCCGTTTTCCTCTAAAAAATGAAGGGTCTCTTCTTCCGAACGCCACTTACTCATCCCTTTAACTTCTGCGATAACCATTTCTGCGCCCTCTAATGTTTTTTCTTCTAGGTACCAATTCAATCGTACTTCTGCAAACAGATTTGTTAAAATTTCATTAATCTCCACCGCGAAATTTCCGGTTTTTTCGCGAATAAAGCAAAAATCCAGATAGGTCTCATTGTTCATTAACCATCACGCCTTCCGCTTTTGATCCCATCTATAAACGTAAAATGCCACTGGGAATAAAAGAACATTGATGATACAAGCCGTTAGTGCATTGAAAAAATTTTGGTAAAAGTACTGGTGAACCATGTATTGAGTAAAAATAATATTTAGAAATAAGATGGCACAAAGTAAGGAAACACCAACATAGTTATGCTTCATAACGTTTCACCTTTACTGCGTAAACCGCGCCCTTTTCTACTTTTACTTGAATTTCCGGCAATGGCCGACGAGGCGGACCAGCTGTAGGTGCACCCGTTTCAACATCAAATTTCCCGTGATGACACGGACAAACCATTTCCCCCTCTTCCTTTACCCAAAAAACAGGGCAGCGAAGATGGGTACAGGCATTTTGATAAGCTACAAATTTCTCCTCACCTAAACGGATTAGAATAGCGTCATCGTGCTCACCCGGAAATTTGAAGTCTACAGCACTGCCAATTTCCAATGCATTTAAATCGGTTATTTTTTTATGTGGATATTCCTTTTCACCGAGACCTGTCAGCTCTTTGGCTGCAAGCGCTCCCCACGGCAGGGAGGATACTGCAAAAACACCTGCTGCTCCTACTAATGTTTTCATGAATCCTCGACGATCAAGTTTCCGTTCATTGTTTCGATTTATATTGTGAGTGTAATTATCTTCATTGAATGGGATTTTATTATTTTTTTCTGTCATGCTAATCCCTCCTAAAACAACTTAGTAATTCCCTGGATAATTCCAGGAAGATTGACTCTGACATTTGTTTCATTCTCAAGATAAGGGGCACTGGTTACCCATTTACCATTATCCATATTGTAAGCTTGTCTCTTATTTTCTATTTCTTCATCTGTTAACCATTGTAATGTATTGGTTGGGCAAACACTTGCACACATCGGCGGAATCCCATCTTTACTCCGGTCGATACAAAGATCACATTTGTACATTAAGTTTTCCTCAGTATCAAATTTCGGGATGCCATACGGGCAAGCAATCGTACAGTTTTGACAGCCAATGCATTTTTCAACAAGTGCAGATAAAACGGCACCTGTTTCATGTATTTGTATCGCTTGGGCAGGACAGCTTCTCGCACAGGCTGGATTCACACAGTGAAGGCACATAAGCGGCATGGTCTGTCTGTTCACAAGCGGGTTTACGTCATAAACATAGTTTCGATTGCGCTGTTCATGACCTCCGCACTGTGTACAAGCAGCGAGGCAAGAGCGGCATCCTATACAATTTTCCAGTTCAATATAGAGCCTCTTTTTCATTTATTGCACCACTTTCGTTTCTAGTTTTTCAATCTGTGCTGCGCATGCTTTAAATTCCGGCATTCTTGAGATCGGATCAAGAGCAGGAATAGTAAGCAAATTAATCGATTGGTCATGTCCAAAATGATATGGAACAAACACAGTATCTTTACGAATCGCTTCAGTAATTTTTACTTTATAATCCGCTTCCCCGCGGCGGGTGTATAAACGAACAACCTCTTCATGTTCAATGTTATATTTAGCAGCAAGCTCAGGATGCACCTCTACGAATGGTTCAGGACACATGTCTCGCAGGAATGGAATTCTCCTAGTTTGGTTCCCTGATAAATAGTGGTAAACAACACGGCCGGTCGTTAAGCGAATCGGATACTCCTGATCAGGCTCTTCTGCAGGAGGACGATATGGTAAGGCGCAAATTTTTGCTTTTCCATCCGGATGATAAAACTTCTTATCAAGGAACATATGTGGTGTCCCCTTATCTTCTTCATCTTTACAAGGCCAGAATACTCCATCTTGTTTTTCGATTTTATCCCAGGTTGCCCCGTAATAATCAGCGTAACCGCCTTTAGACGCTAAGCGGAATTCTTCTGCTACCTTTTCAGCTGTTTTTAGATGAGAGAAATGTTTTCCTTTGCCTAAACGCTCAGATAGTTCAACTTGGATTAACCAATCTGGCTTTGATTCTCCAACAGGCTCTTGAGCTTTATTGATTTTAATAATCCGGCCTTCTAGATTGGTAACCGTTCCTTCGTCCTCAGACCAGGTGGTTGTAGGAAGGACCACATCCGCAAATTCCGCCGATTCTGATAAATAGAAATCAACACACACCATGAAATCTAAATTTTTCATTTGTTCGCGAACATAGTTTAAGTTAGGTGCTGAGACGGCAGGGTTTGAACATAATAAGTACAACCCGCGAATCGTTTTTTGCTCCATTAACTCAAACATTTCATAAGCTGAGACACCTGCTTTTGGCATTTCTTCCGGTGTGATTCCCCAAACCTTACATACTTCTTCTACATGTTTTGGATTGGCAATTTTACGATAGCCTGGAAGGGCATCTGCTTTTTGACCATGCTCACGTCCGCCTTGACCATTTCCTTGGCCTGTGAAAGTTGCCACTCCTGCTTTAGGACGGCCAATTTTCCCCGTTACGAGCGCCAAATTAACATAGCCTGAAACATTGTCTACCCCTTTATGCTGTTGTTCAATTCCCCGTGCAAATAGCACGACTGCATTGGGAGCTTTCCCGTAAATTTCAGCTGCACGGATAATCTTTTCAGGCGCGACCCCGGTTAACTGACTCGTATATTCTGGAGTGAATTCCTTTACTAATTCTTTTGTTTCTTCAAACCCATTTGTATGATTATTGATAAAATCTTCATCAGCATGACCGTTTTGAATAAGCAGGTTTAAAATTCCGTTTGCAAGGGCAAGGTCTGTACCCGGTTTTAAATCCAGGTGGACATCTGCTCTGCGGGCGATTGGGGTTTCACGAGGGTCAGCAACAATCAAGTAACCGCCTCGCTCTTGAACCGCCCAAACACGGAACATCGAAGTAGGATGACACTCTGCTGTATTGCTTCCAGCAATAAACAAACAATCAGTTTCATGAATATCTGTCCAAGGCAATGTTGACCCGCGGTCCACTCCAAAGGAACGCATAAATCCGCCGGCAGCACTAGACATACAAAAACGTCCGTTATAATCAATATAGCGAGTTTGAAGTCCAACACGGGCAAACTTACCAGTTAGGTAACATTTTTCATTTGTCATGGATACGCCGCTATAAACACTTAACGTATCCTTTCCGTATTCACGTTGCAGCTGCTGGAACTTATTGGCGATTAAATCGTACGCCTCTTCCCATGTTGCCTCACGGAACCCTTGCTTTGTTCCCTTTAATGCGGCATTATCACGAATTAATGGCTTTAAAATACGATCTGGATGATTGGTTTGTTGATAGGCAGTAACCCCTTTAGGACACATTTTCCCAACCGTTACCGGCCATTCATATCTAGGTTCAACACCAATAATTTTATTTGTCGCAATATCAATCCTTAAATTCATTCCACACTGCATCCCACAATAGCTGCAGTGAGTTTTTACCAGCTTTTCGCCAGGATGAACTACGTTTTCAATTTCTTTAAAAAACTTATCCCTTTGCATTTTGGTTTGCCTCCTTAACCTTCACTTCATGGGTAGGAAATCCTGAGAACTGTGCAATCCGATATTTCCGACGACATGGTAAGCAAAGTTCCGCTAAATGAGCTCCTTCTGTTGACCTGAACTCCATTTCATTTACACCTAAAACTTGAATAACATCCTGGGATTGCTCATTTGACACAAACTCGTTTCCGCAAACTTTACACTCCTTCATTCCTTGTTCAGCGTAGTGTTCTCGGTAGTTACGGGCCAAAACACTCATTGGACGGAACGGAATATGTGCAAGTTTTCCAAATGGCAAATAGATGAGTGTAATAATAACTGAAAACTGGTGAATCAATGACATTACCGGTTGACCCCAGCCATGTAGAAATACGTTCATAAAAGTTAGGGCTAAACCAGTAACTGAGATAAATAGCAAAAGATATAGCGGTAAGAAATCATAAATGAAATTTTGTTCTGCACGTGCCTGCATATTTTTCAAGCGACGGTAAAGCGCCATGGATACCCCTGTAATTACCATCATTGCTGAGAAATTCAAAGCATTGTATGATAGGAAACCAATTATCCCATCTGCTTTAATTACGATAAGATCTAATCCCATTAGAACAATCGTATAGTAGCCGTTCTCTCCCATTGTGAAATACATCCAACCGAAAACAAGCGGGAACGTAACCATACAGGATATAACGCAGCCCCAACCAATTAGAACGTGCTGAGTCCAACGGTATATTCCACGATTCCAAATAAAATTGTAAGTGGCCAAATGCTCAACGGAAGTTTTTGGGGTTGATTTCCGTGTTAGCAGCTTTAGACCTTTTTTAATAATGATCTTTGTCGGTGGTCTTTCACCCCAAGCTATGAAACGATAAAAGAAGCCACCAATAAAAACGATCGTTCCAACCATATATCCATATAAATTAAGGTCGATGTGGGTAAACATTCTTGTTCCAATAAACACTAAAATAATAAGTCCAATTACGGTTAAAAACATTGATTTTGCAAATTTAGATGCAAAGGCATTTTCGAAGGTTTGCCCATTTGCTTTTGTAGTTGAAAGTTTTGCTTCCATACTAAGTCCTCCCCTATTTACAAATTAGAACCTTTCAATTGACTCTAATTGTAAGATTTGGGGGGTGTTTAAAATATCAGGGAACTTCCCCATCCTCTCAGGGAAATCCCCCTATTTCGACTAGATTTGTTCAACTTTTGGACATAAAAAGAGTAAATGGGGATTTATCGTTGTGGAAAGGTTGCAAATTCCCTATAAAACACTGTGGAGTTGTGCGGACATACAATCCGTTATTTACATCAAAAATGGAGATTTCCCTTATTTATCGGACATAGGTTCCTTTATTTAGCTTAAATGTCCCTTATTTGCTTGATGTATTAACAAATAGCGAACTTCATGTCCGGAAATATTTGAAAAACAGCGTTTTTTATTAAAATAAGGAACTTCATGTCCGCAAAAAAATATCCTAATGAAATCGTGTCGACCAATATAAAAAAACGCATGGGGGCCCCCTGCGTTTTTTTTAATATTTATTGCAAGCTATTTTATAAATGGCCACCAGTTTGCTTTGCCAAAGATTTTGGCCATAACCGGGACAAATAAAGGTAAAATCACTAATGCATAAAGGAACAATCCAATTAAAACAAGCGTGGCGATTTGCAGCAAGGAAAGTACACCTGCCGGCATCATTGCCGCGAACGTTCCGCCAAGAATAATCGCAGCCGATATAATGACTGTCCCCATCTTCTTCATCGACAGAAGCATTGCCTCACTAACAGACAAATCGCTGTACTCTTTGAATCGATCCATTAAGAAAATACTATAATCAATTCCTAGTGCAACCAGAATGACAAAGGCAAAGAATGGTACAGCCCAACTTATTCCGTCATACCCAAGGATATTCACATAAATCATCTCCGTAATCCCCATTGAAGTAAAGTAAGTGATGATTAAAGAAGCAATTAAATAGATCGGCATGACAAACGAACGAAGCATAATAATCAAAATAATCGCGATTCCAACAAGCATCAGGACAACCGTCCGTGAATAATCAGCTTTTGACATCGCACTTAAATCTGCATTCGTACTTGTAATCCCGCCCACAGCAACAGTGGCATTCTCAAGCTTTGTATCCTTCGTTGCTTTTTCTACTGATTGTTTAATCTCATCCACTTGGTTTATCGCTTCATTTGAATACGGATTTTCCTTGAAAACGACATCAATGGTCATTACTTTTCGGTTTTCTGACATGTAAGTATCAAGAACTTTTTCAAAATCCTTACTTGCTAATACTTCTTCAGGAATATACATACCCGTTAAACTTTGATCAGATTCCGATAAATCCACTAAATAATCCTGTGCAGAGTTTAAACCATCATGCACCTGATTTAATCCCGTTACTCCTTTTTCAAGACCATCCGTTAATTGAGTCATTTGTCCACCCAAATTAGAGAACCCGTCAAGGAGCTGTTGCTGACCTGAATTTATCGAAGTTAAGCCTTCCGTAACCTTGGAAACATTACCAACAACCTGCCCTTGACCATCCGCTGTAGCAGTCATCCCTTTTTGCAGTTCATCAAGTCCGGTAATTAGCTGAACCATTCCTGCGTTAAGGGCTTGCTGTCCAGCTAGTATTTTAGCAAACTGCTGATTTGCCCCAGTTATTCCTGTTGATGCTTCTTTTAAATTGATATTTAGTATGGTTAAACCGTCATATAAGGTTTTAATCACACCTTGACTATAAAGGACTGTTCCTTTTAACGCTTGATAGTCCTCCATGTCTCCTTGTATTTGAGGATACTTTTGTTCCAGATTAGTAAAGTGTTGATTTACTGATGCCAGCCCTTCAGAAAGCCCCTTTAGACCGCCCTCTATTTTTTGGTACTCACCATGTAAAGTAGAAATCCCTGCACCAGCCTGCTCATAACCAGCTAACAACTGCTGACTTCCTGCAGCCAGCATTTCCGCATTCGCCTTTATCTCCTGCAAGCCTTTTTTAATTTCGCCTGAGCCCAATGACCCCTTACGGATACCATCTTCAATTTGAGTTAATCCACTTTGAAGCTTTACTACTCCTGTTTTTAATTCATCGGTACCAGATACTAAACTGCTGATTCCGTCAGTTGCATCCTCAAGCTTTGGCTGAGAATTAGCTAACTCACTGCTTGCTTCGTGTAAGCCATCACTAATTTGCTTGATTCCGTCATTTCCTTCACCAATTCCTTTTCCAAGTGCAACAGCCTGCTTTGAAACAAATAAATCCTCAAGCTGCTCTCCCATTGGCCTTGATACCGACCGAATCGTATCGACTCCGTCAATTTTTTCTAAATCCTGACTTATTTTCTCTGCTAAGCCAATATATTCTGCGGAGTCCATTTTTTCATCATTTTTAATAACGATCTGAGCAGGCATTGATTGACCTGGTCCAAATCCATCAGCGATCATGTTAAACGCTTTAATCGAGTCCGCTTTGTCTCCCACTTCGTCTAAAGAATTGTAGGAGAGCGTTCCATCATAGGTTACTAAAAATGGCACCGTCACCGCTGCAACAATTAATAGGGAAACGACAGGCTTAGCCAAGGCAAACCGGCCGACGATTTCCCAAAGCTTACTGTCCTTATGCTCAAGAGTCCCTTTTGCCGGCCAAAATAGTTTTCGACCAAGCACAACCATAAAAAATGGAACAATGGTTGATAGTGCAACCAATAATAACGCAACACCGACCGCAACTGCTGCCGCTGATTGATACAATTTAAACGTCGATAATCCAATTGCCGAAAATCCAACCATAACTGCAAGACCGCTAAAATAGACTGTCTTACCGGCAGTTCGGTAGGTTTCAAGGATTGCGTAGGTAATATTTTCCTGTATTGCCATCTCTTCTTTAAATCTACTTAATAGTAAAATACTATAGTCCGTACCAATCCCAAACATTACAGCAACTAAGAAAATCTGTGTATAGGACGAAATAGGAAAATTCCAATTATCAACTAAAAAGGTAACGATTGATTGAGATGCCAAGTACGCAAAGCCCACGGTTACTAGTGGGACTAATGGGGCGACAATAGAACGGAACACAAGCAGAAGAACGACAAGGATAAAGACAACGGTAATTCCCTCTGTCTTCTTTAAACCTTCCTGAGCATTCGTATTTAAGTCCTGATTCACAAGCCAGCTGCTAGTATAGTAGTGTTCAAGTTCAATATTTTCCAGGACACTATAAAGTTGCTTGGACACTTCCTTATCTTCGCGCTCTCCCATATCTACTTTCAAGGCGGTCAGAATGGTTGCTCCATCCTTTGATACAAGTTGTTCCTTAAGCGATTTTTCCTTAAAATGGGAGGTGATTTCCTTAATGCCCAATTTTTCTTTGTTTTTTTCTAATAAATTAATAGCTCTTTTAGCCTCTTGGATTTCATCATCTGTAAGCTTTTTTTCACTTTGAAATACGAGGGCAACGGTTGATTCATTTCCATCCTTAATTTCATCGATTATTTCGTTTGCTAAAGATGAGGAATACCCCTCAGGTACTACAAGATCGCCTTTTTGACGAACTAAATTTGCCATATTAGGCGCAGACATCATCAACACGGTTACAACCGCAATCCATGTTAGTAAGACGAACCATTTTCCTTTTATAATCCCTCTCATATTCCCTCTCCCTGCCTATCTTCCTTGATGTTAATTAGTAATTGTTCAAGCTTTTCATAGGTTTTTATAAAAGAATTAATTTCATCGTCATTAAACTTTGTAATAAATTCTTCAACAAGGTGATGCACCCGCTGTTCACATTCGTTGAACAGAGCTTCTCCTTTTTCCGTTAAAGCTAAATATACAACACGCCGATCATTTTCATCTCGTGTTCTTACAATTAGACCTTTATCTGCTAATCTCGTAATAATAGCTGTAATAGCACTTTTATTGACCGCAAACACTTCTGCTAATTCCGAAGAGGTGCAATGACTTCTTTGTTTGATATACCTTAGAGTGTAATGTTGGTCTGTGGTTATATCCGCACCAATTTGATCCTTAATAAGTACTTCTGCTTTTTTCGTCACCGAAAAAGAAACCCTAACGTAGCGGTCAATTAATTCTTGAATTTTTTCCTGGTTCATTGAATCACATCCAATTAGTTAAATGATTGAACTATTCACTTGTTTAACTATATTATATGCTTCTTTCGTAAGTCAATATGCTTTATATGGTTAAAATCAGTCAATTTCCAATAAATTATTCAATAAATAAAAAACAAAAAGGACAGCAATTTAGCTGACCTTTTTGTGTTTATTCATTACCCTTTTCACGTTTTACGCCTAGACTACACTGATATACGCTGTTCTTAATGCCCGCCCAAATAAGCAGATTTTATTTGGTCACTTGCATTTAACTCTTCTGCCGTTCCAGACAACACGACGCGGCCTGTCTCAATAACATACGCTCGGTTCGCGATCGATAATGCCATATTCGCATTTTGCTCAACAAGCAAAATAGTTGTTCCATCTTTATTGATTTGCTTAATGATATTAAAAATCGTTTTAACTAAAATAGGTGCTAGCCCCATCGAAGGCTCGTCTAGTAGTAAAAGCTTCGGTCGCGCCATCATCGCACGCCCCATCGCTAACATTTGTTGCTCACCACCAGAAAGAGTACCTGCCTGCTGCTTGCTGCGCTCTTTAAGACGAGGGAACAAGTGAAACACTTTTTCAAAATCCTCTTGGATTCCTGCTTTATCATTTCTTAAGAAAGCACCCAATTCGAGGTTCTCTTCAACACTCATATTAGCAAAGACGCGGCGCCCCTCTGGAACATGGGAAATCCCGCGTTTTACCACAGTTTGTGCTGGCTTCCCACCAAGCGAAACGTTCTCATAGAGGATCTCCCCCTGCTTTGGCTTTAATAATCCAGAAATGGTTTTTAATAAGGTGCTTTTCCCGGCGCCATTTGCACCGATTAAGGTGACGATTTCACCTTGATTAATTTCCAAAGAAACTCCCTTAAGAGCTTGGATATTTCCGTAATATACATTAATGTTGTCGACTTTAAGCATCAGCTGGAACCTCCTCTCCTAAATATGCCTCGATGACTTTTGGATTATTACGTATCTCTTCAGGCGTACCATGAGCAATTAATTGTCCGTGATCCAGCACATAAATACGTTCGCAAACGCCCATAACAAGCTGCATATCATGCTCGATTAACAAAACAGTTAAGTTGAATTTTTCTCTGATAAAAGAAATAAGCTTCATTAATTCATGAGTTTCCTGAGGATTCATTCCCGCCGCAGGTTCATCTAGCAACAATAGCTGAGGTTGTGCAGCTAAAGCTCTAGCAATTTCCAGCCGCCGCTGCTGTCCGTACGGTAAATTTTTTGCTTTTTCATCTTTATAACCCTCAAGATTAAAGATCTTTAAAAACTCAATTGCCTTTTCTTCCATTTCCATCTCACCCTTAAAATGGGCTGGCAAGCGGAAAACAGAGCTAAAAATACCATGCTTAGCATTAGAATGGTAAGCCACTTTTACATTATCTAAAACGGAAAGCTCATTAAAGAGCCTAATATTTTGAAACGTTCGGCTGATTCCTTTTCGAGTAATTTGGAAGGGCTTTAGGCCGTTTAGTCGCTCCCCATTAAACGTAATGGCTCCTTCAGTTGGAACATAAACTCCCGTCAGCAAGTTAAAGAAGGTGGTTTTCCCGGCACCGTTAGGTCCGATCAGACCAACCAGTTCTCCCTTATTTAACTCTGCGTTTGTTTCGGAGACCGCTTTTAAGCCTCCAAATTGAATACCGACTCGATCTACTTTTAGCAATGGTGTACTCACTGTTTAGCCCCTCCTTCTGCTGCTTTCTGTTTTTTAAAGAATGAGGTTAACTCTCTTGTTCCTAGTAAACCTTGTGGGCGATATAACATCGTAATAATTAAAACAATACTATAAATAATCATACGGGTCTCTGGATACTCTTGAAGGAAAGTAGAGACAAATGTTAATAGAATCGCGGCAATAACCGAGCCAGACATACTGCCCAAGCCCCCTAAAACGACAAATATTAAAATATCAAAAGATTTCAAGAATCCAAAGTTTGTCGGCTGAATGATATAAAAGTTATGGGCATAAAGTCCTCCTGCAACTCCAGCAAAAAAAGCACCTAATGCAAAAGCAATAACTTTATAATAGGTCGTATTGATTCCCATTGCATCTGCCGCAATTTCATTTTCACGGATAGAAATACACGCACGCCCATGGGTTGAATTAGTAAAGTTAGTAATGACGACAAGTGTTACCAATACACAAATAAACACCCAAGTCCAATCGGTTAAATGGGACACCTGCATACCACTAGCACCGCCAACATACGGAATATTTAACATCGTAATCCGCACAATTTCACCGAAGCCAAGTGTTGCAATTGCTAGGTAATCTCCCTTAAGACGTAAGCTAGGAATCCCGATAATAAGACCAGCTACCGCTGCTGCCAATCCTCCAACAAGCAACGCCAACGGAAATGGAAGCCCGAGCTTCATTGTGATAATCGCGGAAGCATAAGCCCCAACTGCTAAAAATCCAGCATGTCCAATTGAAAACTGTCCAGTAATCCCGATAATAAGATGCAAGCTAACTGCAAGCATTATATTGATCGCTATGGTATACAGAGTATTTATATGAAATGAATTTAGGACCGCTCCGTTAATTAAGAATTGGACCGTAAAATAGACAGCCACAGCTAGTACCATCGACAGCCAAAAGCCTTTAGTATGTTTAATTGATTTCATTTATTCTCCTCCTCCCTAAACTTTCTCTCTTACATTTTTGCCAAATAGCCCAGATGGACGGAAAATTAAGATGAGAATGAGAACAATAAATGCCACACCATCACGCCATAATGAATAGCCTAGTGCACTTACTAGCGATTCAATAACCCCTAGTACTAAACCACCGACCATAGCACCTGGAATAATTCCGATACCGCCTAGTACAGCAGCAACGAAGGCCTTTAACCCTGGAATAATTCCCATCAATGGCTCAATTTTAATATAGTACGTTCCAAAAATAACACCGGCGGCACCGGCAAGAGCCGATCCAATCGCAAATGTAGCTGATATTGTTTTATTTACATCTATGCCCATTAATTGCGCAGCCTCAGCATCATAAGAAACTGCCCGCATTGCTTTCCCGATTTTTGTCTTATGCACTACAAATTGAAGCAGTATCATTAAACCAAGTGAAATTCCTAAAATAAATAAAGATTGACTGCTGATAGAAGCTCCAAATATATCGATATTTTTAGCAGGTAATACATCGCCCGGATAGGCTTCTGGTTGTGCACCCCGAATATAAATCATTCCGTATTCAATTAATAATGAGACCCCAATCGCTGTAATTAATGCTGCAATTCTCGTTGCATTCCGCAATGGTTTATAAGCTATTTTTTCAATAAGAACTCCAAATATTGCACATGCTGCCATCGTCAATAGTAAAGCAGGGAAAAAGCCTAGGTCTAATACAGTAATAGAATAAAAGCCTATAAATGCACCTACCATAAATACATCACCATGAGCAAAGTTAATTAATTTAACAATGCCATATACCATTGTATAGCCGAGCGCGATTAGGGCGTATATACTTCCGAGGGAAATCCCGTTTACTAGCTGTTGAAAAAGTTCCATTTTCGCACTTTCCTTTCATTTATCTTCCAAAATAAACTCAGAATAGGAGGACATGCCCCCTATTCCGAATCAAAATCTATTCAGGTTACGGATTAACTTTAGCCTTAAACTGTTGCTCTCCGTCGACATAACTTAGAATAGCTGCTGATTTTACTGGATTATGTTTCTCATCTAATGTCATTGTTCCTGAAACTAACGCTAAACCATCTGTTTCTTCTAGTGCTTTTTGAATCTTGGCAGGATCCGCATCTCCAGCCCGCTTGATTGCATCAGCAAGGAAATAAGCAGTATCATAGCCAAGGGCGTTAAAAGCATCCGGAGATTTTCCATTGTATTTTGCTTCAAATGCTTTTACAAAATCTTGAATTTTCTCATCAGGGTCCCCAGAGGAATAGTGATTTGTGATATACGTATTATTGGTTGCTTCCTTCCCACCAATTTCTACAAGCTTTGGAGAATCCCAGCCATCTCCGCCCATAAATGGTACATCAAGACCAAGCTCGCGTGCCTGCTTCAGGATCAAACCAACCTCTTCATAATAACCTGGCAAGAAAACAAATTCCGGATTTTTCGCTTTGATGCGGGTTAACGTTGCCCGGAAATCTGTATCTTTTGCAACATACGCTTCTTCAGCAACAATTTTTCCGCCATTCTTCTCATATGATTCTTTGAAAGCATCAGCCAGCCCTTTTGCATAGTCACTGGAACTATCAATTAAAACTGCTGCTGTTTTTACATTTAACTCTTTTGTTGCGAAATTAGCTGCAACTGTGCCTTGGAACGGATCAATAAAACATGTTCTAAAGACATAGTCATTTAATTTTCCCTTGTCGTATGTAACCGCAGGGTTTGTACCAGTTGGGGTGATTAACGGAATTTTATTATCTTGAGCCACTTGAACTTGAGCAAGAGTATTCGTACTTGTTGCAGCACCGATAATTGCGACTACTTTATCCTGGCTTGCCAATTTAATAGCGCCGCTTGTAGCTTCGGCAGCCTCAGATTTATTATCCACTTTGACAAGCTTTAGCTTTTTGCCATTGATTCCATCTTTATTAATTTCTTCAAGTGCAAGTTCCAAGCCTTCCTCAATCGACTGCCCATAAGAAGCAACACCGCCGGATAATTCTAAGTTCGCACCGATTTTAATTGTTCCCCCGTCTTTTTCACCGTCAGAACTAGAATTATTGGCCTTTTCTCCCCCACCGCTACAACCAGCAATCAAACCCGTTGATAACAAAAGTGACATGAAAATTCCTGTTAACCTTTTTTTGTTCATTCAAAAACCCCCCCATTTCATATATTTTCTATATAATCTGAATATTCTGTATATTTTGACTGATTACCGACCTCCTATAAAATTATTTCAAAACAGCAACCGATATAAATAATATTCTGAAAACATTGTACAAAATTATAATCTTTAAGTCTAGTTATTCTAGTTAATTTATTTTTGAAAATTCATTTTTTAGACAATTTTTCAGCATTTATGGGATTTCTCCCTATTTAAAACAATCTAAATTTATCAATAAAAACTTAACCTTCACTAGTAAAATCCAATTTATTTCCTTATATTAATAAAATGTTTATGGTTTTAATCTATCAAAATCACTCTTTTGTGTTGATGAATTTTTTGACGAATCATGAAAGGACGTATCGATTCATGATAGAAAGACTCACATTTAACGTAAAGAGGATATCATTTTAACTGTTGCTATAGTTTTAAAAATAGATTTAATATTTTGCTTGGAAAATTTTGAATTACTCTATATTTAAAAGAAATGACCGGAATAAGTCAGATCCACATAGAGCCTTCTATTGGCCATTTTCATGTTTTCGAAGATGACTTTTGGCCAATAGAGCCCTCCTATTGACCATTTTCATGCTTTCCAAGAGAAATTTTGGTCAATAGAGCTCTCCTATTGACCATTTTCATGCTTTCCAAGAGAAATTTTGGTCGATAGAGCCCTTCTATTGGCCATTTTCATGATTTCGAAGATGACTTTTGGCCAATAGAGCTCTCCTATTGACCATTTTTACGATTTCCAAGATACTTTTGGCCAATAGAACCCTCCTATTGGCCATTTTCATGATTTCCAAGAGATATTTTGGTCGATAGAGCCCCCCTATTGGCCATTTTTTAGATTTCAAAGAGTACTTTTGGCCAATAGAGCTTAGAAAAACACAAACTTATTTTCTAATATATCCGTCACCTTTAATATTGCCATTTGTGTCGCCATCTCGAAAATGAGTTTTTGACCCGCTGGCGTCCACTCCGTTGCGATAATCAATTTTATAATCACCAAAATCATAAACACCTAGACCAGTTCCATCAGGTCGGGTATTTAAAAGAATTGATGTTGTTTTCCAGTTATCTTTTAACATATAGGCATTATTCAAATTAAAATTCGTAATGTCACTGCCGTTACGGAAAGAACCATCGTAATTACTGCCATTATGTTCTTTCCCATGGCAGCTTAAGCTGCAGCTTCCACTGCCTCCTTGAATAGAATTAGCTGCTGTTGCATCACGGTTGTAGAGTTTAGCACCGGAGGCTGTTGAGCCTACTTGCGAGCTTGGGAAGCCTATACGATGACTTAACTTCGTCTTATCTCCATTTTCAGACTCAATCGTTCCATGTGGGCGATGACAGTCTTTACATTGGGATTGGCCTGAAGTGGAGAGATGTGAACTGTGAAGCGAGCCTTCAGCCTGATTCCCACTTAATGCCGCCCCTTTAGAAACAAGTTTTGCCTGATCATGACAATCAAAACAAAGTTCTGCATCCTTCACCTCAAATGGCTTTTGTACCGAAGTATCCACATTGTAGTTAAGTCTTAAATAATTTGGATAAGGACTTCCATGTGGATTATGGCAAACCTGACAGTCAAACTGTGAGTGACCCCTATCTTCATTTATTACTTGCCCGTCATAGCTTTTCGTAGCAGCATTTGAATTATCTGCATTCGCTAAATCGAGTTGATCCCGATGACATTGGTAACAAAATTCTTTACCGTTCACAATATTTCCATCAGGTACATTATTGACAATATTATTCCGTAACAATGGCTTTACATCCGACCCATGCTTTTCATGGCAGGCTGTACACTTAATATTAGTCCCGGAATTTGCATCCGCTTGTCCTTTTTTCGAATCCATTTTTTCAGAACTATGACCCTTATTAGTTGGAAAATAGGACTGATGATCTGTGCGATAATCATAAGCTGAACCCGAATATGGTGGATTGATGATTTTTCCCCCAGATAAATATCCGAAAGAAAGTTGTGTACCTCCCTCATTGCCGTGACAAGTCCAGCATACCGCATTTCCCTGACTAGCCTGAGTCGGTAATATCGGAGGATTCGCCGTCATGTCCCCTTTATTAAAAGGAGTCAATAATCTAGGCAAATGATTGGATAAACCGGTATCCAAATCCTTCCCTCCATCATGAGGGTTATGGCAGCTGGTACAGGTTTGCTGAATATTCTCTTCCTTACTCGGTGTATTTTCTAAGACAGGATGAAGACTCCCTTTTACATTATTTTCATTAAATAACTGTGTTTTTACATTAAATGAACTTCCCATCCCATTATGACAGGAGAAACACACATTCTCCGGTGTGTCATTTAATAATCTTGGTCTTTCTGATGTATGGGTATTATGGCAAGAACTGCAAAATGCAGTGGTTTCCGTATAGTCTCCATGTGGTTGATTGAACTCTGTTGTTCCAGTTGTAAATGTATAGGTGACGCCCTCAATAGATGTCCCGGATTGGTTCTCCACATCGGTCACCATAACTTGGTAAGTCGTTTCAGGCTGTAGCGATTCAGCTGGCACAAATTGAACTTCTGTTGGATTCGTTTCAGAGTTAAATTGATATGTTCCATCAATCGTTTCTCCCGGTACATAGGCTAGAGCTGCTGTGGGAGGATTGTAAATAACCTTAAAGGTTGTCGCATTTACTGTTTCTTTATTGATAACGTCATCAAAGCGAATAATGATTGCTTCCTTCGTACCAACAGCTTTACTCCCTTTTGCCGGTCTAGTAAAGGTCATTTTCGGAGGAGAGGTATCAACAATTGTTTTAGCAGCAGCAGGATTCACTAAGCTAGTAATAATCGATGCATTATTCGAAGTATCGACTGCTTTTATTCTAAACTGATAAGACGTTCCTGGAAGTAGACCTTGAATAGTACCTGTAGTTGCAGGCGGATAAAATACACCTTTTTGAACCCAGTCATTCTCAAATTGTTCAATAATATATCGATCGACTCGGTCATTATCCGTTGCCGCACTCCATTGAAATTTCACATAAGTTTCTCCAGTAAAATCCACCGAAAAATTCTGTGGTGCTGAAGGTGGTTCCGTATCGGCCTGCTTCGTTTTGATTTTTAACAAGTTGCTTGGTGCCGAAGGATTTCCGGCTGAATCGACTCCAATTATCCGATAAAAATATTCCGTATTAGCGGTCAGTAATTTATCAATCGTGGTTAGAGTGGTCATATTTTTTACGATTGAATAATCCACTCCATTTGTACTTCTTAACAGAAGATATCCTTTAAGATCACTTGAAGAAGATGGTAACCACGTCAACTCAGCAGACGCTGCCCCTACTTGGCTTAATTTCAAATCTCTCAGTTGCTCAGGAGGAGTCACATCTTTATTAATTGTAGTCTCCGGTGTTTTAATAGCTGCAGTTTCGATCCCCTGTGATTCAAGATTTCGGTCATCCACCGCAACAATTTTATAACGATAAGATTGTCCCTTTTGTACGGTTGGATCTACATAATTGGTTGCATTTTTGGTTGCAATTGGCAAAGAGGGATAATTGGGTTCTGCATCTGTTTTTCGATAAATTTTATAGCCGACTATATCCGAATCAGATGAAGCAGTCCAGCTTAGATTAATAAGATTAGAGCTTACAGCTTGCCCCTTAATTGAAGTGGGAGGCACAGGCACAACATTTGGAACTAATTGTTTAATGACAACATTATCAACTGTTGCCTCCAACGTAGTATGATTCCTAATATTTTTCAAAACGGCCCGAAAGCGGATCAAGTATTGCCCAGGTACATTGCCAATTTTTACTGTTGAATTTCCGGAGATAACCACCGACTGTCTATCCGACCATTTTTCCGTCCATGTACCACCAATTAACGGTTTAGCTTCCATGATTAGCTCGATTGTCCCATCGTTTCTACTGGAGTTACTAAGCCATGCCTTAGTCCAACTAAAAGATACTTCCGCTTCATTTGGGGAAGTTCGAATACTAAATGGGTAGGAACTGGACAATTCTGCGGCAACTTCGGTCCTAGTTTGATTCTTTAATTCTACTCGCCACAAAGCTTTATCGCTTAAGGTGAGAGCTGCCGAGTCCGGATTTTCTACCCACTGACCGGCAAAATTCTCTGTTAACAAGGTAACATTTTGCATCGCCTGTCCTTCAGGTGGGGCTAATGTAGTTACCGCTATTTGGGTATAGAAATCCGATTTTAAACCGTCCTGGTCGACTGCCTTTACAGAATAAGTGTAGTAAGTAGCGGCATTAATCCCCAAATCTCTATATAGTAAATTAGCAGTTGACCCAACCAATGCCCCATTCCGGAAAATCTCGTAATAGGCTACATCTGAGGAAAGAGATGGACTAAATGCCAAATCAACATAGTTCGATCCTGGTGTAGCACTTATCGGTAATGAACTTTTAATGGGCGGCGTTTGTGAATAAATGGCCTGAGCATTACTAAATACTTCCACGCCATTCACAATGGCGGAAACTTCATACTGATAAAGAACGCCATCTTTAATATTATTGCTATCATTAAAAGTTAATATATTAGCAGGTAGTGGCGTTGTACCTGTCAGCCGAATCATGCCCTGATTGGTTGTCCGATAAACATGGTAGCCTGTTGCATTCGGGTCTGCGGTCCAATTCAAGCTAATTTGCACACCTGATTGAGTTAGCGAACTTAATGTATGGGTTGCGGCTTTTACAGTTATCATCTTAAGTCCTTGTTGAGTTGTCGGGGCATATATACCAAATAAAACGGTAATTAGGATAAAGAGAATGAACGATTTATTCTGAAGTGATTTCCAAGGCCGTTTATCAAGCGTTATCATTCTAATCACCATCCCTCTTTAAGACAATGACCTGGTTCGCTCCATTGTCTGTAATTACATAAATGTCATTTGTTAAATAGATATCAGTAGGAAACTGTAATCCCGATTTTGGTTTAAGCTCGTTCACTAACTTTCCTTTTTGATTAAAGACATACACCTTTTGATTCTGGGAGTCTGTCAAATATATTTTATCTTCTAAAATACTGATTCCTTTGGGGATGCTAAGCTGGATGTCATTCTCTAAAACCTCTTTAAAATCTCCGTTTTCTGTAAAGGTTTGAACGCGCTGATTTTGCGAATCAGAAACGACAACTTCTCCATTATCGAAAACAGCCAAACCGTTGGCATAGTTCAGTTGACCCACTTCAGTCCCGTACGCAGCAAAATCCTTCAACAATTCACCTGTCAAAGAGTAAACTTTTATTTTATGAGCGAAAATATCCGAGACATACACCTGATTATCTTTAATCGAGATCGCTGCCGGTTTTATATTTTGTTCTCTTGGAAAAAGATCAAGAAACTGCCCATCCTTAGAAAAAATTTGAATTCGGTTATTCCCCAAATCTGCTACATAAATCTTCCCTTTATAAACTTCAACATCGACCGGGAACTGAAGTTGGCCATCATTTTGCCCATTGCTCCCAATTGGATATTGAAATTCTCCTTTTAAATTAAAAACAGATATTAGATTCTTATTACTGTTTGCGATATATACAAATTTACCATCCGTTGCTGCTCCCATTGGAGAATCTAATTGCTGAACATTCTCCCCCTTGATGATGATTTCATCCTGGACGTTATTGGAATGTAAAAAAACAAACATGATCAATCCAATTGACACGGCAATAAGAGCAGCGATGACTACTATTCTTATTTTCATAACATCCCTCTATCTCTTATGGCAGTTTTGACAAACACCAGCGTTGTCTTTTCTTATTAATTTAGTACTTTCGGTTGAGTTAATCGTTTTGGAAGTTCCATGAGCAAAGTGACAAGTAATACAAACCACTTGCGCGGTAACATCGGTGTTATCGAGAGGATTAACCTGAGAATTTATGTCAGGTGGTGTCCCCTGCCCAACCTGATAGTTTATGTCTTTAAATACAAAGGTACCTTCCTCTTCATTAGCTGTATAGACGAATTTCTCTCGATCAGCCTCAGTCGTAGCAACTAGCTTATAATCGGTTAAAGAAGGTTCTCCTTGGGTTGGTTTTGTTGCACGATAAATTTTATAACCCGTTGCATTCGTGATTCCAGCCCACTCTAAAACAACACTGCTATTAGTTAAATCTGATGTAACATTGACTTTCTTAATATAGCCTTGGTGTGATTCTCCCAAGCTATTAACAGCAGTAACAATATAATAGTAAACTCCTATCGCCATCGAGCCTGAACCATCCTGAATTACTTTTGAGCTAGGTAAAGGATATGCTCCTGATGGGACCCCTTCGGTTGGAAGGGTGGTAAACAGAGTTGGCGAAAAGGTAAGCGGATTTGGAACATAAGCATTAATGTCTCTTGTTTTTCCTCCCGTCAACCAAGTATTAATCGGGTGCCGATAATGGCCCTCTTCGTTCACAGGGTTTTCATTATAATAGGTAAGATAATCCTCATGACAAGAAATACAAAAATTTGTGATTCCACTTTTATATGAAACGACTTCTTTATTTGAATATGGACTAACAGAAACGGATGCTTCGACGATGATTCCCGATTTTCCATTTACGGTTGTTTGTAAGTTTCGATGATTTGAAGACCCGTGTGGATTATGGCAGGTCGTACAAACCATTTGTATCGAAACACCACTTCCTCCTTCAGCAGCATGACTGCTTTCGACGTCATGAGCAGAGGAAGCACCGTTAAATGGACCTGATACGCTCTCTGTAATGGTCCCTGATACCGGGTCAACAACCTTTCCATTTTTTGCGTCGTACTTACTTCCTCGTCCATCATGACAAAGATAACAAGTCTGTTCTTGAGATTGCTCATTTAATAGCTTTGCTGATTTACCTCGATGAGTAGAGTGACATTTCGAGCACATATTGGTATTATTTTGAAAAATATAGTGAGGGGTTTCCACAAGTTCTTCAGCGGCCATTTTGGAAGGCACGAGAAAAAGGAAGTATAACGCACTGACAAAAAGCAAAAAAACTTTAAATTTATTTAAGCTGCCTCTCATTCCCTCGTCTCCCTTCTTCATCAAAATTTCATGTCTATTCGAGTGGATAAATAATGATTTGATTGTTTCCCTTATCCGTCATGAATAGCTCTTTCCCTTTGATTTCAATTCCTTCTGGGAAAAATAATCCATCCTGATTAAGCTCCTCCGTACTGATCAGCACTTTCGGACTCTTTTCATTGTCAACAGTTTGAACTTGACCATTGGTAGGTTCTGTGAAAAAAATATCTGAATTGGAATCTACTGTAATCCCGCTAGGCGGTCCGATCGGAACCTTGATGATTTGTTCGAGATTCCCTTTATCGTTAAACACTTGAATTCGATTATTTCCTGTATCCGAAACGAATATTTTCCCATTCTTATCGACCGCTATTCCGAGCGGATATTGAAACTTGGCATCATCATTCCCTAATCCACCAAAGCTTAACAACACCTTTCCTTGCCGAGTCAATTTCTTCACGGTGTTATCACTTTTGTCAATAATATATAAATGCCCGCTTTGATCGATTGCAATTGCACTTGGAATGGCATTATCTGCATAAATATAAAATTTAAACTTTCCATCAGGACCAAACACGGAAATACGTTGATTATAGAGGTCTGCAATATAAAGATTATTTTCACTATCTGCAACAATCCCGACCGGGTAATTAAATTGTTGTTCACCCGCTCCGTAACCCCCGAAGCTGGTGATAAATTTCCCGTTACGGTCAAAAGCCTGAATCCGATGGTTATCTGAATCAGTAATAAAGATATTCCCATCGCTAGTTACAGCCAAATCAATCGGATTTCGCAGCGGCTCTTTGGTTAGCGGCGTAATAATGGAAATAGCCGCTTTTTTTGAATCAACAATCGGAATGCGGACATCATCAGAGTCCTTAGATAAGATAAAAACAATTAGCCCAATCCCAAATACGAGCGTTATTAAAAACAAGGAATCAATTAATTTTCTGATTTTCATATTTTAGTCCTCAATTAACTGGTTAAGTTTTTTATCCACTTCCGTAAAAAGGGGATCATATTTTTTAGTCTGGGCGTACATAAGAGAGGCGTTTTGTTGATCGTTCATTTTTTCATAAATTTCCCCAAGCTCAAAATACACGTCTGCAGCAGTTGGTTCTATTTCAAGACAGTTTTTAAAATGAACAATCGCTTGATCATAATTCTTGTTTTTTCCATAATAAAGAGCTAATTCATAATTAGCCTGTAAATTTAACGGGTCTTGTTTCAAAACTTGTTTGTATTGTTTCATTGCTGATTGATCCTTTAACAACGCTAAAGTGTCTGCAAGATATAACCGATACTCGGTATTGTTTGGCGAAAGTTTTAAAGCCTTCCAAAATAGTTGTTTTGCCTTATTCAAATAGCTTTTTTCTTGGGTCTGTTCAAACATTTGCAAGTACTCTTTTCCTAATTGGCTAAGCTTGTCTGGATTTTCCGGATCTTCCTTGACAAGGTTTTTATACTCCTGAACCAATGCCAATTGGGGATTTCTTTGAATAAAATATTGATTCAATGCAATCCACACAAAAAAAAGGATGATTACATAACCACCCATGATTAAAAAAGCATGTTTCTTGGAAATAACCCTTCGTCTACTCATGTTGGTTCCTCAGGTCATTAAAAATTTTTAATTGCAAAAATTTCGGCAAACCTAATTTTACCAAAAACATTTTTATAAAATAATATTTTCCGTCTAGATAAATTAACATTTTTACTTAAAATTGCCGTTTGTTCACAGATTGTTCATTTTATCATCTAAACGATTGCGTTGCTATGGTCGATATAAACATACCGCTTTTGGTCATAAAGAAATCGACAGGAGGATACCTGTCGATTTTTTCAAGCATACATTTTTCCGTTTTCTTCTTCTTTCTTAAAGAAGCTCTTCATCGCATGGAAAACATCAGCTTTCTGCTTAAGAATATAATAACGAAATTCATCTGCTTTAATATTCTTGTAAGCTGTCATAAGTGTTGAATGGCGATTATACTGATTTACTTCACCGTACCCAAACATATTTGATACCTTCATGAGCTCCTCTACTAATTTAACACAACGGGCATTATCTGATGTTAGATTATCACCGTCAGAAAAATGAAAAGGATAAATATTATAGCGTTTTGGATTATACTTTTCGTTCACCAATTCTAATGCCTTCCGATAAGCCGACGAGCAAATCGTCCCTCCGCTTTCCCCTCTTGTGAAGAAATCCTCTTCGGTTACGACCTTCGCCTCGGTATGATGGGCGATAAATTCAATTTCGACGGTCTCGTATTTGGTTCGCAAAAAGCGCGTCATCCAAAAGAAAAAGCTGCGCGCCATATATTTTTCCCATATTCCCATTGAGCCGCTTGTATCCATCATCGCCAGAACCACAGCCTTTGATTCCGGTTTAACTATTTCATTCCAAGTTTTAAATTTCAAATCTTCTCGATAAATTGGATGGAATCCCGGTGTCCCTTGCATGGCGTTCCGCTTAAAAGCACTCATCATCGTCCGTTTTTTATCAATATTGCCCATTAAACCTGTTTTGCGAATATCATTGAACTCAATATTTTCGACAAGCTCCTCATTTTGTTCCTTCCGCTGCAGGTTTGGAAGCTCCAACTGTTTAAACAAAGCTTCCTCAAGCTCCATTAAAGAGACCTCTGCTTCAAAATAGTCCTCACCCGCCTGATCTCCAGCACCCTGGCCCTTGCCCGGACCTTTCTGGGTACCTGATCCATCGCGGGCGATTACATCTCCTATTTGGCTATCACCATCGCCTTGCCCAACATGTTTGTTTTTATCATAGTTATAGCGAATTTTGTACTCATCCAGCGACCTGATCGGAATTTTCACCACTTCACGACCATTGGACATGATAATACTCTCTTCAGTAATTAAATCAGGGAGGTTATTACGAATTGCTTCTTGAACCTTCTCTTGGTGACGTTGCTGATCATCATGGCCTTTTCGATGGAGGGACCAATCTTCTTTGGAAATGATATACGGTTGGTTATTTTCTTCGGTCAACTTTACCCCTCCTTTAAATTTTAATTCACCAATTTCCTAGCATTCACATACAATATCCAGAGTGTTCTTTTAATAAAAATAGAAATGTGGATTACTTTATCCTATGCGAAAAAACAAAATAATTTACTAATTATTACGATATTGATTTGAATACCTAACACGTTGGACAGGCAGAGTTTTTATAAATATTTGCATCAAGGAAAATATGCTCTCCTGATTCAACATAATCTTTTCTCGTTACTCATAAAATGGACAAGGAGGGAGCTGATACTATGGGGGGCCAATTTCAAATCGAAAAGGATTGGTTCAGTACTTTATGAAACGATCTTTTCTTATTTATTTTAGTTTATTATTTGGAGCAATTTTACAAGGCTTATCGATGTCCTTATTTTTATTTCCACATTCGATCCCCTCAGGTGGAGCAGCGGGTATTGCCATTTTAATGAATCATCTGTTAGGATTGCCGCTCGGCTTTTCTTTATGGCTTGCTAACATCGTCTTTTTGCTGTTTGCAGTGAACTACTTTGGATATACGTGGACATTACGAACTATTTTTTCCGTTGCAACGACCTCAACCACTGTCAGTCTGATTACCTCTTATGTTCCTCATGTCCATGTACATATGCTGTTTGATTTAATCGCTGGAAGTATTTTTTTCGGGATCGGAGTCGGTTTACTTATAAGAGCGGGAGCATCGAGTGGTGGAATGGTGATCCCCGCACTATTGATTGCTTCCTATAAAAATTGGAGACCAGGTAAAGTCATGATGTGGATTAATTTCTTTATTTTCCTCCTAACAGCGCTGGTGATTAATTATAAAATCGTTATATTTGCTATCATCTGTCAGTATTTTTCAACGAACATCATTGATTATATATATAAGCTGAGGTTTCAAAAATTGCAAATTCTTTCCCTTAATTGGCGAAAAAGCAAATAATGAAGGAAAGAAAATCCCCTTGCTAGAGGATCTTCTTTCCTTTTAAATAGGATAAAATTTGTTTGACAGAATGCTCAATCGTCATATTATTTGTTTCGATGATGATTTCTGGACTGTCTGGAATCTCATATGGGGAAGATATTCCGGTAAAATCCTCGATTTTGCCCTGTCGTGCTTTTTTGTATAGTCCTTTCGGATCGCGGTATTCGCAAATTTGGATAGGGCAGTTTAAATAAATTTCAATAAATTCATCCGCTGCAAACATCTTCCGGACCAGTTCACGATCCTCTCGGAACGGAGAAATAAACGCTGAAGAAACAATTATACCGCTATCAACAAACAGCTTTGCTACCTCGCCGATTCTCCGTATGTTTTCCTTGCGATCCGCTTTCCCAAAACTCAAGTCACGGTTCAAGCCATGGCGAATGTTGTCCCCATCTAATACATAACTATGATAACCTTGGCTAAATAGTTCATGATCTACTGCATTTGCCAAAGTAGACTTTCCTGATCCTGACAATCCGGTAAACCATAGGACACAGCTCTTATGTCCATTTAAGTGGTGGCGGTCTTTCTTTGCAACAGTCGTTTTGTGCCAAGTAATATTGTTCTGAGTCCCCATCTGCTACACCCTTAAATCTTTAATATAAACTTCTTGCATTCCCTCAATCAGTATTTCGATGACTTCAGGGCGGCTAAACTCCTTTGGCGGAAGCTCACCGTTTTTCAACATGCCTCGTACCTTCGTTCCCGATAAAATGACGTGATGCTGCTTGTCATGTGGACAGGTTTTTTCTGATGCCATGTTCTCACACTTTTTACAATAGAAGCTATGCTCAAAGAACAGCGGTTGAATTCCTAACTCATCTTTACTGTAATAACTAAAAATCGTTTGTGCATCATACGTTCCATAATAATTTCCTACCCCAGCATGATCACGCCCAACGATAAAATGAGTACAGCCAAAATTCTTTCGAACAATCGCATGAAAAATCGCTTCTCTTGGCCCTGCATATCGCATCGCTGCTGGAAAAACGGACATGAATACACGGTGCTTCGGATAATAATTTTCAAGCAATACTTGATAACTCTTCATCCGGATCTCACTCGGTATATCATCTGACTTTGTTTCCCCCACCAGCGGATTCAAAAATAAACCGTCAACCAATTCCAAAGCCGATTTTTGAATGTATTCGTGGGCCCGATGAACGGGATTCCGTGTTTGAAAGCCAACAACCGTCTTCCACCCCATCTCAGAGAAAATCTTCCTCGTTTGTTTTGGTGTTAAATGATATGCCTCAAACTGCCCTTTTTCCGGAAGATTAATTAATGTGATTGGACCGCCGATATAGACTGGATTTCGGTCAAAAAGTTTTTTTACCCCAGGGTGAGCAAGGTCTGTAGTACGATAAACCATTTCTGCTTCAAGTTTTTTATCAGGGATATACATATCCTCTACCTTCATAACCCCATAAACAGTCCCATTAGAAACAAGGTTAATCTTCTCTCCTATGGCCAGCTCGGTTGCTTTCACTTTATCAATTGCCAAAGTGATTGGGATCGACCAAGGTATCCCATTTGCCAGCCGCATTTTCATCACGACAGAGTCATAATCTGCCTTACCCATAAACCCTTGTAAAGGGCTGTATCCTCCGTTAGCGATTAATTCCAAATCACTCAATTCCAAATTATCCAGTTCAACATTTTTTAGTGAAAGATCTGCTGTTTGTAACAGGTCAATACGTTGAATAAGTTTGCCTCCATGTGGTTGATTGACACTCACCGTTCTTTCCTCCCATTGTATACCCGATTCTTCGTTTATTTGTCATTTACATGCAGTCCGCATTCTGTCTTATTATGACCTGCCCACCTCCCGGCACGACCATCCTCGGTTTTGGATACAGGCGTAGTACAGGGGTGACAGCCTATGCTAGGATACCCTCGATCATGTAAAGGATTATAAGGAAGCTGATTTAAATGGATGTAATTTAATACATCATCCCAAGTCCAATGAATCAAAGGACAAATTTTTACTTTTTGGAATTTAGTATCTTTGTTAATATAAGCTGTTTTACTTCTAGATGGTGATTGTTCCCGCCTTAATCCGGAGATCCAGGCCTTTGCCCCTTCTAAAGCTTCTGTTAACGGAACGATTTTCCGCATGTGACAACACAAATTGGGGTTATCTTTCCAGAGCTCATCACCATACCATTTTGACTGTTCATCTAAACCCATCTTAGGTTTTACGATTTTTATTTGCAGGGTGGGGTAAACAGCCCTCACTTTCTCGATAAGCTCATACGTTTCCGGAAAATGTAGCCCTGTATCAAGGAATACAATCTTTGCATCCTTGGAAATTTTAGAAATCAAATCAATTAATACGATTCCTTCTGCACCAAAGCTGCAGGAATAAATGATATCCTCTTTATATTCTTGAAACGCCCATTTCAATATATCGAAATAATCCTGATTCTCGTTAAGAACTTCCGTAACCTTCTGTTCATTCCAATTCTCATATGTTAATACCCCGGACAAACGAACCCTCCCCCTCACTCATCTTTCTCTGTAAAAATCAAAAATGTATAGTAATACATTGATTGTTTTCCACGATGATTTTATTCATCATGTTAATGTCACCATAATGGAAGTAAGATACAATTGCCCTAATCCAGGCTCCATGCCCGAATGCTAATATGCTAGAAAAATCGGCATATTTATCTATAAATGAGGTAATGCGACCTTCAAGGTTGATAAGGCTCTCACCTAAAGTAAGTTCTTTCGGGTTTTCAATCCACTTATCTCCATAAACCTCAATTAGTTTTTTCTTTGCTGCCCCTTCAAATGGCCCAAAATCGAGTTCATCCAATAATTGCTCTGTTTCCGGTTTATATCCATATATGTGTGCTGTTTGATGAGTCCGCTTTAAAGTGCTCGCCAACACAAGATCAAAAGGGGCCAGTTTCACTAATTGTTGCTTATTTTCACGAATTTTTTTTTCGTAGTCTTCGGTTAGATTTGCAATAACAATGTCCTTTCTGCCCTGAAGTTTCTCCTTTATATTCCATTCAGTCGGGAGATGGCGTATCAAAGTAATGTGCATTCACGATCCTCCAAATAAAAGGTTTCACTTCTTAGCCCTTGCCGCTGTGCCTCCAGTACTAAAACATCCTGAAGCTTTACATTGCCTAAATTGACATTTGGACCAATTTGTTGAATAAAATACATTTGATGTTTTGCCGTTGGCGCTTCAAAGATAATCTTTTTATAATCTATATCTTGGACCAAATCCTTAATTAGATCATTTTTAATGTCACCATTTTTTTCATATATTCCCGAAGTTCCGGAATCTCTTCCTTCTGTTATGACATATTCACAACCTGCTTCAAGGAGCGCAGAAACTTCTTCCTTCCATTTAGAAATCGGGATATCTTTATTACAATCTTTTGAACCAACCTCTGCAATTACATGAAATTCTTTTTTAAATAGAGAAATAAGGGAGAGGCGCTCTGCGAGGGAAATATCTAATGTACCGTTCGATACTTCGACCCATTCAATTCCTAAAGACTTTAAGAACTGAATATATTCCGTGATTTTTTGCTGAAGGACGCATTTTTCAAAAAGGGTACCGCCACAATAAGGTTTAATTTCGTATTTCTTATATAGAGCTATTTTGTCTTGAATATTCGGTGTTACATAGGCCGTTCCAATGCCAATTTTTGCGATATCAATCATGGTGGAATAATCATCCAATATATACTTAAGCTCTCCCATCGGAGTACCAAAATCTACAATCGAAGTTAATCCAAAATCTCTTTGACCTGAAGTTCTTTTTGGCAAGTCTAAAAAATCCATTAGGGAAAACGCCTCCTCAATATTCTAGGATAGAGTATTCAGAAAGTGGGTAAATGTGTAATTTTTGGGCTCTCTCCACCCAAATTAGGCAACTGACCATGAATAATCTGTCTGCCCCTTTCAAACAATAGAAAAGCTTTCATTTTTCAGTTAGGGGTGACTTTCCTTGTCAAAGCAAAAACCAAATGGGTTGACGATATTAGCAATAGGTTCCATTCCCATGATTCTCGTTTTGGGAAATTCAATGTTAATACCCATTCTCCCAAAAATGAAAACAGTGCTGGATGTCTCCCAATTTAAAGTAAGTCTGGTAATTTCGGTTTTTTCTATTGCAGCCGCAGTCTCGATCCCAATACTAGGGTATTTATCTGACCGTTTTTCACGAAAAGCCATTATTATTCCCGCCCTTATTTTATATGGGAGCGGTGGGCTTCTGGCAGGTGCAGCTGCTGCGTGGTTTTCTAATTCATACATGTGGATTTTGGCAGGGAGAATTATGCAGGGAATTGGCGCAGCCGGCACCGCTCCAATTGCAATGGCCTTAACTGGGGATTTATTCAAAGGGGCCGAGCAAAGCCGCGTTCTGGGACTAGTTGAAGCTTCAAACGGTTTCGGCAAGGTCATAAGCCCAATTCTTGGCTCATTATTTGCTCTTTTATTTTGGTACGCTGCATTTTTTGCGTTTCCAATCTTCTGTCTTGCTTCTATTTTATTAACGATCTTTTTTATTAAAGAAAAGAAAGCAAAAAAAGAGCCCCCTCCATTAGGTAAGTACGTCAAAGGGCTAGTTTCTGTTTTTAAAAATGAAGGTCGTTGGCTTTTTGCCGCCTATTTCACGGGGGCAACTTGCCTGTTTACACTGTTCGGGATCCTCTTTTACATCTCCGACATTCTTGAAAAAGATTATCAAATTGATGGAATCCCTAAAGGGGGTATTTTAGCGATACCATTGCTGTTCATGACAACAACATCTTATATCACCGGAAGTAAAATTGGAAAGAAAATGGGCCTAATGAAATCGCTCATCGTATTAGGGTTGTTGCTAATGACAGCATCCTTTGCATCGCTAATTTTCTTCAAAAAATTAGTTCCGTTCTTTTCAGTCCTTGTCATAAGCAGTATTGGTACTGGTTTAGTGCTTCCGTGCATTAATAGCTTTATCACTGGCTCTGTTCCCACCGATCGGCGTGGGTTCGTTACCTCGCTTTATGGATCAGTTCGGTTTCTGGGAGTGGCAATTGGTCCGCCAATATTCAGTAAATTAATGGACTGGTCCAGAACCGGCATGTTTCTAACCACTGCAGGTCTGACACTTTTTGCCGGGCTATTATGTCTAACACTCATACATGTTAAAAAGAAAAAACCATCTGAAAATAGTGATACATTATTTGAAAAATTACAGTTCTCCTAAGGGGTTGATCGCAAATGCAAATTTATTTTTCACCTGAAGTAATTGCACCTACATTTCAAGTTTTAAATGTTGTGGACTCGTCCAATAAAGCCGTTGGTAATGTAGCTTTTCTTTTTGAGGAAAAAAAACTGTTTGTTTATGGGATTTTAGAGGAAGAAGGAGTGGGAGAGGATTTTAAGGATTTAGTTTCTCCCTATTTAAAGGGTCTAGCGAAAGCAAAGCAAGGTTTAGAAATTTACTCCTGTCTGTATGTGGGCTGCAAAAAGATAGATCTTAAGGAAAAAGAAAAATAAGCTAAGTGCAAAAAGGCTAGCTTTCAACAGCTAGCCTTTTTGCACAGGTGATTATCGGTTTAACAAGCTTCCAACATAACGCAGTAATTCATTTGCAGAAGTTGAATTATAGCCGTGTTCATCAACTAATCTTGCGACCACTTCATTAATTTTCTTTAATTGCTGCTCATCTGGGGTCTTAGAAGATGTAGTAATTTTCACAACATCTTTTAAATCAGCAAACAGTTTCTTCTGGATCGCTTCCCGGAGACGATCATGCGAATTATAATCAAACCGTTTTCCTTTACGAGCATACGCAGAAATTCGAATTAAAATTTCCTCTCGGAACGCTTTCTTCGCATTTTCAGAAATGCCAATCTGTTCTTCAATAGAACGCATTAATTTTTCATCAGGATTGATTTCTTCACCGGTCAAAGCATCACGAAGCTTCGCTTTATTACAATAAGCTTCAACATTGTCTAAATAATTATCCATTAACGTCTTGGCTGATTCTTCATAAGAATACACAAAAGCTTTCTGAACTTCCTTCTTAGCAATATCATCATATTCCTTGCGAGCTAAAGAAATAAAGTTTAAATACCGTTCCTTTAATTCGGCGGTAATTGAAGGATGCTGATCAAGCCCCTCTTTTAATGAACGTAAAACATCCAGAGCATTAATCGAAGGAATTTCTTTTCGAATGATCGTAGAGGAAATTCGATTAATGACATAGCGCGGATCAATTCCGCTCATCCCTTCATCAGGAAACTCCTTCTTTAATTCTGCCAAATCCGCTGAATTAAAGCCTTCGACATTCTCACCATCATATAGGCGCATCTTCTTTATTAAATCAATATCGCCTTTTTTCGGCTCTTTCAACCGGGTTAAAATCGTAAACATCGCAGCAACCTTTAATGTATGTGGCGCGATATGAACATCGGCTACATCACTTTCATGGATCATCTTTTCATAAATTTTCTCTTCCTGGGTGACTTTAAGATTATATGGAATCGGCATAACAATAATCCTCGAATGAAGGGCCTCATTCTTTTTATTGGATATGAAGGAGCGATACTCCGTTTCGTTCGTGTGGGCAACAATTAATTCATCAGCACTGATGAGCGCAAATCTTCCGGCCTTGAAATTTCCTTCTTGGGTTAACGAAAGCAAATGCCAAAGGAACTTTTCATCACACTTTAGCATCTCCTGAAATTCCATCATTCCGCGATTAGCTTTGTTAAGCTCTCCGTCAAACCGATAGGCTCTCGGGTCTGACTCAGAACCAAATTCAGCGATTGTTGAAAAATCAATGCTTCCTGTTAAGTCGGCGATATCTTGTGACTTTGGATCAGATGGACTAAATGTTCCTATCCCCACCCGCTTATCTTCTGAGAAGAAAATTCGTTCAACCAGAACATCCTCAATGCGTCCGCCATACTCTTTCTCTAAACGCATCATATTTAATGGGGATAAATTACCTTCAATTCGAATTCCATATTCTTCATGGAAGTCATCCCGTAAATGATGTGGAATTAAATGAAGCGGGTCTTCATGCATCGGGCATCCTTTAATCGCAAATAACGCCCCTCGATCTGTGCGTGCATATTTTTCTAGTCCCCGCTTTAGCATTGTAACTAAGGTAGATTTTCCGCCACTGACTGGTCCCATTAATAACAAAATTCGTTTCCTAACGTCCAAACGCTTTGCTGCAGGATGAAAATACTCCTCAACCAGCCTTTCCAAAGGCTCCTCGAGTCCAAACAACTGATTGCTGAAAAATTGATACTGTTTGCGGTTGCGGATCTCTTCAACCCCTGCATCTTTAATCATATTATAAACTCTGGAATGGGCAGATTGAGCAACCCATGGTTTTTCCTTAACGAGCTCCAAATACTCCCCAAACGTCCCTTCCCACTTTAACTTCTCTTCCTCTACACGATAATTCTCAATTTTTTTTAATATATCCATAAGGACCTCCCCCACTAGCATTTTCAGAGACGACTAATATAATCCTATGCCGAGTAACAAATGAACATGCCTAACACAAGAAAAGGGATGGGATACTTTTTCTTTTTTTTCCATTAAAACTAACAATAATGCACTTTCTAAAGTCCATACTAATGACTAAGAAGGGACAAACTATTGTATGGAATATTTATTATTATGAAATATTTGAACATTTCATTCACACTTTGATTGGAATAGGCTATAATAGGGCTTGATGAAAACTGCTTTATTGGATGGGAGGGTCATTTTAGAATGGGTACTATTTTAATCATTGGGGTAACACTTGCATTCTTATCTGCCATTTTTACAGCTGGTTATAATGACAAACCGGGGATTAATAAGTAAGAAAAGTGGAAGCGCCCGGGTAGCGCACGACAGGACTGGAGCACATCGACTGAGATAAAGGAAACACGAAGAGCGATAGCGATTCGATGTTGACTTATCGTAGGGAGGTGGGCGAAGTCCACTAGGCGCTGGGCGCTGGAGCTGGACAGTAAGACAAAGAAAAAAGCTGCTTTTTGAGCAGCTTTTTTCTTTTGACCATGTTAAATCTGGCTGTTGATTTCCGTTCCAGGTGCTTAGCGACCCAGCGGGGGAGTCCGGGAGCCTCCTGATATGAACGAAACTGTCAAGGCTCCCACTCCAAATTTGTATTGTATTAATTTTGGGCAACTCTAAGTAGAGAAGCTG